>JACPRU010000040.1 GCA_016189835.1 Deltaproteobacteria bacterium | reverse complement strand
TTCTTGCGGAATCTTGCTCTAGCTCTCGGTCAAGCGGGTCAAGTGTCGAGTTTTTGTCGTAAGTACTTCCAAGCCTGACGATGTTCCTGTAGGTCACGGCCATCAGATCTCCCTGACCATAGTGGTCGCGTTGTTCACGATCGCCAGGGTCTACGTGCCCTGCCGCCCCCCAGCTGCGGCGTATGTCTCGGAGATCTGTCTCGAGCGTTTCAAGCCGATTGCCGTGCGCGTCTAGTCGTTCCTCGTGCGCAGCCTTCTTCTCGCTCAACTGCTCCATGATCTCGTTCCCGCGATCGAGACTGAGGATCGGTCGGCCGTGCCGGATCGACTCGAGGACGTCCTCGATCGAGCAGGGATGCACCTCGAGCCAGTCGTAAGGGATGCCCGAGAAGTATGGCCGGCCGCTCGCATGGTTCCCGGCCGCGTCCGGCAGGACGAAGGTCCCCGGCCATTCCTCGCGGGCGATCCGAGCTCGCCGTAAGCCGGCGTCGAAGTCGTGCGCCCACGGTCCGATGGCGTTCGAGTTCTGGTAGACCCGACGAGCCCCCCACGAGCCCCGGGGCCGCCTTGCGAAGCCGCGGTGGTTCGTGTCACGCTTCACGAGCGGGAGGGAGTGCGTCGATGACGGGCAGCGAGAGCGGCGGCCGACTCCTCGCCTCGGTCGCTCCCAGCCGCGGCGACGGCGGAGGCGAACCCGGCCTCGAGTTGATCCGCGCCAAGGATCCGGTGACGGTGGTGATCTTCGGCGCTTCGGGCGACCTCGCCAAGCGCAAGCTCCTCCCCGCGCTCTACCATCTCCAAGCGGCGGGCTACCTGCCCGAGCGCTACGCGGTGATCGGTTTCTCGCGGACGCCGATGAGCGACGCGATGTACCGCGAGTGCATGCACAAGGCGCTCGCCGAGCAGATCCACGACGGCGCGGCGCTCGATGCCGGCGATCCGCTGCTGACCTCCCTCTACTATCACGCCGGCGACGCCGACAAGCTCGCGTCCTTCCAGGCGTTGAAGGAAACCATCGAAGAGATCGAGCGCGAGCGCAGCCTTCCCGGTAACCGCATCTTCTATCTCTCGGTCGCGCCCGAGTTCTTCACGGTGATCGTGCAGAACCTGGTCGCCGCCGGGCTCGTCCGCGACAAGAACGACCCGGCCTGGTCGCGGGTGATCATCGAGAAGCCGTTCGGCCGCGATCTCGACAGCGCGCGCGCGCTCAACGCGGCCGTCACCAAGGTGCTCGACGAGAGCCAGATCTACCGCATCGACCACTACCTCGGGAAGGAGACGGTTCAGAACATCCTGTCGTTCCGCTTCGGCAACTCGATCTTCGAGCCGCTGTTCAACCAGAAGTACGTCGACAACGTCCAGGTCACCGTGGCCGAGACGCTCGGCATGGAAGGCCGGCGCGGCGCCTACTACGACACCGCGGGGACGATGCGCGACATGGTGCAGAACCACATGCTGCAGCTCCTCTGCCTGATCGCCATGGAGCCGCCCTCGGCGCTCGAGGCGCGGTCGATCCGCGACGAGAAGGTGAAGGTGCTGCGCGCGCTCGAGCCGCTCACGCGCAAGCAGGTCGCCGTCTCGACGGTGCGCGGCCAGTACGGGGTCGGCGAGCAGAACGGCCAGGGCGTCAAGGGCTATCGCCAGGAGGAGGGCGTTGGCCCGAAATCGACGACCGAGACGTACGTGGCGCTGCGCCTCAAGATCGACAACTGGCGGTGGGCGGGCGTGCCGTTCCTGCTGCGCTCGGGAAAGCGCCTGGCCAAGCGGGTTTCGGAGATCGCCGTCACTTTCAAGCAGCCGCCGATGCGCCTGTTCCGCCCCTTCGACGAGCTGGACGACGAGGTCGCCGCGGCCCGCGCGAACTCGAACCTGCTGGTGCTGCGCATCCAGCCGGACGAGGGCATCAGCCTGTCGTTCGCTTGCAAGCGGCCCGGCATCAAGGTCCAGCTCGACGAAGTGAACATGGACTTCTTCTACGGCCGCGCGTTTCAGCAGCGATCGCCCGAGGCCTACGAACGGCTGCTGCTCGACGCGCTGCGCGGCGACGCCTCGCTGTTCACCCGCTCGGACGAGGTCGACTGCGCCTGGCGCTTCGTCAGCTCCATCCACCAGGGCTGGGCGAGCCTGCCGCCGCCGCAGTTTCCGAACTACTACCCGTTCACCGACGGCCCCGACGAGGCCAACCGCCTCCTCGAGGGCACCGAGGCCCGCTGGCGCTCCCTGGCCGAGATGTGAGCCGCGCCTCGTTCTCCACGACCGTGCTGGCCGATGCCGAGGCCGTCGCCCGCGCCGTCGCCGAACGCATCGCCGAGCTGTCCCGCGCGCCGGGCGACGAGGCGGTGACGATCGCGCTCGCGGGCGGCTCGACGCCCCGGCGGCTCTACGAGACGCTGGCGGCGGCGCCGGTTTACGACCGGGTCGACTGGCGCCGTCTCGAGCTGTTCTTCGGGGACGAACGCGCGGTGCCGCCCGACCATCCCGAATCGAACTGGGGGATGGCCGAGAGGGCGCTGCTCGCGAAGGTGCCGAGCGTCGCGCACCGCATGGCGGCGGAGCGCGGCGATGCGGAGGCGTACGAGCGGATCGTCCGGGAGCGGGTGAGGAAGCGGCGCGGGTCGCTGCCCGCCTTCGATCTGATCCTGCTCGGTCTCGGCGACGACGGCCACACCGCCTCGCTGTTTCCCGGCACGGCGGCGCTCGGGGAGCGCGCGCGCCTGGTGGTGATGAACGAGGTTCCGCAGAAGAACACCCGCCGCATGACGTTCACCTATCCGTTGCTGAACGCCGCCGACCGCGTCTGGGTGCTGGTCACCGGCGGGGAGAAGCGCGCGATCGCGGCGCGTTGCCTGGCGCGGCGGACGCCCGTCGATCGGGCGGCGCCGGCCGGAACGAGCTATCCGATCCTCGGCGTCGAGCCGGCCGAGGGGGAGCTGATCTGGTGGCTCGACCGCGCCGCCGCCGCGCGATGATCCCGAGCCGGATGGCGAGCAAGGCGCGAGCGACCGGGAGAACGTCGAGAAGCGATGGCCAGACACGTCCTCGCCGGTGACATCGGCGGCACCAAGACGAACCTCGCGCTCTACGCGGTCGACCGCTCGCGGGGCCTCGCGGTGGTTCGCGAGGCGTCGGTTCCCAGCCGGCGCTACCGCGGGCTCGAGGCGGTGCTCGCGGAGTTTCTCGCCGGCGGCCGGGAGCGCGTGAGCGCCGCGGCGTTCGGCATCGCCGGGCCGGTCGTCGACGGCCGCGTGAAGACCACGAACCTGCCGTGGGTGGTGCGCGGCGAGCGCCTAGAGCGGCTGATCGGCGGCGGGCGCGTGCGGCTGATGAACGATCTCGAGGCGACCGCCTACGGCGGCCTGTTCCTGCCGCGCCGCAGGATCGCCTGGCTGGCGCGCGGCAAGCGCCGGCGGGGCAACGTGGCGGTGATCGCCGCGGGCACGGGCCTCGGTGAGGCGTTCCTCTACTGGGACGGCGAGCGCTACCGGCCGGTGCCGACCGAGGGGGGCCACGCCGACTTTGCGCCGCGCAACGACAAGGAGCTCGCGTTGCTCGTCTACCTGCAGAAGCGCTACCCGCGCGTCTCCTACGAGCGCGTGCTCTCCGGGCCGGGCCTGGTGAACATCTTCTCCTTTCTCTCCGAGGAGCTCGGACGGCCGGTCGCGCCGCGGGTGCGCGAGCGGCTCGCGCGCGAGGATCCGGCCGCCGTGATCGGCGAGGCGGGCGTCG
The DNA here is from genome assembly GCA_016189835.1 of Deltaproteobacteria bacterium. GTDB lineage: Bacteria > Desulfobacterota > Binatia > JACPRU01 > JACPRU01 > JACPRU01. Next base: position 98,671 of record JACPRU010000040.1, on the reverse strand, counting down.
CCGGCACCTGCCCGGCCTCGGCCGAGGCCGTCGAGACGTTCGTCGCCCTGTACGGCGCGCAGGCCGGCAACCTGGCGCTCACCGTGATGTCCACCGGCGGCCTGTTCGTCGGCGGCGGCATCGCCGTCAAGCTGCTGCCGAGGATGAGGGACGGCACGTTCGTCTCGGCGTTCCTCGACAAGGGCCGCTACCGCGACTTCCTGGCGGCAATGCCGATCGGCGTCCTGCTCGATCCGAAGACCGCGCTGCTCGGCGCCGCGCACGCCGCCGCGGAGCTTCTCCGACGATGATCCCGCCGAGCGCCGAGCAGGTCCGCATCGAGCAGGCGGCGCGCCGCGAGGTGCACTGGCGCCGCTGGGGGCCGTACCTGAGCGAGCGCCAGTGGGGGACCGTGCGCGAGGACTACAGCCCGCACGGCACCGCCTGGGACTACCTGCCCCACGACCACGCACGCTCGCGGGCGTATCGCTGGGGCGAGGACGGGATCGGCGGGATCTGCGACAACCACCAGCGCCTGTGCCTCGCGGTGACGCTGTGGAACGGGCGCGACCCGATCCTCAAGGAGCGGCTGTTCGGCCTCGCCGGGCCCGAGGGCAACCACGGCGAGGACGTCAAGGAGTACTACTTCTACCTCGACTCCACGCCGACCCACTCCTACATGCGCTTCCTCTACAAGTACCCGCAGGCCGCGTATCCCTACGCCGAGCTGGTCGAAGAGAATCGCCGCCGCGGCCGCTCGCAGCCCGAGTTCGAGCTGCTGGACACCGGGGTGTTCGCCGACGACCGTTACTTCGACGTCGGCGTCGAGTACGCCAAGGCGACGCCCGACGACGTGCTCGTCCGCCTGACCGTGGTGAACCGCGGCCCGGAGGAGGCCACGCTGCACCTGTTGCCCACGCTGTGGTACCGCAACACCTGGTCGTGGACCCACGTGGCGCGCCGGCCGCGGCTGCGGGCGGGGGCCGGCGGCGGCGGGTTCGCGACGATCGAGGCCGAGCACGAGACGCTCGGGCGGCGCTGGCTCCACGCTGCCGGCGCGCCCGAGCTGCTGTTCACCGAGAACGAGACGAACCTCGCGCGGTTCCCGACCCGCAACGTCGAGCGGCCGTACGTGAAGGACGCGTTTCACGAGTATCTGATCCACGGCCGCCGCGAGGCCGTGAATCCGCAGCGCGTCGGCACCAAGATCGCCGCCCACTACACGCTCGCGCTCGCCGCGGGAGGGAAGGCGACGGTGGACCTGCGGCTGCGCGACGGGCCGCAGACCGACGGACCGTTCGGCGGCGAGTTCGACCGCGTCCTCGAGCGGCGCATCGCCGAGGCCGACGAGTTTTACGCCGGCGTGATCCCCGCCACGCTCGATCCCGACGCGCGCAGCGTCTGCCGCCAGGCGTTCGCGGGCCTGCTGTGGAGCAAGCAGTTCTATTGCTACGACGTGCAGACCTGGCTGCGCGGCGACCCCGCCGAGCCGACGTCGCCCGTCGAACGCGCGCACGGCCGCAACTCCGACTGGACGCACCTCTACAACGAGGACGTGCTGTCCATGCCCGACAAGTGGGAGTATCCCTGGTACGCGGCCTGGGACCTCGCGTTCCACTGCGTGGCGCTCGCGCTCGTCGATCCCGACTTCGCCAAGCGGCAGCTGAAGCTGCTGCTGCGCGAGTGGTACATGCACCCGAACGGCCAGATCCCCGCCTACGAATGGGCCCTCGGCGACGTCAACCCGCCGGTGCACGCCTGGGCCTCGTGGCGCGTCTACAAGATCGAGCAGCGCCTGAACGGCCGTCACGACGCGGTCTTCCTGGAGAAGATCTTCCACAAGCTGCTGCTCAACTTCACCTGGTGGGTGAACCGCAAGGACCTCAACGGCAACAACATCTTCCAGGGCGGTTTCCTCGGGCTCGACAACATCGGCGTGTTCGACCGCAGCGCCGAGCTGCCGACCGGCGGCTTCATCGAGCAGTCCGACGGCACGAGCTGGATGGGCATGTACTGTCTGAACCTGCTGGAGATCGCCATGGAGCTCGGCCGCCTGAACCCGAGCTACGAGGACGTGGCCAGCAAGTTCTTCGAGCACTTCATGTACATCGCGCACGCCATGAACACGCTCGGCTTGTGGGACGAGGAGGACGGCTTCTTCTACGACGTGCTGCGCCTGCCGAACGGCAGCGTCCAGCCGCTGCGGGTGCGCTCGATGGTCGGGCTGATCCCGCTGTTCGCGGTCGGCACGGTCGGCGAGGAGGACCTCGAGAAGCTGCCGCGCTTCCGCGCCCGCCTGCTGTGGTTCATGCGCAATCGGCCGGACCTCTCCGAGACCGTGGCCAAGATGAACCCGCTCGGCGCGAGGCGCCGCCGCATGCTGTCGATCCTCAACGCCGAGCGCCTGCGCCGCGTGCTCAAGGTCATGCTCGACGAGACCGAGTTTCTCTCCCCCTACGGCATCCGCGCGCTCTCCCACTACCACCGGAACCACCCCTACGTGCTGGCGCTCGACGGCGCCGAGCACCGCGTGCAGTACGAGCCCGCGGAGTCGATGACCGGCATCTTCGGCGGCAACTCCAACTGGCGCGGGCCGATCTGGTTCCCGCTGAACTTCCTGATCATCGAGTCGCTGCAGAAGTATCACTACTACTACGGCGACGACTTCCGCGTGGAGTTCCCGACCGGCTCGGGAAGCATGCTGACGCTGTGGGAGGTCGCGCGAGAGATCTCGAAGCGGCTCGAATCGATCTTCCTGCGCGACGCGCAGGGACGCCGCCCGGTCTACGGCGGCAGCGAGAAGTTCCAGAGCGACCCGCACTGGCGCGACCACGTGCTCTTCTACGAATACTTCCACGGCGACAACGGCGCCGGCATCGGCGCGAGCCACCAGACCGGCTGGACGGCGCTGGTCGCGAAGCTCTTGCTGCAGACCGCGGGCCACCTGCGCTGAAAAGGGGTCGGGAGTCGTTTCCCCCTTCCGGGGAAATGACTCCCGACCCCTTTTCAGCGCAGCTCGCCGGCCAGCAGCCGCACCAGCTCGGCGACGCTCCACGCCTGAGCGGTACAGCCTCCCGGGGCGTGCGGCGGGTCGGCGTCGAACAGCTCCGGGACCTGCCCGACGCCGTCCTTCGCGAGGTGTTCGAGCAGCGGTGCGACCAGCGCGCGCGCCTGGCCGAGCGCGCCCGGCGTGCGGCCGTGCACCCGCAGCCAGGCGCTCGCGTAGGGACCGATCAGCCAGGGCCAGACGGTGCCCTGATGGTACGCGCCGTCGCGGGCGCGCGGGTCGCCGCCGTAGCGCGGCGCGTAGCGCCGATCGCGCGGCGAGAGCGTGCGCAGCCCGCACGGCGTCACCAGCTCGCGCTCGACGGCGCCGAGCAGCGAGCGGCAACGGGCGTCGTCGACCAGCGGGGTGCGCGGCACGGCGACGGCGAAGATCTGGTTCGGACGCAGCGCGGCGTCGTCCCGCCCGTCGGGGCCGTCGACGACGTCGTAGAGGTAGCCGCCCTCGACGTACCAGAAGCGGCGGGCGAACGACTCGCGGGCGAGCCGCGCGAGATCCGCGCACTCGCGCGCGTCGCCGGGCGCGCCGAGGTCGCGGGCGAGATCGGCCGTGGTCTCCAGCGCGTCGATCCACAGCGCCTGGACCTCCACCGGCTTCCCGGCGCGCGGCGTGACCACCCAGTCGCCCACCTTGGCGTCCATCCAGGTGAGCTGCGTGCTCGCATCGCCCGCTCGCAACAAGCCGTCGGCGTCGACGCGGATGCCGTAGCGGGTGCCGGCTCGGTGGCGGCGCACGACCTCGAGCAACGCCGGCAGGAGCACGCTCCGCGCGGTCTCGCGGTCGCCGCTCGCCGCCACGTACTGGCCGCAGGCGCGCACGAACCACAGCGTGCCATCGACGTTGTTGTATTCCGGCGGCTGCCCCGCGTCGGGGAACCGGTTGGGGATCATGCCGCCGTCCATGGCGCGCGCGAAGGTGACGAGGATGGCGCGCGCGTCGGCGAGCCGCCCGGTGGCGAGACAGAGACCCGGAAGCGAGATCATGGTGTCGCGCCCCCAGTCGGTGAACCAGGGATATCCGGCGACGACGGTGCGGCCCCCGCCCGTGCGGTCGACGACGAAGGCGTCGGCGGCCAGCGCCAGCCGCTCGTCGAGCCCGGGTGCGGCGCGGCGCACGGCGGCGACGACCTCGGCGCGGCGCCGGCGCTCGCGCTGCTCGAGCGCCGGCGCATCGGGCGGCGATTCGCGGTCGAGCGACGCCACCACGAACACCGAGGCGCCGGTCGACAGCTCGAAGCGCAGGGCGAACGGGCTGTAGAGGTCCTCTTCGAAGTCGAGGCCGCGCTCGGCCTCGCGCGGGTACTGCTGCCGCAGCCACCAGTCGCCGTGGGGGATGACCTCGCGCGCCCGATGATGGAAGCGCAACGCGGGCAACCCGTCGTAGGGACGGATCGAGACCGTGCCGTCGCGCAGCTCGAGCCGCCGGTCGATCGCGTCGTTCTTGTGCGTCAGCGCGTGGTAGTCGCGGAAGGCCACGAACGGCCGCACCTGCAGGAAACAGGGCGGGCCCGCGAACAGCGTGTAGCGCACCACCACCGTGTCCTCGCCACCGACCAGGAAGACCGCCTTCTCGAGGCCGCGCTCGCCCGCCCAGTACGTGAAGATCGGGAACGGGTCGAGGCGGAAGGAGCTGAGCAGCCGGTAGCCGCGCGGATGCACCGCCCCCGGATAGAAGTTGGTGGCGAGATCGACGCCGCGCCCTTCGGGCTCGATCACCTCCTCGAGCCGGGAGACGAGCACGTGGCGGCGTAGCGGCGGCGAGAGCGCCGCGATCAGCAGCCCGTGATAGCGCCGGGTGTTGGCACCGACGACCGTCGAGGCGGCGAATCCGCCCTTGCCGTTGGTCTCGAGCCACTCGAGGCGCGCGGCCCGCGCCAGGTCCGAGAGCGCCTCGCTATCGAGCTCGATCGGCATCGCGCGCCGGCTCCTCGACCTCCCACCAGTTCGAGCGGTGAGGTACGCCGATCAACGCCGTCGCGTCTTGCGCTTGGCGGCCTTCTTCGCCGACTTCGACTTCCGGGCCGCGGCTTTGCCGGCCGCGGTCCGCGCGCCGCGGCGCACGCGCCGGGCCGCCCGCGCGCGCCGAGTGGCGGCGCGGCGCGGCTTCTTGGCGGCGGCCGCCCGCTTCTTCTTCGCCCGCTTCCGCCCGGCCCGGCGCGGCGCCTTGCGACCCCGCTTCGCGGCCTTCTTCGCCGGCCGCGCCGCGGCGGCCGGCGGCGCGCCCGGCGCCGGCGCGCCGAGCGTCTGTCGCCGGCGCTTCTCGACCACCGCGATCAACGAGTCGAACGACTTGGCGAACGCCGCCACGCCGTCCTCCTCAAGCTTCCGGGTGACGTCCTCCATGCGGATGCCCGCCTCGTCGAGCTGGTCCATCACGCGGCGTGCCTCGTCGACGCGGCCGTCGATGCGCACCTCGGGATTGCCGTGGTCCTTGTAGCCGGCGAGCGTCGCCGGCGGCATGGTGTCCACCGTGTCGGGACCGATCAGCGCCTCCACGTAGTAGACCTCGGGATAGGCCGGGTTCTTCGTCGAGGTGCTCGCCCACAGCGGCCGCTGCACGCGCGCGCCGTGATTCTTGAGGACGGCGAAGGCCTCGGTCGAGAACTTCTTCCTGAACGCGACGTAGGCGAGCTTGGCGTTGGCGATCGCCGCCTTGCCCTTCAGGCTCTGCAGCAGGTCCCGGCGCTCCGCCCCGGCGGCGAGCCGCTCGTCGATCAGCTTGTCGACCAGCGTGTCGACACGGCTGACGAAGAAGCTCGCCACCGAGGCGATGCCGTCGACCTTCTGTCCGGACTCGAGCCGGCGGATCAGGCCGCCGAGGTAGGCGTCCATCACTTCTTCGTAGCGCTTGAGCGAGAAGATCAACGTGACGTTGATGTTGAGGCCGTCGGCGATCGATTGCTCGACGGCCGGCACGCCGGCCGCCGTCGCCGGGATCTTGACCATCAGGTTCGGGCGGTTGACCGCGCTCCACAGCCGGCGGGCCTCGCGGATCGTCGCTGGCGTGTCGTTGGCGAGCTTGGGTGCGACCTCGATCGACACGAAGCCGTCGGCGCCGTGGGTCCGCTCGAAGACCGGCGCGAGCACGTCGGCGGCGTCGCGGATGTCGGCCACCGCCAGCGCGTCGAAGATCTGCTCGGCGCTCTTGCCCTCGCGCGCCAGCCGCTCGAGGTCCTCGTCGTAGTCCGTCGAGCTGGCGATCGCCTGCTCGAAGATCGTCGGGTTGGAGGTGAGGCCGGTGATGTCGCCGTCGGCGACCATCTTCTTCAGCGCGCCCGACGTCAGCAGCCGGCGGCTGATGTTGTCGTGCCACGGGGATTGACCGAGCAGCTGAAGCCGGATCAGCGGATTGGCCATCGATTCCTTCCCTCCTCGGCGACGCAGCGGGTTCGTCGCCCGGTTAGCACAGCGCTCGGGCTGCGCCAAACCCGTGGCTCAGAAGAGCTCCAGCGCGCGCGCCACCACGTTCTCGACGCTGAAGCCGAGCTCCTTCATGAGCCGCGGACCGGGGGCGGAAGCCCCGAAGCGGTCGAGGCCGATCACCGTTCCGCGGTCGCCGACCCAACGGTGCCAGCCGAGCGTCACGCCCGCCTCGACGGCGAGGCGGCGCGTCAGCGCCGGGGGCAGCACGCGGTCGCGGTATTCCTTCGGCTGCTCGCCGAACAGCTCCCAGCAGGGCAGCGAGACGATCCGCGCCCGCACTCCCTTCCCGGCGAGCACGCGCTCGGCGGCGACCGCGAGCTGCACCTCCGAGCCGGTGGCGAGCAAGATCAGCTCCGGGCTCTCCACGGCCGGGTTCATCACGTAGGCGCCCCGCCGCAGTCCTTCCGCCGACGCGTACACGGAGCGGTCGAACGTCGGCAGGTTCTGGCGGCTGAGCGCCAGCACGGTCGGCCGGCGGCGGCTCTCGATCGCCACCCGCCAGGCCCACGCCGTTTCGTTGGCGTCCGCGGGGCGAACGAACAGCAGGTCCGGGATCGCGCGCAACGACGCGTAGTGCTCCACCGCCTGGTGGGTCGGGCCGTCCTCGCCGAGGCCGATCGAGTCGTGCGTGTAGACCCACACCGCGTGCAGGCGGCAGAGCGCCGAGAGCCGCACCGCCGGACGCATGTAGTCGGAGAAGATCAAGAACGTCGATCCGTAGGGGATGAGCCCGCGGTGCAGCGCGATGCCGTTGACGACCGCCCCCATGGCGTGCTCGCGCACGCCGAAATGGAGGTTTCGGCCCTCGAAGCCCCACGCGCCGCCGACCTTGCCCTGCACGCCCTCGGAGGCGCCCGCCGGATTCTCGAAATCGCCCCCGTTCTTCAGCCAGGTGAACGTCGACGGGTTCAGGTCGGCCGACCCGCCGATCAGCTCGGGAAGCTTCTCGGCGAGCGATTGCAGCACCGTCTCCGAGGCCTTGCGCGTCGCCAGGCCCTTGTCGTCGGCGGCGAACGCCGGCAGCTCCCGCTCCCACCCCGGCGGCAGCTCGCCGGCGAGCATGCGGCGAAATTCCGCGGCCGATTGCGGGTGTGCCCACTCGTACGCGGCGAGGCGCTCGTTCCACGCCCGGTGCGCCTCCTGGCCGCGGGGGAGCGCGCGCCGGAAGTTCGCCAGCGCTTCGGGCGGAAGATGGAACGGCGGCTCGAGCGGCCAGCCGAGGTTCTGCTTCGTCGCCCTCACCTCGTCGGGGCCGAGCGGCGAGCCGTGCGCCTCGAACGTACCGCCCTTGTGCGGCGAGCCGTGGCCGATCTCGGTCCGCACGAGCAGGATCGACGGCCGGTCGAGGGTCGCGCGCGCGTCGCCGAGCGCTCGCTCGATCTGATCGAGGTCGTTGCCGTCCTCGACCCGCTGCACGTGCCAGCCGTAGGCGGCGAAGCGGGCGCCGACGTCCTCGCTGAAGGCCAGCGCGGTCGCGCCGGCGAGGCTGATGCGGTTGTCGTCGTAGAGCACCACGAGCTTGCCGAGGCCGAGATGTCCGGCGAGCGAACAGGCCTCGGAGGCCACGCCCTCCATGAGATCGCCGTCGCTCGCCAGCACGTAGGTGTGATGATCGACGACGGCGTGGCCGGGCCGGTTGAAGCGCGCCGCGAGATGGGCCTCGGCGATCGCCAGACCGACGCCGTTGGAGATGCCCTGGCCGAGCGGACCGGTCGTCGCCTCGACGCCCGGCGTGACGTCGCTCTCGGGGTGCCCCGGCGTCCGGCTGCCCCACTGGCGGAAGCTCTGGATCTGCTCCATCGGCAGGTCGTAGCCGGTGAGGTGCAGCAGCGAGTAGAGCAGCATCGAGCCGTGCCCGGCGGAGAGCACGAAGCGGTCACGGTCCGGCCACTCGGGGTCGGCCGGGTCGTGCTTCAAAAAACGGGTCCACAGCACGTAGGCCATCGGCGCGGCGCCCATCGGCAGACCGGGATGCCCCGAGTTCGCCTTCTGCACGGCATCCACCGACAGGAAGCGGATCGTGTTGATCGACAGGGTATCGAGCTTCGACGCGGGCATCGCAGGACCTCGCCTCTAGCGCGGCCTCCCCGGCGCGACCGAACGACGGGCGCCGGAGGAGGTCTCGTCTCTCATCTCCTCGCCTGAAACGGCGGGCTCGATCACGGGGACCCGAGCCCTCTCTCGAGAACGCGCACCTCGCCTCCCTGCTGCACCAGCACTTGCTCGGCCATGCCCGCGAAGAGGCCGGTTCCGACCACGCCCGGGATGTCGCGCAGCGCGCGGTCGAGGCTCTCCGCATCGTCGATGCCGGGAAAGCGACAGTCGAGGACGTAGTTCCCGTTGTCGCTGACGAACGGGGTGGAGGCGCCGCCGCGCAGCGCCGGCTGGGCGCCGAGCGCGAGCACGGCTCGCACACACAGCGACAGGCCGAAAGGCACCACCTCGACGGGCACGGGGGTACGCACGCCGAGGCGCTCGACGAGCTTCTCGGCGCCGACGACGATCACCAGTCGGCGCGACGACGCGGCCACGATCTTCTCGCGCACCAGCGCTCCGCCGAGCCCCTTCACCAGATCGAGGCGCGGGTCGACCTCGTCCGCGCCGTCGACCGTGAGGTCGAGCACGCCCGCCTCGGCGAGCGTGATCAGCGGCAGGTCGAGCTTCTCGGCGAGCGCGCGCGTCGCCTCCGAGGTCGGCACGCCGACGATCGACAGCCTCTCGTCCCGCACCCGCGCGCCGAGCGCGCGCACGAACTCGGCGGCCGCGCGCCCGGTGCCGAGCCCGACCTTCATGCCGTTCTCGACGTAGCCCGCGGCGGCTCTGCCGAGCGCAGCGGGGCCGGCGTGGGCGCTCGTCGTCATCGCTGCGGCACGATATCAATTCGCCGCGGGGGCTAGAAGGCCCCGCGTCCGACCGCCCCGTGTCCGATGGGCGGCTCATACGCCGGCTTCGGGGATCGCCTCTTCCGGGACCTCCTCGATGCGCGGCCCGAGCGCGCGGGTGGCGAGCACCCCCGCCGCGAACACCAGGATCGCGCCGAGCACCGACAGCGCGTCGGGAACCTCGCCCCAGAACGCCCAGCCCAGCAGGGCCGCGAACACCACCGAGCTGTACGTGACCGGACCGATGCGCGCGGCCGGGGCCAGCGCGTACGCGCGGGTGAGCAAGAGTTGGCCGTAGGTGGCGAACACGCCGATCACCAGGAGGAGGGCGACCGCCGCCGGCGACGGCGTCTGCCACACCCACCACAGCGGCAGCGCGGAGGCGGCCGAGCACACCGCGCAGAAATAGAAGACGATGCGCGTGGTCGGCTCGTGGCGGGCGAGGCCGCGGATGCTGACCATCGCGGTCGCGGTCAGCATTCCCGAGCAGACGCCGACGATCGCCGCCGGAGAGAAGAACCCGAGACCGGGCTTGAGGATCAGCGTGATGCCGACGAAGCCGGCGCCGACCGCCCAGCCGATGCCGGGCGGGATCGGCTCGCCGAGCCACATCCGAGCGATGAACGGGATGAACAGCGGCGAGGAGTAGTTGAGCAGCGTCGCCTCGCCGAGCGGCAGGTGGCCGATCGCGTAGAAGAAGCAGTACATCGCGCAGAGGCCGGCGAGCGCCCGGGTCACCTGCTGGCGCGGATGGTCGGTGCGCAGGCCCTCGAGACCGCCGGGAACGAGCCAGGGAATCAACGCGACGAGCCCCACGAAGCTGCGAAAAAAGACGATCATCTCGTTCGGAACGCTGGCCGCCGCCAGCTTGATCGCCGCGGCCACCGAGGCGAACAGCGCCGAGGACGCGAGCAGTAGAGTGGCGGCCAGTCTGGGGTCTTCGCGACGCATCGCCGAAGGAATGGGATCAGGAATGGGACCGGGCCCTTTTTTCAGAATGACCCGGTCTTTGGTAGGAGGGGGCGGTGGACGTCGAACCAACCCCGCTCCGCGAGAACGCGCTCGAGCGCCGCTTCGGCGTCGCCGCCGCCGGCTCGACGATCGGCCGCGAGGTGGTCGGCGGCCTCACCACGTTCCTGTCGATGGCCTACATCGTGGTGGTGAACCCGGTGTTCCTGGCCGCCGCCGGCATCCCCCGGGAAGACGCGGTGCTGGCGACGATCGCCGCCTCGGCCTTCGCCACGGCCCTGATGGGGCTGGGCGCGAACCTGCCGGTCGCGCTGGCTCCGGGAATGGGCATGAACGCCTTCTTCACCTATACGATCTGCCTGCAGCACCAGGTGCCCTGGCGCACGGCGCTCGGCCTGCTGGTGCTGGTCTCGCTCGCGTTCCTCGCGCTCACCGTCGGCCGGGTGCGCCGGATGATCACCGAGGCGGTGCCGAAGACGCTGCGCTTCGCCGCCGCCGTCGGCATCGGCCTGTTCATCAGCCTGATCGGCTTCCAGCAAGCCGGCATCGTCGTCGCGCACCCGGCCACGCTGGTCGCGCTCGGCGACCCGCGCGCGGCGCCGACGCTGCTCGCGCTCGGCGGCCTCGCCGCCACGCTCGCGCTGATGGCTCGCGGGGTACGCACGGCGGTCTTCTGGGGCATGGTCTCGACCGCGGCCGCGGGGTGGCTCGCCGGCATCCTCGCGATCCGCTCGCCGTGGCTCGAGCTGCCGCACGGCCGCTTCCCCGGGCTCGAGATGGACCTCGGCGGCGCGCTGCGCCTCGATCTCGTGCCGCTCGCCGTGGTGCTGCTTTTCTTCGCGATCTTCGACGCCATGGGAACGCTGTTCGCCGTGGGAGCCGAGGCCGGCCTGCTCGACGAGCAGGGCCGGTTTCCGCGTCTCGGACGGGCGCTCACCGTCGACGCGCTCGGTGCCCTGGCCGGCGCCGGCATGGGCACCTCGTCGGTCACCTGCTACATCGAGAGCGCCACCGGCACCGCGGTCGGCGCGCGCACCGGGCTCGCCAATCTGGTCACCGCCGGCTGCTTCCTGGTCGCGCTGTTCCTGGCGCCGCTGGTCGCGCAGATGGCCGCCGGCGTGACGGTCGGCGAGCACTCCTACTACCCGGTGACGTCGCCGGCGCTGATCGTGGTCGGCGTGCTGATGGCGCGGTCGGTGGTGCGCATCGACTGGGGCGACCTGACCGAAGCCGTGCCTGCGTTCCTCACGCTGGCGGTCATGCCGGCGACGTTCAGCATCTCCCACGGGCTGGCCGCCGGCTTCGTGAGCTACGCGGGCATGAAGCTCGCCGCGGGCCGGGCGGGCGAGGCGCACTGGCTGATCTACGCGATCGCGATCGTCTTCGTCGGACGCTATCTCTGGCTCGGCTGACGGCGCCGACCCCGCGCGGATTCGTTTCTAGCGCGACGCCTTCCAGCGAAACAGCCGCGAACGCCGGCTCGATCCGTAGAGCTCCTGGAAGAGCAGCCCGCGCATCACCATCGCGAAGTAGACGTACAGCGCGAGCACGGCCGACCGCAGCAGCGAACCGAGCACGCCGCCCGGCAGCGGCAGCGCGAGCAGCACGGCGAAGCCGGCCGCGGCGAGCAGGTTCGGCGGGAACCACTCGATCCAGTTCTCGGAGATGAACCGAGCGCTCTCCGAGAACAGCTCGAGCGCCGAGTGGTGGCCGAGGTAGACGAGCTCGGGCACGGCGTTGAAGAACACGAAGGCGACCAGCTCGAGCGAGACCACGATCGCCAGCCCGCTCGGCGATTGCAAGAGCGCCGGAACGGCCACGGCCTGGAAGATCCACACCACGAACAGCACGCCGACGACGTCCCAGAGGTAGACGCCGAAGCTGTGCAGGAAATCGTCGACCGAGACCTTCGAGCTGCGCACGATCCGCTCCACGAGATAGAGAAACGACGCTGCGCAGGCCGCCCGCGCCAGCGAGACCAGGAAGCCGCCGAGCATGCCGAGCGCCAGGGCGATCGGCAGCGTGAGGTCGAGGATCGCCAGGTAGACGAACACCGTGGCGAGCACCGGCCAGTTGCGGAGCGTCAGCGCGCTCGAGCGCTCGAGCACACGCGCGTAAATCGCCAGAGTGATCTTCACCGTGTCCATCCGCCTCCTCCCCCCCCGCCTGCACCGCCGGCCGGCGGGGCTCCGGCGACCGGCGGCGCGTCCCTGCCCTCGCCCGCTCTCAGCCCCCGCGCGTGGTGCCGTACTCGGCGCCGCATCTGCGACAAACCTTGCGATGCGGCCAGCGCTCGGGACGGTGGTCGACCGGCTCGACGACGATTCCTCCGCCGCAGTTGCGGCAGATCTCTCGACCGAGCTGCTCGGCGCTCACCGGCGCCTCCCACCGCAGCTCGCGCTCGTTCAGACGCTTGGCCATGCCCGCGCAGCCTAGCCGGAACTCCGCCCACTCAGAAGGAGCGATACTCGACGTGGACGCGGCCGATGCGGCCGGGGTCGCCGACGAAGGCGGTCCGCACGAAGCTCACCACCGACAGGAGCAGCGCTCCGAGCAGCGCCGAGCCGAAGCCGTCGACGGCGAACCCCCGCACCGGCGGCACCGCGCGTCAGTCCGCCGGCGTGGTCGATTCGAGGCGGAAGCCGACCTTCAGCACCACCTGGAACTCGGCCACCCTGCCGTTCTGTATGAAGCCGCGCTGGCTCACCACCTCGAACCAGTCGAGGTTGCGCAGCGTCTGCGACGCCTTGGCCACGGCGTTCTTGGTGGCCTCGGCGTAGCTCTTCTCGGAGACTCCGCAGAGCTCGATGATCTTGAAGGTCTTCTCGGGCATGGGGTCCTCCTTGGAATCTCGGCCGCTGGTCGCGGGCTTCAGCGCACCTCGTACCGCACGTCGAACACCCCCAGGCCCGGGGCGGGGATCCGGTGCACCTGCGGCGTGTTGACGGCGAGGTGCTCGAGGATCTTGAAGACGGTCTCGGCCTCGTCCGGGGCGCCGATGTCGGCGGCGAGCTGATCGGCGGTGCGCGGTCGCCCGCGCTGCGCGCGCAGGCTGGCGAGGATCTTTCGCTGCAGGTCGATCACCGCGCCGGCGGCCTTCTTGCCCGCCTCCACGCCGGGCTGATGATAGGCGTTGATGCCGACCAGCGTCGCGTAGAAGCCGACCGCGCGCTCGTAGAGGGCGATCAGCGTGCCGATCGTCCGCGGGCCGGTATCGGCCACGGTGAGCGTGATCGACTCGCGGTCCTTCTCGTAGAGGGCGCGGCGCGTGCCGAGCAGGAAGCCGAGCAGGAAATCGCCGCTGGTCACGTCCTCCTCGACGGGCAGGGGCCTCCCCTCGCGGTCCTTCAGCACCTCGATGAACGTCACGAAGAAGTTGTTCACGCCCTCGCGGAGCTGCTGCACGTAGGCGTGCTGGTCGGTCGATCCCTTGTTGCCGTAGACGGCGATTCCCTGATTCACCACCCGCCCGGCGAGATCCTTCTCCTTGCCGAGCGACTCCATGACGAGCTGCTGGAGGTACTTGGAGAAGAGTGCCAGGCGGTCCTTGTAGGGCAGGACCACCATGTCCCTGACGCCGCGGCCGCCGCCGGCATGGTGCCACATGAGGGCGAGCAGCGCCGCCGGGTTGCGGGCGACGTCGGCGACGCGCGTCACCGCATCGGCGTCGCGCGCGCCCGCGAGCATCGCGTCGATGTCGATTCCCTGCAGGCGCGCGGGCAGCAGCCCGACCGCGGCCAGCTCGGAGGTGCGGCCGCCGACCCAGTCCCACATCGGGAAGCGGCGCAGCCACCGGCCGCGCTGCGCGTAGCGGTCGAGCTCGCTGCCCTCCCCCGTCACCGCCACCGCGTGACGCCCGAAGTCGAGCCCCGCCTGCGCGTAGGCGTGCGCCGCCTCGAGCATGCCGTTACGGGTCTCCCGGGTGCCGCCGGACTTGCTGACGACGATGGTGAGCGTGTCGGCGAGGCCGGCGCCGATCGCCGCCAACACGCGGTCCATGCCGTCGGGATCGGTGTTGTCGAAGAAGAACGGCCGCATCGGGTCGGCCCCGGTGCCGAGCGCTTCGGCCACGAACTGCGGCCCGAGCGCCGACCCGCCGATGCCGATCAGCAGCAGGTTGCGAAAGCTCCCGCCGCGCTGCGACCGGACCTTGCCGCGGTGGACGTCCTCGGCGAAGCCGTGGACCGCCGCCAGCGTGTCGCGGATCGCCTTGCCGATCGCCGGGTCGGGAGCCAGCTCCGGCGCGCGCAGCCAGTAGTGGCCGACCATGCGCTGCTCGTCGGGGTTGGCGATCGCGCCCCGCTCGAGCGCCGCCATCGCCTCGAAGGCCTTGGCCATCGGCGGCGCCATGCGCGCGAGGAAATCGTCGCCGAACTTCATGCGCGAGACGTCGAGCGTCAGGCCGATCGACTCGCACACGCAGAGGTGACGGCGGTAGCGCTCCCAGAGCTCGCGCGGATTCATGTCGTCCTCACGCTCCCGACGTTCCTGTCATCCTCCGCGCCGCGGGCGGCGGTCAAGCGCCGGACGGCGTCCGTGTGTAGGGCGTCCGGGCGGCGTCTCGGCCGCGCCTGCGATCGGCGTCGGCGGGCGAGGCCCGCGGGCGGCTATGCTCGCGGGTGCGCGGAGATGAGCAGCGCCGAGAGCTGGATCAGGTGGCCGCGCACGCGCCGCACGACCTCGGGATCGGAGATGCTGCCGCCGAGGATGTGCGCGTACGCGCGGCTGTCGAGCGTGAACAGCAGCAGCGTCGAGTGCAGGGTGAGGATCAGCAGCTGCGCGTCGATGTCGTGGATCTTCCGGCCGCTGTACTGCCTCACCCAGCCGCCGAACTCCTTCCACGAGGGCAGCAGGATGTCGCGCTCGATGGCGTCGCCGAACTCCTCGTTCTCGAGGATGCGGCGCAGCAGCAGGCGCGGGATGTTCGGATTCTCGGCGAAGTAGTCGAACACGCGGCCGACCGAGGCCTCGTGGACGACACGGGGCGAATCCCCGCGCGCGGTCGCCGGCAGCACCGAGTCCCGCGAGATCTCGATCAGCTGGTTGTAGATGTTCTGGAAGACCGCGAAGTACAGCGTTTCTTTCGTGTCCCAGTGATAGTGGAGGCTCGAGATGTTGACGCCCGCCTTGGCGGCGATCTCGCGGGTCGAGGCGCCCTCGAAGCCCTTGGTGGCGAAGACCTCCTCCGCCGCCTCGAGGATGCGCGCCTTGGTCGACGCGGGCGCCTCCCGCGCTCTTCGCAACGCAGCTTTGGCCATGACGGGCTTCACCGATCGATCCCGCGAACCGCCCCGCTCGGTCGATTCAATCGTTTGATTGGATATGCGGGCGAGCGGGCGCGAGTCAAGAAATCCGGGAGTCTCGCCCTGCGCCTCGGCGGGATCTACGGCGCGAAGGTCTGCGGCGAGATCGGCCGCCACGACGGCGTCAGCCGAGCGCGCCGGCGATCCAGCTGCGGGTCAGGATGTCGCTCAACGTGAGACCGATCAGCAGGCCCAGCCAGGTGACCCCGGCCGCCACCATCACCCAGGTGAGCCGCTCGCTGTAGCGCAGGTTCATGAAGTAGAGCGCCACCAGCGTCGCCTTGGCGACGGCGATGGTCAGCGCGACGAGCACGTTCAGCGCCCCGAGGTTGACGAACGCCGCCGCCACGGTGGCGGCGGTCAGCACCATCAACGACAGGAAGATCGCGAAATAGACTTTTCTGGAAACGATGTGCCCGGACATGCCGTCCCCACCCCTAGCCGTGCCGCCCGATCAGATAGAGCAACGGGAACAGGAAGATCCAAACGATGTCGACGAAGTGCCAGTAGAGGCCGAAGTTCTCGATCGGGGTGAAGTAGTCGGCGCCGAACCGGCGGCGCAGCGCCATCACGATCAGCACGGCGAGAACGACGACGCCGACGACCATGTGCAGCGCGTGCATGCCGGTCATCGCGAAGTACAGGCTGAAGTAGAGCTGCGCCGGGCCGCGATCCGAGGCTCTCCACCGGAAATCGGGGCCGGGCACGTGATGATGGTGGAACTTGTCGCCGTACTCGATCACCTTGACGCCGAGGAACACCGAGCCGAGCAGCAACGTCGCCGCCAGGAAGATCACCAGCGCCTTCTGGCGGCTGGTCTGCGCGGCGTGCACGGCCAGCGCCATGGTGAGCGAGCTGCCGATCAGCACCGCGGTGTTGAAGCCGCCGAGATAGAGATCGAGCGTCAGGCTGCCCTTCTGGAACGCCGCGGGGTACTTCAGGCGGTAGATCGTGTAGGCGGCGAACAGCCCGCCGAAGAACAGCACCTCGGTGATCAGGAACGCCCACATGCCGAACGTGGCCGCCTCCTGCTGCTGCTCGTAGCTCTCGAACTGCAGTTGCCGATGCGGTGAGAGCGCGTGGCCGGATGCGTGGTCAGGCAACTTTCTTCTCCATCGCCGGATAGTCGTAGGCGTCCTGGGTGACGACCGGGACTTCCTCGAAGTTGTGCGTGGTGGGCGGCGAGGGGGTCGTCCACTCGAGCCCGGTCGCGCGCCACGGGTTGGCGCTCGCTCTCGGGCCGTAGCGCATCGACCAGATCAGATAGACCATCGGCAGCAGGTAGCCGACGCCGAGCACCGGGGCACCGCCGGTCGACAGCACGTTCAGCACCTGAAACTCCTCGGGATAGGCGTGATAGCGGCGCGGCATGCCCAGGTAGCCGAGCAGGAACTGGGGAAAGAACGTGAGGTTGAAGCCGATGAAGATGTTCACCGCAGCGATCTTCGCCCAGAACTCGGGATACAGCCGGCCGGTGATCTTCGGCCACCAGTAGTGCAGCCCGCCCAGGTATCCCATGATCGCGCCGCCGACCATGATGTAGTGGAAGTGGGCGACCACGAAGTACGTGTCCGTGAGATGCACGTCGAGCCCAAGCGCGGCGAGGAACAACCCCGTCAGGCCGCCGATCGTGAACAGGCCGATGAAACCGAAGACGTACAGCATCGGCGTGTCCCAGGAGATCTTCCCCTTGTAGAGCGTGGCGGTCCAGTTGAAGACCTTGATCGCCGACGGGATCGCCACCAGGAACGAGAGCAGCGAGAAGAGCATCCCGGCGTAGGCCGACTGCCCGCTGACGAACAGGTGGTGCCCCCACACCAGGAAGCCGATCACCGCGATGCCGAGGCTCGAGAACGCGACGAACGTGTAGCCGAAGATCTGCTTGCGCGAGAAGCAGGTGACGATCTCGCTGACCACCCCCATGCTCGGCAGGATCATGATGTAGACGGCGGGGTGCGAGTAGAACCAGAACATGTGCTGGAACAGCACCGGGTCCCCGCCGAGCGCCGGATCGAAGATGCCGATGTGCAGGCCGCGCTCGAGCACCAGCAGAAGCAGCGTGATCGCCAGCACCGGCGTCGCCAGCATCTGGATCAGGCTGGTCGCGTAGATCGCCCACACGAACAGCGGCATCCGGAACCAGGTCATGCCGGGCGCGCGCATCTTGTGGACGGTGACGATGAAGTTGAGGCCGGTGAGGATCGTCGAGAAGCCGACGATGAAGCCGGCCAGCACGGCCGGGATCACGTTCGTCTGCGACGCCGTGGTGCTGTAGGGCGTGTAGAACGTCCAGCCGGTGTCCACGCCGCCGGCGACGATCGCGAACGTGCCGAACACCGCGCCCACCATGTACACGTACCAGCTGAGCAGGTTGATCCGCGGGAACGCCAGGTCCCGCGCCCCGATCATCAGCGGCAGACAGAAGTTGCCGAGCACGGCGGGAATCGACGGGATCAGGAAGAAGAAGATCATCACGATCCCGTGCATGGTGAACAGCTTGTTGTAGGTATCGGCCTCGAAGGCGTCGCCCTGCGGGGTCAGCAGCTCCAGGCGGACCGCGGCCGCGAACACGCCGCCGACCACGAACATGATCGTGATCATCAGCAGGTAGAGGATGGCGATGCGCTTATGGTCGATCGTGAACAGCCAGGAGCGGATGCCGTAGTCCGCGTTCAGATAGTCGAGGGCCTGCGGCGCAGGGCCGGGCACTTCGGCCATCGCATGCGACGTCTGCATGATGTCAGTCCTTTGTCGCCGGGGGCGCCGGCGCCTCGGCCGCGGGCTTGACGCCGAGCGACTTGATGTAGGCGAGGAGCTGCACGAGCTGCTCCTCCGAGAGCTGCCCCTGGAACGTCGGCATCAGCGGCTGGAAGCCGGCGACGATCTTGGCGGCGGGATTCAGGATCGACTCGCGGAGGTAGCCGTCGTCGGCGACGACGGTCCCGCCGCCCTCGAGCGTCACGGCCGCCCCCGGCAGGCCGCCCAGCGACGGGCCGCGCCCTTCTCCGCTCTCGGGGTGGCAGGTCACGCAGGCACGCTCGGTGAAGAGCTGCTCGCCGGCCTGCGCGAGCGTCTGCCGCGGAGCGCCTCCCGCCGCACCGGACAGCCACGCCTGGTAGTCCTCGGGTTTCATCACCTCCACCCAGCCGATCATGCCGGAGTGCTGCGTTCCGCAGTACTCGGCGCAGAACAGGTGGTAGCGCCCGACCCGCGTCGGGCGGAACCACACCTGCGTGTAGCGGCCCGGCACGACGTCCTGCTTCACGCGAAAGGCGGGCACGAAGAAGCTGTGGATGACGTCTTCCGAGGACATCGTGAGCTTGACGGCCTGACCGAGCGGGACGTGCAACTCGTTGATCTCCCGCTGGCCCTCGGGATGCTGGAACTTCCACATCCACTGCTTGCCGACCGCGTACATCGCGACGGCGTCGGCGGGGGGCCGCACGAGAGTGAAGTAGAGGCTCGTGCTCCAGGCGAACATCACCAGCACCAGCCCGAGCGGGATCACCGTCCAGACGATCTCCAGCAGCATCGCGCCCTGCGCGTGGGCGTGCTCGGGTTCCGGCCCGACGACGACGCCGGCCGCCGGCGCGGTCGCGGCGCCGCTCTGGTGGTAGCGGATCGCGAAGAAGACGAGCAGCACCGCGATCAGCGCGGAGAAGAACACGCTCACCGCCACCATGAAGAAGAAGAACAGGTCGACGGGTCCGGCGACGCTGGAGGCCTGTTCGGGGAGAAAGAAGAGAAGTTTGCTCATCCGATTTCCGTCAGACCTTCCGATGCTCGCGGCGGATCTGGGTGACGACGAAGGCGCCGATCCCGAGCACCGTGAGCACGCCCGCGAGGCGCACGCCCGTCATCGCCGCGGCCCCGTATTTTCCCGTCGCGGGATCGTAGTGGTAGCAGAACAGCAGGATCCGATCGGTGAGCGTGCCGATCTTGCCCTCGGAGGCTTCCACCAGAGCCAGCCGCACGTCGCGCGGCGTGAAATCGATGCCGTAGAGATAACGGGAGAGCTTTCCCTGCGGCGTCAGCGCCATCAGCACCGCGGCGTGCGCGTACTGGTCGTTGGCGGCATCGTACCCGTAGCGAAACCCGACCGCCTCGGTGAGACGCCGCACGGCGCCCTCGTCGCCGACCAGGAAGTGCCAGCCCCGGGCCGCGCCGGGGCGCCCGTAGTCGGCCACCAGCTTCGCTTTCCTGGCCGCCGCCTGTTCGGGCGTCTCGCGAGGATCGATGCTCACGGTGATCATGCGAAACTGCTCGCCGACGTTCCACGACAGCGGGCGCAGGCTGCGCACCAGGCCTTCGAGCACCATCGGGCAGAGCATCGGACAGCGCGCATAGGCGAGCGTCAACAGGACGGGCGGGCCGCCGAAGAACTCGGCGAGACGGACCGTCTTGCCGGTCTCGTCGCGCAGCTCCAGGTCGAGCGGCAACGGCTGGTCGAGCCTCGGCACGACGTCGACGTCGCGCAGCGCCGCGGGGCGCGAGTCGGCGGCGAAGACCGCCGCCGCGATGAGAACCAGCACCGCGAGCGCGCTCCCCGCAGCGAACCGTGTGCGCCACCGATTCATCGAGACGGGTTCGCCGATCCGCGGGTCGGCAGGCCCTCCTGGGCGACCAGCTCCATGGCGCGCTCGAGCGGAATCCGCGCCACGCCCTTCTGCTTGTCGATCCACGCGTAGCTGCCGAGGACCTTCCGCTCTTCCTCGAGCACGCTCTTCAGATCGGCGGGCTCGTCGACGATCAGGCGGGGCTCCGGCGGCGGGGCGGCCGCGGCCAGCGGCGAGGGCTGCACGTCCCGGCGCGCGGCCTGCGCGGCCAGCAGCTCGAAGAACGCCCACGCCGCCAGCGCGGCGAGCAGCGTCACCGAGACGAGCATCACCCCCCACGCCACCAGCGTCGCGGGGCGGACGTCGGAGGCCTCGTAGCCGAGGTTAGTGTCCGCCATGTTCGAAGGCTTCCCGCAGGTAGGGATCGTGCAGCGGCAGCAGCGGCTGCGACCCGAGCTGCCCGAGGAACGCCCACAGCCACAGGCCGCCGATTCCGGCGGGGACCGCGAGATCCAGCCAGTGGACGGTAACGTCCGCCGGGTGGAAGAGCGGGGTCACGGTCCAGAAGATCTCCACGAAGCGCACCACGACGACGCCGGCCGCCACCATCGCCAGCGTGCGACGACTTCGCTTCAGGTCTCGCGACAGCAGCAGGAAGAACGGCACGAAGAAGTGGAACACGATGATCAGGATGCCGAGCGCCATCCATCCCCCCCGCGAGTGCTCGAGATACCAGCGGATCTCCTCGGGAAGATTCCCCGCCCAGATGATCAGGTACTGCGAGAACGCGAAGTATGCCCACACCATCACGAACGCGAGCATGAGCTTGCCGAGGTCCTGGAAGATGTCGGGGCGAACGACCGCGGAGATCGGCGGGGTCTCGGACAGGAGCGCGAGCAGGACGATCATGAACGCGAACGCGTTCAGCAGCTGGCCGGCGGCGATCAGCGGGCCGAAGATCGTCGAGGACCAGTGGGGGTCGAGCGACATCACCCAGTCGACGGCGGCGAACGTCACGGCGAGGAAGTAGAAGACGATGCCCGGGCCCGAGAGCATCTGCATCTTGCGCGACAGCCGCAGGTCGCCGTTGCGATCCTGCTCCCGCGACCAGCCGCTCAGTCGGTGGCCGAGCGCGATCCAGACCGCGAAGTAGACGGCCGTGCGTACGGCCCAGAACGTGGTGTTCAGGTACGGCGCCTTGTGCCGCAGCACCTCGCTGCCCGCCACCATCTCGGGCCGCGCCCACTCGTAGAGCGAGTGCGCGCCGAGCACGAGCGGCACGAACAACACGAGCATCAGCGGCAGCGTGCGCGCGCCGGCCTCGAGCGGACGGCGGATCACCAGCCCCCAGGCTCCCCCGGTCAGGTGTTGGATCATCAACAGCGGCAGGCAGCCGATCGCCAGCCCGACCCAGAACAGGTAGCCGAGCAGGTAGGAGCGGAAGAACTGCTCCGGGCTCGCCAGCCAGCCGACGGCGCTCAGCGCGAGGCCGGCCACGCCGACGCCGAGCGCGAGCGTCTGCGGCCGCGAGAAGTCCGGTTGCGAGGCGGGGGAATTCGTCGTCATCGGGTTGGTCTCATCGCCGCCCGCTCATCCGCCGGCCTGGAGCTTCGCCGCTTCGTCGGGGGGCACGTCGGCGAGCGTCGCCTGCTGGCTGCGCTGGAGGGCGCGGAGGTAGGCGACGATCGCCCAGCGATCCGCCGCGTCGATCTGCGTCCGGTAGTCGGGCATCGCTCCGAAGCCGTTGGTCATCACGTCGAAGAAGTACCCCGGAGCCGCCTGGCGCAGGCGATCGATGTGAAAGGACGGCGGCTGCTTGAAGCCCCGGCGCACCACCATGCCGCGCCCGCTTCCGGTGTGGTCGTGACACGGAGCGCAGAAGATGTCGTAGCGCTCCCGCCCGCGCCGGATGCGCTCCGCCGTCACCGCGATCGGGAACACCTCGAGCGGCTTTCCGGCGGCGGTCTTGCCGGCGTGGAACTCGGCGTCCTCGTCGAGCCGGCCACGCGCCACGGTGTCGTCGATCGGCGGCCGCGCGGAGCGACCGTCGCGGAAGAACGCGCTCGCGGCCAGCGGCTCGTACCTCGGCTGGTCGTGCATGTCCTGGCGGCAGCCGGCGAGCGCCGCCGCGGCGAGAGCCAGGGAAAGCAGAACGCTTCCGCGCCTCATCGCGTGACCGGATCCGAACGCTGGCCGACGGTCCACTAGGGCTCCACCTCCGAGATCGAGCGCGGCGCGAACTGCTCGAGGAACTTCCGGGTGCCCTCGCGGTCGAACCGCGGATCCCGGGATTCGATGCAGAGGAAGAACCGGTCGCGGCTGGCGAGCGCGAAGCTCGGCACGTTGAACACCGGATGGTAGGGCATCGGCAGACCGTTCAGCGCCAGCATGCCGAACACGCACGAGAGCGCCGCCAGCAGGATCGCGCACTCGAAGGTGATCGGGATGAACGCCGGCAGGCTGAAGAACGGCTTGCCGCCGATGTTGAGCGGGTACGCGATCGCGGAGGCCCAGTACTGGAGCGACAGCCCGCCGACGCCGCCGAGGATGCCGCCGCCGAGCACGATGGCGGGCATGGCGTTGCGGTGCAGCCCCAGGGCTTCGAACACCGCCTCGATCGGGAACGGCGTGTAGGCGTCCATCCGCCGGTAGCCGGCCTCGCGCGCGGCGCGGCACGCGCGCACCAGGTCGGCCGGCTGGTCGAACTCGGCCATCAACCCCCAGATCCCGGGTCGGGCGACGGTCGCGCTCACGCGGGCTCCTCCTTCGCCCGGACCGCGGCCCCGGGAAGGATCGTTCGCATCTCGAAGATCGAGATCATCGGCAGCACGCGGATGAACAGGAACAGCAGCGTGGTGAAGAAGCCGAGCGTGCCGATCAACGTCATCCAGTCCCACTGGGTGGGGGTGTACATGCCCCACGAAGACGGCAGGAAGTCGCGATGCAGGCTGGTGACGACGATGATGAACCGCTCGAGCCACATGCCGATCGAGACGATGATCGCGACGATGAACTGCACGGCGATGCTCGAGCGCGCGCGCGCCGACCAGAACACCTGGGGCGCGACGCCGTTGCAGAAGATCAGCGCCCAGTAGAGCGGTGCGTAGGGACCGACCGCGCGGTTCTTCGTCATGTACCATTCGTAGATGCTGCCGCTGTACCAGCCGAAGAACGCCTCCATCAGGTAGCCGTAGAAGACGATCATCCCGGTGGCGAGCAGAATCTTGCACATGTTCTGCAGGTGCCTCATCGTGATGAAGTCCTCGAGGCCGTACGCCCAGCGCAGCGGAATGGCGATCAGCAGCACCATCGCGAATCCGGCGTAGATCGCCCCCGCCACGAAGTACGGCGGGAAGATCGTCGAGTGCCAGCCCGGCACGATGCTGATCGCGAAATCGAACGACACCACCGTGTGCACCGAGAGCACCAGCGGCGTGGCCAGGCCGGCGAGCAGCAGGTACGCCGTCTCGTAGCGGTGCCAGTGCCGCGCCGAGCCGCGCCAGCCCATCGCCAGCATGCCGTAGATGATTCGCGCGGCGCGGTTCTCCGAGCGGTCGCGCAGCGTCGCCAGGTCGGGGATCAGGCCGATGAACCAGAACAGCGCCGACACCGTCGCGTAGGTCGCAACCGCGAACACGTCCCACATGAGGGGGCTGCGGAACTGCGGCCACACGGCCATGGTGTTCGGATACGGGAACAGCCAGTACCCGAGCCAGGGACGGCCGAGGTGGATCAGCGGGAAGATCCCCGCCTGCGCCACCGCGAACAGCGTCATGGCTTCGGCGAAGCGGTTGATCGACGTCCGCCACTCCTGGCGCAGGAGCAGCAGGATCGCCGAGATCAGCGTGCCGGCGTGGCCGATGCCGATCCACCAGACGAAGTTGATGATCGCGAAGCCCCAGCCGACCGGGGCGTTGATGCCCCAGATGCCGACCCCGACCACCACCAGGTAGGCGACCGAGTAGAAGAGCATCATCGCGATCGAGAACACGAGCGCGAAGCCGAGCCACCAACCGGCCGGCGTTCTGTGGGTGAGGACGATCGAGCTGATCTGGTCGGTGACCGAGGAGAAGCTGTGCCCGGGCTCGATGACCGGCGGGCGATGCGCTTCGGGATGAACCTGTTCGGGCGTCTCGGCCATGGATCAACCTTCCCGCTCTTCCGCGCGGGCGGGCTCGAGCTCGGCGATGTCGGGATTGGGGTTGCGCACCTGCGCCAGGTAGGTGGTGCGCGGGCGGGTGTTCAGCTCCGCCAGCAGCCCGTAGTTGCGGGGATCGGCCCTGAGCTTCGCCACCCGGCTCTGCGCATCGTTGACGTCGCCGAACACGATCGCGTCGGCCGGACAGACCTGCTGGCAGGCGGTGCGGATCTCGCCGTCCCGCACCCGGCGGTCCTGCTTCTCCGCCTCGATCTTCGCCGCGTTGATGCGCTGAACGCAGTACGTGCACTTCTCCATCACGCCGCGGCTGCGCACCGTGACGTTGGGGTTGCGAACGCCCTTCAGGCTCTCGGTGGCCCAGTCGGAGTCCAGGTAGAAGTTGAAACGGCGGACCTTGTAGGGGCAGTTGTTCGCGCAGTACCGCGTGCCGACGCAGCGGTTGTAGATCATGTCGTTCAGGCCCTCGGCGCTGTGATTGGTGGCGCCGACCGGGCAGACGACCTCGCACGGCGCGTTCTCGCAATGCATGCAGGGCACCGGCTGCAGCGCGGTCTCGGGAGCGTCGATGCTCCCCTTGTAGTAGCGGTCGAGCCGGATCCAGTGCATCGCGCGCTGCCGCGCGACCTGGTCCTTGCCGACCACCGGGATGTTGTTCTCGGCCTGACACGCGATGACGCAGGCGTTGCAGCCGACGCAGGCCGAGAGGTCGATCGCCATCCCCCAGGCGTAGCCGTCGTAGACCACCGGCGGCTCGTACATCGTGTCCTCGCGCCCGGGATCCTCGCCGAGCTTGCGGGCGAACTCGGGCTCCTTGCGGAACTCCTCGAGCGAGGCGGCGCGGACGATGTGGCGCCCCTCCATGGAGTGATGCAGCTGCGTGCACACCAGCGGCTTGCGGCCCCGGCTCTTCCGCACCTCGAGGCCCGCCGCCGCCCACGGAGAGGTCGAGCTGCGGATCGCATAGGCGTCGAACCCGGCGCCGGCGCCGACGCGCCCGGCGCGTGCGCGGCCGTAGCCGAGATGCACCGTCACGCAGTCCTCCGCCTGCCCCGGCTGCACCCAGACCGGCGCTTCGACGCTGCGGCCCTCGAGCACCAGCGTGACCAGCATCTCGCTTTCCAGCCCGAGCCGGCCGGCCGTCGCGGGACTGACGATCGCCGCGTTGTCCCAGGCGAGCTTGGTGAGCGGCTTCGGCAGCTCCTGCAGCCACCCGTTGTTCGCCCAGCGCCCGTCGAAGACCGTCGGGTCGAGACGGAAGGCGATCTCCAGCCCGCCGCCGCCGTCGGCGATCGACGGCGCCGGAAGCGACGTCCAGTCCGTCCGCAGCGTCACGCTCTTCGCCGGCAGCGCGGTGCCGGCGACCAGCCCGTCGTGCAGCGCGCGGCGCCAGAAGCGGTCGAGCTCCGCCTTGTCCTTGCCCTGGGCGTAGGTCTCGCGGACCAGATCGTGGCTGGTCTTCTCGCCTTCGGAGCCGAACAGCGCGGCGAGCAGCTCGTGCGCCGACTTGCCCTCGTAGAGCGGATCGATCAACGGCTGCAGGATCGTCACCGTTCCGTCGTGAGCGCGCGCGTCGCTCCAGGTCTCGAGCGGATGCGCGGCCGGAACGTGCCAGTGACAGAGCGCGGAGGTCTCGTCCTGGTAGGCGCCCCAGTAGGTGCGCAGCGCGACCTTGTCGAGCCGCTTGGCGAGGTCCAGGTCGGCGGGCGCGGTGAACACCGGATTGCCGCCGAGAATCAGCAGCACGTCGACGAGGCCGCGGTCGATCTCGTCGGCGAGGTGCTTCAGGCCCTCGAGCTGGTTCTGCGGTTCGGCTTCCACGGGCTCGGTGTGCACCACGGTCTTGCCGACGTTGCCGAGCGCGTGATTCATCGCATGGGCGAGCGCGTGCACCGCCGCCGGCTGCTCCTCGCCCGCGATCACCAGGCTCGCGCCGGCGTGCTTCTTCAAGTCCGCCGCGGCGGCGGCGATCCACGGCCCGTGCTGCGCGACGCCGGCGCCGGCGCGCACGCCGACGCCGAGCTCGGCCGCGACCGCGCGCGCCACGGCTTCCACCCCGCTCGGCTTCAAGGCGATCCGGTGGTCGGCGACGGCGCCGGTGGGCGACGGCGCGCTCTCGACCGCGTAGAGCCGGTTCATCTCCCCCTTGCCCTCGGCATCGACGCGCCGGGCGCTCACCCAGTCGCGGATGTAGCGCAGGTTGCCCGGCATGCCGGCGACGAAATCCGCGTCGATCGACAGCACCACGCGCGCCTGGTCGAACCGGTAGTGCGTCTCCACCGCCTCGCCGAACGCCAGGCGCGCGCCCTCGCGGACGCCGTCGCGGCCGGCGGGCTCGTATTGCACCCACTTCGCCTCGGGCATCTGGGCGAGGATCTCGCGCAGCTGGCGGGCGAGGGTCGGCGAGGTGACGGTCTCGGTGAGGATGCGCAGCCGCGCTCCCCGGTTGGAGCGCTGCGATTCGATCGATGCGCCGACGGTCTCGCGGAACGACGCCCACGGGCGGATGCGTCCGCCGCGGGTGAGCGCCTGCGCGCGGTCCGGGTCGTAGAGGTCGAGCACCCACGCCTGCCCGTAGACGTCGGTCGCACCGAGGCTCGCCGGGTGGTCGGGATTGCCCTCGATCTTCGTCGGCCGGCCCTCGTGGCTCTCCACCAGCACGCCGCTGGCGTAGCCGCGCAGCGTGACCGCGGTGGCGAAGAACAGCGGCTTGCCCGGCACGATCTGCTCGGGCTGCTGCACGTAGGGTACGATCGGCTCGCTCGGCTGACGCGTGCATCCCGAGAGGCCGGCGAGCGCGATCGAAGCCCCCATCAGCTGGAGGAAGCGCCGGCGGCTCACCGGATCGAGCCACTCCGCGGCGCCGGGCGGGAACTCGCGATGCAGCAGCTCGCGGAACTCCTCACTCTCGGCGAGCTCCTCGAGGCCGCGCCAGTATTCGCGGCCCCGTGCCTGCTCGAGCCGCGCGCGGACCTCGTCGAGGTCGAGTCTCTCAGCCATTCGGAATCTTCCTCGGACCGTTCCTCAGCGCGGCACGGCCGCAACCAAACGGTGGTCGCGTACCGAGGCCTCGTATCTCATATCTTCGTGCAAAACAGCGAAGTCGTGTCCCGGCAGCTCGGCCGCGAACGCTCAGCGGTGGCACGTCGAGCAGGACGTCAGCACGCTCGGCGGCAGGATCTTGTACTCGGTCACCAGTCGGGCGCCCTGTTCGAGCTGGTCCGGCGGCGGCCGCCACGCCATGTTGAACACCTCCTGGCGAGGCCGCACGAACGGGGCGGGGTTTCCGTGGCAGTTCACGCACCAGTCCATCTGCAGCGAGTTCTCCTGCCAGGTGAGCGGCATCTGGTCGACGCGACCGTGACAGGTGGAGCACCCCACGCCCTTGGCGACGTGGATGCTGTGGTCGAAGTAGACGAACCCCGGAAGGTCGTGCACCCGCGTCCACTCGATCGACCGGCCGGTCTTCAGGCTCTCGCGCACCGGGGCCAGCATCGGACTGTCCGCCCAGATCTGCGAGTGGCAGTTCATGCAGATCTTGGTGGATGGAATCCCCGCGAACGCCGACTCCTCGACCGAGGTGTGGCAATAGCGGCAATCGAAGCCCGCGCCGCCGACGTGGTGCTTGTGGCTGAAGGCCACCGGCTGGACGCGCGCGTTGCGGGCTTGCGTGACGTAGGAGGAGCGGCTGATCGTATCGAGCAGCCAGCCGAGCCCGACGACGATGAACACGGCACCGAAGATGCTGACCCGCGCGATCGAGTTCGTGCTGCGATGGAAGACCTGCGCCATGTTCCCCTGCGCCTTCGCACCCGCGCGTCTTTCGGCCGCGGTAGCGAAAGGCGGCGAAATATTCAACAGACCGGCGAGGCTTGCAAGTGCCCCCGGGGCGGGCAGGCGGGCGCTCGGCCGCCCGCGCCGGCCGATCGCCCGTTCTGGAATTGACGGCGGTTTCGAGCTATCCCCGTCTTCCCGTGGCGCGCAAGACCAAGAAGCTCTGGCAAGGTAGATTCGCGGCGCCGCCGAGCCGCGTGGCCGAGGAGTTCACGAGCTCGCTCGGCTTCGACCGCCGCCTGTGGTCCTACGACCTGCGCGGCAGCGAGGTCCACTGCCAGATGCTCGCCCGCCAGGGGATCGTCCCGCGGAGGGACGCCGAGCGGATCCTCGAAGGCCTGGCGCGGATCCGCAAGGAGTTCCTCTCCGGCCGCTTCCGCTTCCAGCCGTCCGACGAGGACATCCACACGGCGATCGAGCGGCGGCTGACCGAGATCGTCGGCGCCGCGGGCGGGCACCTCCATACCGCGCGCAGCCGCAACGATCAGGTGGTGCTCGACGTCCGGCTCTACCTGAAGGAAGCGATCGGCAACCTGCGCATCGCCCTCGCCGACGTGCGCGATGCGCTCGCGCGCCTGGCCCGGACCAACCTTGACGTGGTGATGCCCGGCTACACGCACATGCAGCGCGCGCAGCCGGTGCTGCTCGCGCATCACCTGCTCGCCTACTACGACATGCTCGGCCGCGACGACGAGCGCTACGCCGACTGCCGCTCCCGCGTCGACCTGCTGCCGCTCGGCGCCGGCGCGCTCGCCGGCGTTCCCTACCCGATCGATCGCGCGTTCGTCGCCCAGCAGCTCGGCTTTCACCGCATCGCCGAGAACTCCATCGACGCCGTCTCCGATCGCGACTTCATCGCCGAATTCCTGGCTGCGACCGCGATCCTGTTCGTGCACCTCTCCCGGCTCTGCGCGGACCTCACGCTGTGGGCGAGCTCCGAGTTCGGCTTCGTCGCGTTCCCGGACGAGTTCTCGACCGGCAGCTCGATCATGCCGCAGAAGAAAAATCCCGACGTCGCCGAGCTGGTGCGCGGCAAGAGCGGGCGCGTCTTCGGCGGCCTGCAGGCGGTTCTGACGGTGATGAAGGGGCTGCCGCTCGCCTACCAGAGCGATCTGCAGGAGGACAAGGAGCCGATGTTCGACGCCGCCGACACGGCGCTCGCCGCGTTGAAGACGGTGGCGGCCATGCTCCCCGGCCTGCGCTTCGACGGCCGCCGCATGCGGGAGGCCGCCTGCGGCTTCCTGCTCGCCACCGAGCTGGCCGACTTCCTCGTCGAGAAGGGTCTGCCGTTCCGCCAGGCGCACGGCGTGGCCGGCGCGGTGGTGCGGCATTGTCTGAAGACCGGACGGCAGCTCGAGCAGCTGTCGCTCGCCGAGCTTCGCCGCTTCTCCCCCCGCTTCGACCGCGGCGTGCTCGAGCGGCTGACTCCCGAAGCCGCCGTCGCGCGGCGGCGCGCGCCCGGCGGTACGGCGCGCGAGAACGTGGAGCGGCGGCTCGACAAGATCGGCATCCAGACGTGAGCGCGCGAAGCACGAAGCGCACAGAAAGGAGACCCGAGTTGCGACGCTCTCTCCCGACGCGGCACGGCCGCGACCGAAACGTCCGTCGAGTCCGCATGGGCTATCGCCTGCCATCGATCCTCGGCGCGGTGCTGCTGGCGGCCTGCGGCCTGAAGGCCGACCCGCGGGGCGCCGACCAGGTGCGCCCCAAGACGATCTCCAATCTCGCCGGCCGGTCGGCGACCGACGGCGTCCACCTCGAGTGGCAGCGGCCGGCCACCTACCTGAACGGCCAGCGCATGGACGATCTCGGTGGCTTCCTGGTGTTCCGCGGCGCGCCCGGCCAGCAGGCCGAGCAGATCGGCGAGATCGAGGTCGCCGACCGCGACCGCTTCCGCCCCGAGAAGCGCTTCGAGTACGTCGACAAGCAAGCGACCAAGGGCGCGACCTACTACTATCGCGTCGTCAGCTACACGCTCGACCGCTACCACAGCTTTCCGTCGAACCAGGTGACGGTCTCGCCCGAGCCATGAACTTCTTTCAGTACCGCGGAAGCGAGCTTTGCGCCGAGGAGGTGCCGCTCTCGCGGATCGCCGACCAGGTCGGCACTCCTTGCTACGTCTACAGTCTGGCGACGCTGCGCCGTCACTACCGTGTCTTCGACGACGCCTTCGGCGCCGTGCCGCATCTCGTCTGCTACTCGGTGAAGGCCAACTCCAACCTGGCGGTGCTGCGCGCCTTCGCGCGCGAGGGCAGCGGCTTCGACATCGTCTCGGGAGGAGAGCTCCACCGCGTGCTCGCCGCGGGTGCGGACCCGCGGAAGATCGTCTTCTCGGGGATCGGCAAGACCCGAGACGAGATGGCCTACGCGCTGCGCGAGGGGATCCTGCAGTTCAACGTCGAGTCCGCCGCCGAGCTCGACGCGCTCGACGACGCCGCGAGAGAAGCCGGCAGGAAGGCGCCGGTGGCGCTGCGGGTGAATCCCGACGTCGACCCCAAGACCCATCCCTACATCTCGACCGGGATGAAGAAGTCGAAGTTCGGGATCGACATCCGCCGCGCGCTCGAGGAGTACGAGCGGGCGCGGACGCTCTCCCACCTCGAGGTCGTCGGCGTCGACTGCCACATCGGCTCGCAGCTGACCGACGTCGCGCCGTTCCGCGACGCGCTGTCGCGCGTGCGCGGCCTGGTGCTCGATCTGCGCGCCCGCGGCTTCGACGTCCGCCATCTCGACTTCGGCGGCGGGCTCGGCATCACCTACGACGAGGAGACGCCGCCCGAGCCCCGGGACTACGCCGCGGCGCTGCTCGGCGACGGCCTCGACAAGCTCGGCGTGAAGCTCCTGCTCGAGCCCGGGCGGGTGATCGTCGGCAACGCCGGCATCCTGCTGACCCGCGTCCTCTATCGCAAGGACACCGAGACCAAGAAGTTCGTGATCGTCGACGGCGCGATGAACGACCTGATCCGCCCGGCGCTCTACGGCGCCTACCAGGAGATCGAGCCGGTGAAGCGCAGCGGGCGCGCTGCGGCGGTGGTCGACGTCGTCGGCCCGGTGTGCGAGAGCGGAGACTTCCTCGCCAAGGATCGCGAGCTGCCGGAGACCCTGCCCGGCGAGCTCCTCGCCGTGCGCAGCGCCGGCGCCTACGGTTTCGTCATGTCGTCGAACTACAACTCGCGCCCGCGCGCCGCCGAGGTGCTGGTCGACGGCGCCGCCTACCACGTGGTGCGCGCCCGCGAGACGCTCGACGACCTGGTGCGCGGCGAGACCATCCCGGAGACCCTGCGATGACGGCGCAGCAGCCTCCGACCGCCACCGAGCGGACCACGCCGAGCGCTCTGACGACCACCGAGCGGGCCGCGCCGCCGCTCCAGCCGATGAGCCGCCGGCCCACCGCGCTTCGCTCGAGCCGACGCGCCACGAGCCGGCCAGCTCCATCCGCGCCACCCCCCCAGCGTGCCACGTGAAGCTCCATTTCACGAAAATGCACGGAGCCGGCAACGACTACGTCTACGTCAACGGCTTCGAGGTGAAGGTCCCCGACCCGGCGGCCGTGGCACGGGCGGTGAGCCCGCGCCGCAAGGGCATCGGCTCCGACGGCCTGATCATCGTGCAGCCGTCGTCGGTCGCCGACGTGCGCATGGAGATGTACAACGCCGACGGCAGCCGCGGCGAGATGTGCGGCAACGGCATCCGCTGCGTCGGTAAGCTCGCCTGGGAGCGCGGCCTGGCCCGCGAGAACCCGCTGCGGGTCGAGACCGACAGCGGCGTGAAGACGCTCGAGCTCGAGGTCGAGGGCGGCCGGGTGCGCGCCGTGACCGTCGACATGGGCGAGCCGGTGCTCGAGCCGGAGCGCATCCCCGCGCGCTTCGACGGACCGCGCGCCGTCGACGTCCCTCTCGTCGTCGGCGGCGAGACCCATCGCGTCACCTGCGTGTCGATCGGCAACCCGCACTGCGTGCTGTTCCTGTCCGAGATCGCCGCGCTGGATCTCGAAGCCATCGGGCCCCGCTTCGAGCACCACGAGCGCTTCCCGAAGCGCGTCAATACCGAGTTCCTGCAGGTGCTCGGCCGCGGCGAGCTGCGCATGCGGGTGTGGGAGCGCGGCTCGGGCGAGACCGCCGCCTGCGGTACGGGAGCGTGCGCCGCCGCGGTCGCCGGCGTGCTCACCGGGCGCACCGATCGCCGCGTGCTCGTCCACCTCACCGGCGGCGACCTCGGCATCGAATGGCGCGAGAGCGACGGCCACGTCACCCTGCGCGGCGACGCGGTCGAGGTGTTTCGCGGCGAGATCGAGATCTGACGAGGCTCCGCTTCCGGCCGAGAGGCCCGGGCTAGTCGCCGGATTGCCCTTGCATCGGCGAGCGCCGTCTGGATGATCACGCGCCATGGGCAAGCTCTACGACGCGATCGACGACCGGCTCGCGGCCTTCCTCGGCAAGCAGAAGGTGTTCTTCGTGGCCAGCGCGCCGCTCGCGGCGGACGGGCGCCTCAATCTCTCGCCCAAGGGGCTCGACACCTTTCGCATCCTCGATCCCCGCACCGTGGCGTACCTCGACTTCACCGGCAGCGGCATCGAGACCGTCGCCCACGTGCGCGAGAACGGCCGCATCGCGTTCCTGTTCTGCGCGTTCGAGGGGCCGCCGAAGATCGTGCGTCTGCACGGCGCCGCCGAGGTGATCGAGCGCGGCGACGACGAGTTCGCGCGGCTCTCGGCGCTGTTCCCGCAGCGGCTCGGGGTCCGATCCGTCGTCCGCGCGCGGCTCGATCGCATCTCCGACTCCTGCGGATACGGCGTGCCGCTCTACCGCTACGAAGGCGACCGATCGCAGCTCGACGACCTGGCCAGCCGCATGGGCGAGGAGGCGATCGCCCGCTACCGCGCCGAGAACAACGCCCGCAGCATTGACGGCCTGCCCGGCCTACGCCGGGTCTGACCGTTCGCGCGATTCCACGGCGAACACCGGAGGCCTTCGAGATGATCAAGCTCTACCATGCCCCGCTCACCCGCTCGATCCGCATCTACTGGCTCCTCGAGGAGCTCGGCGTTCCCTACCAGCTGGAGGTGGTCCAGTTCGCGGTCGGCAAGACCCCGTTCGCGCAGCGCTCGCCCTACGGCAAGGTCCCGGCGATCGAGGACGGCGATCTCGCCATGTTCGAGTCCGGCGCGATCCTCGAGTACGTGCTCGAGCGCTACGGCGAGGGACGGCTGGCGCCGCGGCCGGGAACGCCACAGCGCGGCGAGTTCCTGCAGTGGGTGCACTTCGCCGAGGCGACGGCGATGCCGCCGCTCGGCGACATCGTTCGCCACACGATCTTCAAGCCCGAGGCGGAGCGCATCGCCGCGGTGGTCGAGGACGCCCGCGGCCGCGCCGCCGCGACGTTCGCCGTCGCCGAGCGCTCGCTCGAGGGCAAGGACTACCTGCTCGGCGGCGAATTCTCCGCCGCCGACGTGATGATGGGCGTGACGCTGCTGATCGCGCGACGGTTCGAGGTGCTCGACGCGCGCACCCCCAACCTGCTCGCCTACCTCGCCCGCCTCGAGGCGCGGCCGGCGCTGCAACGCGCGCTTCGCTGAAGCCGCCGCCCGCGACGGTCGCGTCGACGGCCGGCGCGGTTCACTCGCCCGAGCGCACCCGGCGCTGCCGGTCGACCCAGCGCTGGAACAGCAGCTTCATGGTGTGCGGGTCCTGGATGCCGCCGAGCGGGAAGCCGACGTGGAAGGTGGGGACGCCGGTCACCTCGGCCTCGCGCGCGGCATCGGTCTCGGCTTCCAGGCGCGCGAGGTCGCCCGCGCCTTCCACGGCGCGAAGATCGATCGTCAGATCGGCGGCGAGCCGCTCGATCTCTCCCTCCTCGCCGATGTCACGGCCCTCCTCGAAGACCGCGCTCCACACGCGCTCCCGCCACGCCGCCTCGCGCGGTCCGTCCGCGAGCGCGAGCGCCACCGCGTGCGCCCGCCGCGAATCGAGCAGCACCGCCGGCATGCGCACCGCGACGTCGAGCTCGCTCGCCACGCGCAACGCGTTGTCGCGCCGC
This sequence comes from Deltaproteobacteria bacterium, assembly GCA_016189835.1. GTDB lineage: Bacteria > Desulfobacterota > Binatia > JACPRU01 > JACPRU01 > JACPRU01. The sequence continues at coordinate 64,470 of JACPRU010000040.1, read as the reverse complement.
GGGCCAGCGACCTCTGCGCCGCGGCGCCAGCCGCTGAGCGCCACCAGGTCGAGCGGGCGCCAGCGCAGCTCGACGCCCATCTCCTCGAGCTGGTCGTGCATGCGCTCGAGCACGCGATGGGCGACGAAGCAGATCGTCGACGAGAAGTCGTAGTGAACCGGGAGGATCAGGCGCGACGCCATTCGCGGGAGCGCCCCGTCATCTGCCGAACAGCTTCGGCGTCGGCATGCGCGCGCGGATCTCGCCGAGCACCTGCTCGGTGACGCGCGGCAGCCCCTGCTCGCGGCAGTAGGCCTCGACGCGGCGGCTGACCATGCCGCGCACGAAGGCGGGGACCTGCTGCATGCGCTCGCGCGCCGCCGCGTCCCACGGCAGCGTCGTCTCGACCGCCCCGCCGTACTCGACGTCCGGGGCCGCCGGCCGGCCGAAGGTTCCGGGCTGATGCGTGCACAGCGGGTCCTCGGCGAGCACGTCGCCGGTCATGCCGAAGGCGCGTGCGCGACAGCCGCCGCAGGCCGCGTTCAGCTCGCAAGCGCCGCAGCGGCCGCCGAGCCGCGCGCGGTCGCGGATGCGCACGAACGGATCCGAATCGCTCCAGATCTCGCGCAGGGTCGAGCGCTTCAACGTTCCGCCGAACAGCGGCAGGTAGGGGCACGGCGTGACGTCGCCGTTCGGACGGATGCCGAGGTAGTGGGTGCCCGCGGGACAGCCGCCGGCGCCGCCGGCGTAGCCCTTGACCACCGCCCCCTGCCCCGCTTCGCCCTGCAGCAGCCGGACGTAGTGCGGCGCGCACTTCGCGTTGACCAGCATGCGCCCGGCGAAGCGGCGCTGCAGCCGTTGCAGCTCGGCGAGCACGCCGTCGTAGGCGGCGGCGTCGAGGTCGGAGACGTGCGCCCCGCGGCCGGTCGGAACCAGGAAGAAGAGGTTCCACACGCTCGCCGCGAGCTCTTCGCAGGCGAACGCGGCGATGGCGGCGAGCTCGCCGACGTTGTGGCGGGCGACGGTGGTCTGCACGATGAACGGCAGGCCCGCGCGCGCGAGGATCTTGGCGCCCTCCACGGTGTTGCGCCACGCGCCGCGCACGCGGCGGAAGCGGTCGTGCCGCTCCGGGTCCAGCGCGTCGAGCGAGAGCGACAGGCCGCGGGCTCCCTCGCGGCGCAGGATCTCCGCGAGGTTCTCGGTGATCTTCACGCCGTTGGTGCCCACCACCACCCACAGCCCCCGGGCCGCGGCGTGGCGGACGATCTCCAGGATGTCGCGCCGCAGCAGCGGCTCCCCGCCCGTCAGGATCAGCAGGCAGTCCGGGGCGAAGGCGGCGATCTCGTCGGCGACGCGCAGGCATTCCTCGGTCGATAGCTCGCTGCGGTCCGCGAAGGCGGGGGCGGCGACCTCGGGCTTGCCGCCGGCGTCGAGGTAGCAGTGCTCGCAGGCCAGGTTGCAGCGATACGTCAGGTTCCAGGAGATGACGTACGGTCGTGCGAAGGAGGCGTCCACGTCGGTTCCCGATCGGAAGACGGGCGGCGAATCCCGGGTCTCCACCTACATGCCGAAGAAGCTCTTCGCCTCGTCGAGCACCGCCTCGTCGACCTCGCTGAGGCCGCGCTCGCGTGCGAAGCGCTCGATGCCGCCGCGCGCCATCGGCCGCACGAACTCGGGGATCCGCTCGAGGCGCCGGAGCGCGCTCGCGGTCCAGGTCACGCCGCTCTCGGCGCCGGGCGCGCCCGCGCCCGGCACCATCGCCGAGAACGGGCACTTCGACTCGGTCTTCTCGCCGCCCGGGCCGATCTCGACGCCGAGCGAGGTCACCATCTGCGTCTCGAACGGGTTGGTGAGCATGGCGATGCGGTGCGCGCACTCGGGGCACTCGTAGAGCACGCTGAGCGCGCCGCGATCCGGCGGCGCGACCTCGACGAGCTTCATCGGCTGATCGCACAGCACGCAGAGAAACTTCATGACGCCTCCAGTGCGCCGCGGATCGCCGCGGCCACGGAACGAACCGCAGGCCACGCCGGGCCGGCGGCCGCTGCGGGCAGCGGCTCGCCGCGGTCGCAGGCGGCGGCGAGCGCGGGATCGAACGGCACCGCGCCGAGACAGGGGATGCCGAGATCGATCGCGGACGACTCGGCGAACAGCGGACGGACCGAGCCGCACTCGCTGCAGCAGTAGCCCTTCATGTTCTCCACGTAACCGAGCACTCGATTCGGCGCCCGGCGGAGCCCCGCTACCGAGCGCGCGACCACGCCGCGAGAGAGATCCGAGGGCAAGGTGACGAGCACGAGCGCGGCGGCGGCGCCGAAGAACTCGGCGTACTGCACGGTGCGCTCCGCCCCGGGCGGCAGGTCCACGAGCAGGAAGTCGAGCGGGCCCCAGGCGACTCCGGCGAGCAGATCGCCGAGCACCGCGAACTCCTTGGTCGCCCGCCACACGTAGCTGTCCCCGGCGGCGACGCTCTCGAAGTCGAGCGCCGCGGACTCGGGGACGAAGAGGCCCATCGACACCACGCCGATGCCCGCGGCGGTGCGCGGCAGGACGAGCCCGTCGGGCCCCGGTACCGGCGCCACCGAGCCGAGCCCGGTCATGCGCGCCTGGCTGGGACCGTTCAGGTCGGCGTCGAGGATCGCGACCGAGGCGCCGTCCTCGCGCAGCGCGTGGGCGAGCTGCAGGGTGAGCGTGCTCTTGCCGACGCCGCCCTTGCCGGAGCCGACCGCCACCATGCGCCGCACGCCCGCGAGCGCCGCGGCGATGCGCGACTGCTTGGCCCGGACCTGCTCGAGAACGCGCGAGCCGCCGTCGCCGGCGATGTCGAAGTAGCTCTTCACGATTCGCTCAGCTCGGCCGCATACCCGACGTGCTCGCGCACGGACTCGAACCCGAGGTCCCGCAGAGCGGCGTGAGCCGTCTCCCGCTCGCTCACCTTGGGAAACGTGATCGGGCCGCTCGTCCGTTCATAGAGTCCGGCGAGCAGCAGATGCAAGAGCTCGGCCCGCGGGCCGCCCACGGCGAGCAGCTCGTTGCCGGCCCCGACGCGGCGATGGAGCAGGTAGGCCTCGATGCGCACGTCGGAAGCCACCGCCAGGCCCTCTATCTGTCGACTGCGGTTGACGAGCGTTTGCGGGGACCGCTCCCAGGGCAAACCCGGAGGCGGGTCGAACGCCCCGGCTTCGCGCAGCTCCTCGAGGGTGATCGCCGAAACCAGCGCCGCCGGAGCCACCGGCGCGCGCCGCGGCGCCGCGTGCGCGAAATCCACGTAGCGGGCCTCGGCGTGGAAGCCGCACCGCTCGAAGAAGCGCCGCACGCCCCCCCACTCCGCCGGCACTTCGACGAGCAGCCGCCGCGGTCCGAGGATTGCGACCTTGCGGCGCAGCGAATCGAGCAGGTGCCGGCCATGACCGCGGCGCTCGTGGCCAGGCCGCAGGGCGATCGCCCGCACCAAGTTGGCGTCGTCGCGCTTGGCGCCGAGCAGCACGCCGATCGACCGGTCGTCCTCGGTCGCCAGCATGCAGCTCGACGCCCACAGATGGATCTCGCGAACCTCGCGCTTGAAGGCGTCGACGGTCAGCGGGGCCTGCGGGGCGAAGTGCGGCAGCCAGCAGTCGTTGTAGGCGTCGACCAGAGCGGGGATGTCGTCCGTGCGGCAGAAGCGATAGCCCGACATGCAGGCGCCCGTTACCTCCGGCGACCCCTCGGTGTCCGCCGCCGGCGGAAGACGCGTCGCACGGTCCGCAGAGGTGACAACGCGCTCCGCTCTCAGGCCTTACCGGCCCGCCTCGCTTCCATGACCGCCATGACGCCGACCTCGTTCAGCGGCAAACCGTCGGAAGCGGGAGCCGCGGCGGACGGCGGCGGTTCGGGGCGAGTCGTCGTCGCGCGCGCGGCCTGCGGATTCGCCTTGTACTCCTGGATCATCTCTTCCATGAGCTGGCGGCCCTGCTCGATGCCCTCCTCGACGAGCGCGAGGTCGATCGCGTCGGCGCCGCGCTCACGTGCCAGGTCCTCGATCCTCTGCTGCGTGCGGTTGCGCATGAACCCGGCCGGCACGCGCAGGATCCGCATGACCGCGTCCGGCTGCCAGTCGAGCGCGGAGAACAAGGGGTTGCGCTTCTCGTCACGGGCAACGAGCTTCTTGCCGTCCTGCGTCTCGGCCGGCGGCGGGGGCGCCTCGGCGCCTCGCGGCGGCAGCACCAGCGGCTCGCCGGTCTCCTCCTCGATCAGCGCCCGGGCCAGCTCCAGGCTCACGGCCTCGAACCGCCTCAGACGCGCCGCCTTCTCGACCCGCGCCTTGGTGCGACGGCGCTGGTAGCCGTCCTGAATCGTCCACAACGCCCGCTTGGCCTCGCGCGTCCAGGTGAGCGTGCGGCCGTCGTAGGTGGTCTCGGCCTGCGCTCCGCCCTCGCTCTCGATGATCTCCTCGACCATTCCCGGCGAGATCACGTGGAAGGCGTCGCCGCCGCAGACCGCGCACGCGACGGGGCTCGCCTCGGCCGCCGACACGCCGCACTTCTTGCAGATCGACACCGCCCGGTCCTTCGCGTGCTCGAGCACGACGCTCTCGGCCAGCCGCGTCGTCGCCTTCGCGCCCTTCGGCATGTACCGCTCCATCGCCTCGTCGAGCAGGCTGCTGGTGATCACGCTGTGGCCCCTCTCGATCGCCAGGCGGTAGATCGCGGTGCGCGCGATCCCCTGCACGAGCGGCGGCACGCGGGTCATGCGCTCCTCGGCCTCAGCCGTCCAGCGGATCGACTCCTCGGCCTTGACGTCGAGCTCGGGGACCTCGAGCCGGGTGGTGAGCAGCAGGTCGCACGGGCAGCTGCGGAACAGGTTCTCCGCGTTGCTGCCGAGCTCGGTCTCGTCCTTCACGCCGTGAATCCCCGTGCGGCCGACCACCAGCAGCCAGGGATCGATCTTGCGGGCGTGGTTCAACACCTTCTGGAATGCCTTGCCGTCGAGCAGCGTCTTCTGGATCTCGAAGCCGGTCTCGACCGCCATCTTCGCGGCCACCTCGAGGTGCGACTGGTAGATCTGCGCGAGCCCGGTGTCGATCACCTCCTCATGCAGCTGGTTCTGCTCCTCGAAGCGGAAGACCTTGGCCGCCTTCTCGCTGAGCACGTTCACGATGCCGTTGAACACGGTGTAGTGGAGGTAGGGATCGTAGACGGCGATCGCCTCGACCTTCTTGCCGAAGCGCTTGGCGAGGTCGGTCGCCGTCAAGAGCGCCCCGAAGGACTGCGGGCTGCCGTCGATGCCGACCAGGATCGTGTCGCGCGCGGCGCCGTCCCCGTTCGGCAACTGCTTGACCACGAGCACGTCCTGCCTGGCGTGACGCACCACGCGCTCGCAAACCGATCCCACCTGACTGTCGCGCACGCGGCCGAGGCCGAGCACGCCGAGCACGACCAGGTCGTAACCGCCCGCGGCGAGGTCCTTGACGATCTCGGTCGAGTGCTTGCCGTCCGTCATGCGCGGCTCGAACTCGAGGCCGGCCGCCCCGCACTGCTGCTCCATCGACGCGAGATAGCTGTCGGAAATGAGCTTCAAGCCCATGGTGATCAGGCTGTCGTGGATCTTCCGCTGCCGCTCGAGCTCGGTCTCCTCGAGGTACTCCGCGGGCAGCGTGTACTCCATCTGCTTGAAGCGGTAGTCGTGCATCTTGGCCGCGTAGACGTGGCAGCCCACCATCTTCGAGCCGAAGCTCTTGCCGAGATCGATGGCCAGGCGAACGGCCTGATTGGAGAAGTCGGAGTTGTCCACCGGAACGTAGATGGTCTTGTACATCGCTGCCTCCCGGTCAGGATCCCGCCGAGTTGTGCGCGCGGCGGCGTGCCCAGCCGATGAACACCACTTCGAGCGCGAACGCCAGCCCCCCCCACTTCGCCATCTCGCGGACGAGCGACGGCTTCTCGTCGGGCGAGAGATAGACGGTCCACCAGTTGGTGAGGCCGCGCTTGTTGCCCCGCTCGCCGGCGAGGCCGTCCCACACCGAGAAGGCGATCGGCAGGAAGCCCTGCTCCTCGAACGTGACCTCTCCCTGGCTGCGCAGCCGCCGCTTGAAGACGACGGTCCATTCGCCCTTGTCGTAGCCGCGGGTGACCGTCAGATCGCGGGGCCCGAGCGGCTCCAGGGAGTCGCTGCCCCGGCCGACGTACAGCGCCGGCTCCGGCTTCGCGAGGTCGACGAACCAGAGGTTGACGGCGTTGCCCTTGTCGCCGAAGACGAAGTAGGGCTTGCGGATCGTCAGCGACTTCTCGGCCGGGAACTGGATGGCCACGGCGTCGGAGAATTCGCTCTGCGGTACGGCCGCAGACGCCGCGGCGCCGGCTTCGCCTTCTCCCCAAACGTCGGCCGGCGCCGCGGCGGGCTCGGCCGCCGGCGCGGCGGCTTCCGCGTCGCCCCACCCGCCGCCACCTTCAGCGGCCGGCGGCGCCGCGGCGGGCTCGTCGCCCTCGTCCTCGGCCGCCGCCACCGCCAGCTCGGGTCCGTTCTTGCCCGTGACCTCCGCCCGCATGTCGTTCCAGCGCAGCTCGAAGGCGATGTCGGTCTCGTTGTAGACGGCGCGCACGGCGATGCCGTTGCACGACGGGTGAAACGCGCGCCCCGGCTGCATGATCTGGCCGATCACCGGGAAGTAGGCGGGCTCGGCTTCCTCGAAGAGCTTCGCCCCTTCGGCCAGGTCCAGCTCGCGTGCGACCTTCTTGGCGACGAGCAGCGTCGCGTACTCCGGCGAGTCCCTCGGCGACAGCGAGTAGACGAAGTCGGCGAGATCCCAGCGCTGCTCGACCGTCAGCGCGTCGACGAACGAAGGCATGGGCGTACCGTTCAGGCCGGTCGAGAATGCACGGAAGATTTCCTGGCGCGTCGGGCCGCCGCGGAACGTCCAGCGCCGAGTGAGGTCGGCGGAGCGGATCAGGTATCCCCAGTCGTCGGTCAGCGTCGGCGCCGCGACGCCGTCGCTGCGGCCCGTCTCGCCGTGGCAGCGTGCGCAGCCGAGCTCCTCGTAGAGCTTCTTGCCTCTGCCGATCGATTCGCCGCTGATGGCCGGCACCGGCGGGCTCTGGATCGGCTCGGGCTGGCGATCGGGGTCGGCGAAGTCCGCGGCGAACGACTTCACGTAGTACGCGACGTCGGTGAGCTGCCGGTCGTTGAACTGCGGCCAGCCCGGCATCGCGGTGTAGGGCATCCCGGCGCGGATGATGGCCTTGAGATCCTGCGTGGTGGGCAGTGCGCCGCTCGGCGTGGTGCGGATCTTGAACTTGCCGGAGGTGAAGTCGCGGGGCTTGGGGCTGAGGAACGGCGCCGCCACGCCGAGGCCGTCCCCCTTTTCGCCGTGGCACTGCGAACAGTGCCGGTCGTAGAGCGGCTTTCCCGCCTGTCGTTGCTGATCCGTGCCGAGGTCGGGCGCGGGCGCGGCGAAGCACGGCAGCGCCGCCAGGGCCAGGGCGAGCGTCACCCAGGAGGAGGCCTCGTGGCGTCGCGAAATCGGAGGCATCTAGTGAGCCACCTCGGCGCCGACTGCCTCGAGCGCCCGCGGCCGGTAGCCCGCGTCGTCGTAGAGGAACAGGATCACGTCCCACATCTCTTCGTTGCTGAGCATGCGCTCCCACTCGGGCATCGCCGAGTCGCCGGGGGCGCCCTCGTCGGGCATGCCCGGGCCGCCCTTGGCGATGCGCCAGAAGAAGAACGACTCCTGGAACATCGGCAGCACGCCCGAGTCGAGGAAGTTCGCGGGCACCGGGTCGAGGCCGTGGGCGTACATCCCGGCGCCGCCGAGGTCGTCGCCGTGACAGAAGAAGCAGTTGCGGTAGTAAACCCGCCGGCCGTTCTCGACGTGCCGGCGAAACGCCTGGACGTCCGTCTTCTCGAGATTGCGGAAGGGGTTGGCGGCGCGCGCGAGATCGACCTTCTCGCCGCGCGACGTGATCTCGGCGGGCGGCGACGGGTGGACCGTGCGCCCGAAGTAAGGCGGCTGGAGCGGCTGCTGCAGGCCCTGGTAGACGCTCCAGGCGACGACCCCGGGAATCGACGCGGCCACCAGCGCGAGCGGCAGCGTGAAGCGGCTCTCGCTCGCGAACGCGAGGACCGGCTCGTAGGTCGCGCGCATCCGCTCGCGGCTCGACGTCGCGTAGGCGAACAGCGAGAGCGCCGTGATCGCCATGAAGATGTGCAGGGCGGAAGCGGGAATCGGCGTCACGAAGCCGTAGCGCAGCACCGCGTACGTGCCGACCCACCAGGCGGCGAGCCACACGAGCAGCCCGGCGCGCACCAGGCGCAGCACGACCATCACGGCGACGACGGCAAGGACGATCGCGAGCTTCATGCGCGGTCTCCGCTCACCCGGGGCCTCCGCAGTACGGCAGCTTCTCCTTCAAGGTGATCGTCGCCTGCCCCCCCTGGCTCTGGAGCCACGCGACCACCGCGTGCAGCTCCTCGTCGGAGAGCCCGATCGGCGGCCTGTGGATGGCCGGCATGCCCGGCGCGAAGCCGGCGACGACGAACGCGTCCGGCTGGCAGACCGACTGCGCGAAGTAGTGCAGCTGATCGAGCCCCGCGACGCGCGTCTTGGCCCGCTCGGCCACGCCGGCGAGGTCGGGATAGCGGAGCGGCCCGCCGCTGTGCCCGACCGTGTGGCAGGTGAGGCACATGCCCTTGCCGCGCGCGAGCTCGTCGCCGACCTTGGCGAGCTGTACCGGCGTCATCTCCTGGGTGATCTCGACCTTCGGCGGCGGCTGCAGCTCCTTCTGCGGCACGAGCTGGCCGACGTAGGTGTAGAAGAGCGTCGCGCCCGCCACCACCAGGACCACGTTGACGCCGACCGGAGATCTCATGAGCCCGCCGACACCCTCTTCGGCGCGTGCCCGCCGTGGGCCGGCTCGTCGGATTGCGTCGTCCCCCAATCCCTCTTGTCGTGCAGGCTGGCGAGCCAGAACACGAACGCGATGAGCGCGAAGAACAGGATCACGCAGACCGAGACGACGTTGGCCGCGAATCCCAGCGTGGGCGTGAAGGCATCGGGCGAAGAATCCACCAGCACGCCGTACACGTGCCAGTGCTGGCGGAGGCCCGATCGGACGTAGCCCATCAGCCCCATGAGCCAGGTGAACGTCACGGCGATGAAGATCAGCACGTACTGCGAGACCGCCGGGATCTTGCCCCAGTGGGTCTCGCCCGTGGCGTGGGCGCCGCGCATGAGGAAGATGTCGATCACCGTCATCAATACCATCGCCACCAGCACCGACAGCACCTGCGGCACCGAGAAGGCGATGCGCACCGCCGCCTCCACGAAGTAGCCGTAGATGCCGTAGAAGATCACGATCGCGGTGGAGGCCGCGAAGATCAGGAACTGCACGAGGTTGCCGAGCTTCGCCCAAGACACCGTCGGCCGCTTTCCGGTGCGGCGATAGAAGAGAAAGCTCACGTACGTGGTGAGGATCAGCACGTTCACCGCGGTGTTCTTCGCCGACATCACGCCGAGGTAGCCGAGCATCGGATGCAGCGTTCCGCCCATCGCGCGGATCTCGGCGGTGGTGGCGATGAGCGAGTGCGGCGTCGCCCACACCGCGAAGCACACGGCGATCGCCGCCAGCAGGTACTTGACGTACTTCTGGTAGGCCTGCACACCCTCGACCCGGCCCATGCCGAGCCACAGGTAGTAGTTGGCGGCGAGGAACAGGTTGCCGATCAAGACGGCCTGGATGATGAACAGCCAGGAGAACGCGCCGCCCATCATCATGATGCCGAGTGCCTGGTTGTAGGCGTAGATCTCCGCGGCGAGGTAGTAGCCGGCGAACGGCAGCGGCAGGAACGCGCTGATCGCGACGAAGTTGCCGACGTAGCCCATCCAGTCGTAGTGGGCGCGCTGCTCGTCGGTCTCGGCGTGCAGGAACTTCCACGCCGCGTACGCCGCGGCCACCGATCCGCCGAAGGCGATGTTGCCGATGAAGCGGTGGATGTTGATCGGCATCCACGTGAAGTTGTCGAACGCGGCGTAGAGATCGACGAGCGCCCCGGAGTCGGAGATGCCTTGCGGCGTCATCATGAACGAGGCCCAGGCGTTGGCGATGAACATGATCAGGGTGCCGACCACGTTGATCGCCAGGCCGAGCGCGAGGTGGACGAGCGGATGAAACTTGCCCCAGCCGTAGTAGTAGCTGTAGAGGCAGCCCGCCTCGGCGAAGAACAGCAGCACGTAGGGCAGGAACGTCGGCGAGAAGACCTCCATCAGGTAGTTCGTGAACGCCGGGTAGAGCGCGATCAGCATGAAGGTCAGAAAGCCGCCGAAGCTCGCCGTGAACGAGAACGAGGTCGAGAGCAGCTTGGTGAACTCGAAGGCCAGCCGGTCGTAGCGCTTGTCGCCGGTCGCGTAGCCGATCACCTCGATGATGAACGCGAACATCGGTACGGCGAGCACGAAGGCGGCGAACATCAGGTGCAGCTCGGCGACCACCCAGATCGCCACGCGGCTGCCGACGAACGGAAACTGACGGTACGTCGGCGCCTCGTATTTCTTGGCCTTGGCCTTGGCTTCGGCCGCTTTCTGCTGATCGGCGATGCCCTGCTCGCGCGGCACCGGCTGCACCTGGGTGGAGTAGACCGGCGCCCGGTAGGCCCGATCGTTGACCGCCACCCACACGCGCAGCACCGCGGTGAGCAGCAGGAACGCGCCGACGATGCCGAGGAGCGCTCGACGGTTCACCGCGCGGCCTCCCTCTGCGCCTGCGCCTTCTCCAGGCTCCGCACGTAGGCGATGATCGCCCAGCGGTCGCGCGCGCGGATCGGATAGCGGTAGCCCGCCATCAGCCCCTTGCCGTTGGTGATGGTGTCGAACAGGCTGCCGTCGGGCAGGTCGCGGATGCGCTTGTCGAGCAGGTTCGCGGTCGGCACCTTGGCGCGCTGGAAGAGAATGCCTTTGCCCTCGCCGCGCTCGTCGTGGCAGGGCTGGCAATAGATGCCGTAGCGGTCGCGGCCGCGGTCGACGAGCGCCTCGTCCACCGCCACGGGCGAGGAGGCGACCGGCGAGCCGTCGGCGCTCTTGCCGCTCTCGAGTACCGGATCCTCGACGAGGTGGCCGCGGGCCACGGTGCCCGGCACCGGCCGGCGCATCGCCGCTCCGTCGTAGAAGAACGCGCTGGCGCCATAGGGGCGGTACTTCGGCTGGTTGAACATGCTGTAGTTCGGGTGGATCGGCGGCCGCGAGGAGCCGCAGCCGCGCATGCAGCCCTCCAGCGTGGTGACGGCGAGCACGGCGCCGAGGACTACGATCAGCAGATGCCCGGTGACACGGCTGCGGGGGGAACGGGTTTGCGCCGTGGACGGCGACGAGTCCGTCCCAAGCAAACCCGTTCCCCCCGCAGCCTCTTGCGCCGCCTTCTTCGCGTGCCCCTTCACGCCTGCTCCAGTTCCGGATTCGGGTTGCGCAGCCGCATCAGATAGGTGGTGCGCGGCCGCGTGTTCAGCTCGGCGAGCAGGTGGTAGTGGCGGTCCGAGGCCTTCAGCGCGGCGACCCGGCTCTTGGGGTCGCGGATGTCGCCGAACTGGATGGACCGCGTCGGACAGGTCTGCTGGCAGGCGGTCCGCACGTCGCCGTCCTCGAGCGGCTTGCCGGCGAGCTTGGCGTCGATGCGCCCGCGGTTGATGCGCTGCACGCAGTAGGAGCACTTCTCCATCACGCCCCGGGCGCGCACCGTCACGTCGGGGTTCTGCGCCATCTTGAGGATCTCGGGCGTGTCCCTGGTGAAGTTGTAGAAGTTGAAGCGCCGCACCTTGTATGGGCAGTTGTTCGAGCAGTAGCGCGTGCCGATGCAGCGGTTGTAGACCATCACGTTGAGCCCCTGCTCGTCGTGCAGGGTGGCCGCCACCGGGCAGACCTGCTCGCACGGGGCGTTCTCGCAGTGCTGGCAGGGGACCGGCTGGAAGACGATCGACTCGGGCGCCTCCGGGCGCCCCGAGAAGTAGCGGTCGATCCGGATCCAGTGCATCTCGCGGCCGCGCGACACCTGGTCCTTGCCGACCGCCGGAATGTTGTTCTCGCTCTGGCAGGCGACGACACAGGCGTTGCAGCCGATGCAGGAATTGAGATCGATCGTCATCCCCCACTGCGGCCCTTGCTCGTAGGAGCGCTCCGGCCACAGGGACTTCTGCGGGTGGAGCTCCGCCTCGTGCTCCTGCGCGACGTGGGGGTTCTTGCGGTACTCCTCGAGCCCCGCCTCCTGCACGATCACCCGGCCCTCGGTGCTCCAGTGATCGTGCGTGGCGACGAGCCGGTGCGTCCGGCCGGTCGGCTCGAGCCGGGCGCCGACGTCGAAGCCCGCGGCCGCGGTGGTGCGCAGCCGGTAGGCGTCGAAGCCGACTCCGTTGCCGACCCGTCCCGCGGCCGACCGGCCGTAGCCGAGCGCGATCGTCACCGAATGGTCGGCGTTGCCGGGCAGCACCGAGATCGCCGCCTCGATCGCCCGCTCGCGCAGCTTCACGCGCACCAGATCGCCGCTCTTCAAGCCGAGGGCGGCCGCGGTCTTGGCCGAGACCAGCGCCGCGTTGTCCCAGGTGAGCTTGCTCACCGGCTCGGCGATTTCCTGCAGCCAGCCGTTGTTCGCGTAGCGGCCGTCGTAGACCGCGGCCGACGCCCGGAACACCACCTCGAGCGCGTCGGCGCCGGCCAGGGGTTGCGCGGCGTCGGCGAGGTCGGCGAGCACCTTGGCGTCGATGCGCGGCGAGGCGGGCGCGAGCTCGCTGCCCTCGAGCAGCCCGTCGTGCAGCACCCGGTTCCAGGCGCGCTCGAAATCGCCGGCGAGCACCGCCGTCCAGGTCTCGCGCACCAGATCGTACCCCGGCTTCTCCTCGCCGGATTCGATCAGCGCGAGCATCTCGATGACGCTCCGCCCGCCGAACAGCGGCTCGATCAGCGGCTGCACGACCGACAGCGGCCCGCCGCGCGAGCGCGCGTCGCCCCACGCCTCGAGGAAGTGCGCTTCCGGCAGGTGCCACTCGCAAGCCGCCGAGGTCTCGTCGAGGTACGGCCCGAGGCGAATGCGGTTCGCCACCTTGGCGAGCGCCGCGCCGAAGTCGAGGTCGACCGGCGCGTCGTAGGCGGGATTGCCGCCGAGCACGAACGCGGTCTTCACCTGGCCCGCTCGCATGTCGGCGACCAGCGCCGTGAGATCGGCGCTGCTCGACCGCAGGGTTTCGCCGCCGGCGACGTAGGTGACGGTCGTACCGACGTTGCCGAGCGCGGCGTTGAGCGCCGCCACCGCCGCATGCACGGCCGGGGGCTGGTGCGCGCCGGCGACGATCAGGCTCTTGTCGCCCGCCGCCTTCAAGTCCTGCGCCGCCGCCGCCAGCCACCGGCGGTCGTCGGCGGCGGCGGAGGCGGGCGCGGGGCCGGCCCCGAGCTCGGCGGCGAGCGCCGCGGCGAAGGCGGCGATCCGTCCGCTCGGCAGCGCCAGACGGTGGTCGGCGGCGATGCCGGTGATCGTCAGCGTGCTCTCGACCACGTACAGCCGGTTCATCGCGTCGCCCGCCGACCGCATCCTTCGGCCCTCGGCGAAGCCGCTCGCATGACGAACCGAGTCGGCGTCGGCGAGCAGAAAGTCGGCGTCGAGAGACAGGATCACCCGCGCGCGGTCGACGTGGTGGACGGGCTCGAGCACCGATCCGGTCGCCGCTCGGATCCCCTCGTACAGGCTCTCGTCGCCGAGCGGCGCGTAGGCGACGACGCGCGCCTTCGGGTAGCGGCGCCGGAGGGCCGCGACCAGGCGCGCCTTGGTCGGCGAAGCGAACGGCTCGAGCAGCACGGCGAGGCCGGCCCCTTGATCCGGCGCGAGCTCCGCGGAGACCTCCTTCCAGTAGTCGACGAAGTCCTTCCAGGTCTTGCGCGGCGGTTCCGCCCCCTGCTGCAGCACGACGGCCGAGCGGTCGGGATCGTAGAGGTCGTAGATCGCCGCCTGCGTCCACGCGCTCGCCGCACCGCGCGAGGAAGGGTGAAGCTCGTTGCCCTCGATCTTGGTCGGCCGCCCCTCGTGACTCTCGACCACCACGCCGAGCGCGCTCACGCCGAACGGCATCGTCGTCGCGTACTTGAGAGGCACGCCCGGGACGATGTCCTCGGGAGCGGTCACGTAGGGAACGATCGTCTCGACCGGCCGCCGGCAGGCGGCGAGGCCGGCGAGCGACAGCGACGCGCCCATCACCTGCAGCAGCGTGCGCCGGGTGATGCCTTGCGGCGGATCGGCCGCGCCGAGCGGAAACTCCCGGCCGAGCCCGGCGAGGAACTCCGGGCTGCGCTCGACCTCGTCGAGGCTTCGCCAATAGCGCCGGTCGCTCATTCGCGTCCCCGCGAGCGCTCCGGCCGCTCGGGAACACCGTCCCGGGGCCGCTCCTCGCCCTTCGCCGGCCGCCGGGTCGCGGAGTCTTGGCTCACCGATGGCACCCCGAGCAGTCGACCGGCGGCTGGATGCCGCGCTCCTGGATCGTCCGTAGCGCCCACTCGGGATGATTCGGCGGCGGGACCCAGCGCATGTTCGTCACCTGATCCACGGGCCGGAGATTCGGAGCGGGGTCGCGGTGACAGTCGAGGCACCAGCTCATGCTGAGCGGCTTCTCCTCGCGCACGACGTCCATCTGGTCGATGCGGCCGTGACACGACACGCAGCCCACGCCCGCCCGTACGTGCGAGGCGTGCTCGAAGTAGACGTAGTCGGCCAGCTCGTGCACGCGCACCCAGCGCATGGGAAGGCCATCCGCCGCGCTGTCGCGAATCGGCTGCAGCCGCGGGCTGTCCTTCATCGCCAGGGTGTGACAGTTCATGCACGACTGAGTGGGCGGCACGCCGGCCGCCGGCGAGATCTCCGCCATCGCATGACAGTAGCGGCAGTTGATCTCCATGTCGCCCGCATGCAGGCGGTGGCTGTACGGGACGGGCTGCGTCGGCTGGTAACCGACGTCCGTGTACCAGGGGGAGAAGAAGTACCACACGAACGCGATCGCGCCGACCAAGCCGAGGGGCGCCCCGACGCCGAGGAACAGGGGAAGTCGATTGATTCGTTCGGAAAAGATCTGTGCCACCAGCCTGCACCCGACGACCGCGATTGCCGAACCGCGTAGTGAGACCGCCTCGAGGGCGGCTCGCTAGCCTCGACCCGTCGTTTTTCCCCCTCGTCCCTGAAACCGCGTCAGCGGAAGGATCCCGGAATTTTTCGCCGGCGTGCTTATCGCAGCGCGGAGGAAAACGTCAAGTGTCCCCCCGCGCTCGCCGCCTGGAATTCACGGAGGGAGTCTGTCACAAGAGTCCCGTTCCGATGAGCGAACGAGACGAGCCACTCACCGAGGCCGAACGCGCCTTCGCCGGGCGGGCGATTCGCCGCAAGCGTCTGTTCTCGAGCCTCTCGAACGCGAGCATCGCGGTGGCGCTGGCGCTCGCCGCCGTCTACGGCTACGAGCGGCTGCGCGATCCCGGCTTCGCGCTCGCGCCCCGCGCCGTCATCGTCCTGCTGATCCTGCTGAACGCCCGCCAGAACCTCCGCCAGCACAAGTTCGCCGCGATCCTCGAGAAGCTGATCCCACGATGAGCCGCGGGCTGCGCAACCCCTTCCTGTGGGCGTTCGTCGTGGGGTGCGCGGTGATCACGCTGATGCGGCCGCTCTTGCGCCGGATCCCCGACCCGCCGCCGGTGATCGGGCAGGTGCCGGAGTTCTCGCTGATGACGGCGAGCGGCGAGCGCTACGGCAGCGACGAGCTGCGCGGACACGTCTACGTGGCGAGCTTCGCCGCGACGCCCGCCCGGCTGCAGGCGATGTCGAGCCTCGCCCGCCGCTATCGCGACGAGGGGCTCGACTCGATTCGCCTGGTGAGCATCAGCGCCGATCGCGAAGACGGCGCGGCGGCGCGCGCGCGCGAAGCCGCGAAGACCCACGGCCTCGATCCCCGGCGCTGGGTGCTGCTGCACGGGCCGCGCGAGCAGGTGCGCGAGCTCGCCGAGCACGGATTCCGGATCGAGCCCGCCGCCGCCGCGGCCGGACGGAGCGCGGGTCTCGACGCGGCGCCCGGCGGCGAGATCTTTCTGGTCGATGCCGCGGGCGGCCTGCGCGGCGGCTACGGCGCCGACCCGCTCGGGCTCGACGAGGTCTTCTGGCGCTCGCGCCGCGTGCTCGAGGAATCGAAAGCGGGATCGTGAATGCCGCCGCGCGACCTTCCCGGCCTGCTGCTCGTGAACCTCGGCACCCCCGACGCGCCGCACCCGGCCGCGGTGCGCCGCTACCTGCGCGAGTTCCTCTCCGACCCGCGCGTGCTCGACCTGCCCGCGGCGCTGCGCTGGCTGGTGCTGAACCTCTTCATCCTGCCGCTGCGCCCGCGGCGCTCGGCGCGCGCCTACGCCAAGATCTGGAGCGAGCGCGGCTCGCCACTCGTCTTCCACGGCCTGGACCTCGCCGCCAAGGTGCAGAGCCGCCTCGGCGCGGCGGCGGTCGTGCGGCTCGCCATGCGTTACGGCCGGCCGTCGATCGCCGAGGCGATCGACGGCTTCCACCGCGAGGGCGTGCGGCGGCTCGTCGTCTTCCCGCTCTATCCGCAGCACAGCGCCGCGGCGACCGGCTCCTCGATCGAGCGCGTCTTCGCCGAGGCTTCGCGGCGATGGAACGTTCCGTACCTGCACGTCGTGCCGCCCTTCTTCGACGACCCGCGCTACATCGCCGCGATGGCCGAGAGCGCGGCCCCGCTCTTGCGTGAGGTCGATCCCGAGCTCGTGTTCTTCAGCTTCCACGGCTTGCCGCAGAGCCAGATCCGCAAGAGCGACCGCCGCGGCGGCTATTGCCTCGCCGCCGCCGACTGCTGCGCGCGCGCCGCCGTCGAGAACCCGGGCGCGCTCGGCGACTGCTACCGCGCGCAGTGCCTCACGACCGCGCGGCTGCTCGCGGACGCGCTCGGCGTGCCGCCCGAACGGCGCCTCGTCTGCTTCCAGTCGCGGTTCTCGCCGCGCTGGATCCGTCCCTTCACCGACGTCGAGATCCGCGCCGCCGCGCGGCGCGGCGTGAAGCGGGCGCTGGTGATCTCGGCGGCGTTCGTCGCCGACTGTCTCGAGACGATCGAGGAGATCGGCTTGCGCGCGGCCGACGACTGGCGCGCGAACGGCGGTGATACGCTGCGCCTGGTGCCGTCGCTGAACGCCCGCGACGCGTGGGCCGAGGCGGTCGTCGCGATCGCCCGCGACGCGTCGCGCTGGCTGGCGGAGCGATGAGCCCCGAGCGCAGAAGGTTCGCCGTGGTCGGCGGAGGCATCGCCGGCCTCGCCACCGCCCACCGCCTGGGCGAGCTGTGCCGCGAGCGCGGCGAGCCGCCCTCCCTCGTCGTGCTCGAGGCGGCCGGGCGCTTCGGCGGCCTGGTTCGCACCGATCGCGTCGGCGCGGCGCTACTCGAAGCCGGTCCGGATTCGTTCCTGCTCGCCAAGCCGGCCGGCGTCGAGCTCTGCGAGCGCCTCGGCATCGACGGCGAGCTGCTGCGGGTCGACGCCGGCGGCGGCGCGCGCGTCCTGGTCGGCGGCCGGCTGCGCGAGCTGCCGCCGGGATTTCTCATGACGGCGCCGACCCGGCTCTGGCCCGTGGTCGTTTCGCCGTTGTTCTCGCCGTGGGGGAAGCTGCGCATGGCGCTCGAGCGCTTCGTGCCGCCGGCCCCCGCGCGCGACGACGAGAGCCTCGCATCGTTCGTCACCCGGCGCTTCGGCGGCGAGGTGCTCGAGCGCGCCGCTGAGCCCGTGCTCGCCAGCGTGTTCATGGCCGACGCGGACGCGCTCTCGGTCTCGGCCGTGCTGCCGCGCTTCGTCGAGATGGAGCGAGCGTTCGGCAGCGTGAGCCGTGGCCTGCGCCGCTCCCCCGGCGGCGGGCCGATTCGGCCGCACGGCGGCGTCGGCTTCGCCTACCCGCGCGGCGGCGTCGGCCGGATCGTCGAGCGGCTGGTCGAGCGGCTGCCCGAGGGCGCGGCGCGCACCCGCACGCCGCTGCGCGCTCTCGCGCGCGACCCGGACGGCTCCTGGCGGCTGATCACCGGCGGCTCGACGGCGATCCTGGCCGACGCGGTGGTGCTCGCCTGCCCGGCCTATGCATCGGCGCCGGCGCTGCGCGACGTCGATGCCGACCTCGCGCGCGAGGTGGGGGACCAGCGGTACGCCTCCTGCGCGATCGTCCACCTCTCCTACCGAGACGCCGACGTCGCTCGGCCGCTCGAAGGCTTCGGCTTCTTCGTGCCGCGCAGCGAGGGCCGCGACCTGCTCGCCGCGAGCTACGTGAGCCTCAAATACCCCGGTTGCTGGCCCAGCGGCGAGCTGCTGGTGCGCTGCTTCGTCGGCGGCGCGCTGCGACCGGCGCTGGCGGAGCTCTCCGAGGGCGCCCTCGTGTCGCTCGTCGACCGCGAGCTGTGCGCCATTCTCGGCATCCGCGGCGAGCCGCGCTTCGCGCGCGCGACGCGCGCCGTGCGGTCGATGCCGCAGTACGAGGTCGGCTTCCCGCGGCGCGCCGCATCGATCGCCCGCCGGCTCGCGTCCCACGCCGGGCTGTTCCTCGCCGGCGGCAGCCTCGGCGCCGTCGGCCTGCCGGATTGCATCCGCTCGGGAGAGCAGGCCGCGGAAGCCGCATACGGCCATGCGGCGACGCGTTCGGCGGGCTGACGCCGAGAGCGGTCACGCCGCCGGCGGCGCGCCGCCCTGCGGGGCACCGCCGGGCGCCTGGCGCCGACCCGCGGGGTCCTCGCCGTCGAGCTCGGAGATGCCCCCGCAGGGTGCTCAGCGCCGGCTCGCGAGGAGCCGCCCGTAGCAGAGCGCGTTCACGAGCAGCGCCAGCGTGCCGAGCATCACCTGCTGGCCGCGCGTCAGGCCCTCGGGATAGAGCGCGGCGGTGACGTAGCGGTCGATGAAGCCCCCGGCATAGCCCGCCGCGCCGGCCCGACCGCGCAGCTCGATCTCGAGCGGCGTCAGCGGGCACGTCCAACCCGAATACTCGATGAGGACGCCCCACACCACGGCCGGCAGGTGAACCCACGCCAGCCGCGGACGGCGCAGCACCAGCAGGCCGCCGAGCGCGACGAACGCGACGAAGCTCAGGTGGAGCGCGAGCGTGAAGTCGGCGAGCACGCGGTAGAGCATCGCGGCCGGGCCCGTCACTCGACACCCATGAAGCGGAGCATCAGCTCCATCTGCGCGGTCAGCATCGGCACGCCCGAGTGAACGCCGCGCCCCTTCGTCCGGGCGAGCGCGCCTCTCGGAACCTGCATCGGCACCAGGACGAACGCTCCGAATCGTCCTCGGCGCTCGAGCAGCGCATTGACCATGGCCGGCGACCGCACTTGCGACACCGGATCGGCGATCAGCGCGAGGATCCGGGTCCCGCCGCCGATCGTGAGGCGATTCTCGTCGGGCCGCACGGTGACCGACGTGTATCATCGCCGCCCCGCTCGCGACCAGGCCGAGCGGCGGGGCGGGCTCGCGATCGCCGCGGCGGCGGCGGCGAAAACCGCCCGGTGCGTCGCCGTCGGCGCGCGACTCGTCGACCGGGTTGCGGGGCGGCGGCGGCTTGGCTAGAGCGGCGGGACCGGCTCTTCCTCGGGGGCGGGCCGAAGCCAGGCGAGGCAGGGAATGGAGAAGGCGACGCGAATCACCGTCCAGCGGCTCCACCCGGACACGCTCGGCGCGCGGTATCCGATCACCGTGTCGCTGGACGGCGAGCGCATGGCGCACTTGTTCCCGGGGCAGGCCGTATCCCGCGAGGTCGCCCCGGGGCGCCATCGGCTGCGCGCCTACAATACCCTGGTGTGGAAGACCGTCCGGTTCGACGTCCGGGCCGGTGAACACCTCGGGTTCGTCACGGGGAATCGTTCCAACCTGGCGACGATGCTGTTCGCCGTTCTCGGGGCCGGAGTGCTTTCGGTGACGCTCGAACGCGCCGCCCCCGAAGACCCGCTCGCCGCCGACCGGCCTTGACCCGGATCGCGACTCAGGCCGAGGCGGGGGCCGGTTCCGGCGACAGCCCGAAGGACTCGAGGACCCGCTGATTCACGATCTTCCCCGCGTGGGTGAGCAGCGTCTCGCGGACGATCTCGTCCTGGACGTCCAGGCGCGGCTTCCCGTCCTTCATCAGGTACAGCAGAAACGCGGTGAGATTGCGGGCGTACATCTGGCTCGCGTGATAGGGCGCGCCGCTCGCGACGTTGATCCGGCCGATGATCGTGACGTCGTGCTCCACGACGGTCTGGCCGATGCGCGTCAGCTCGCAGTTCCCGCCGCGCTCGGCGGCGAGATCGAAGATCACCGATCCCGGCGCCATCCGTTGCACCATCTCCTTCGTCACCAGGATCGGCGATTTCTTTCCCGGCACGATGGCGGCGGTGATCACCACGTCGCTCTGCGCGACGACCTTGCCGAGCAGCTCGCGCTGGCGGGTGTAGAAGGTCTCGTCCTGGGCGCGTGCGTAGCCCCGCGAATCCTCCGCGTCCGCGACCTCGATCGGCAGCTCGACGAACAGCGCTCCGACGCTTTGCACCTGCTCCTTGACGGCCGGGCGAAGATCGTAAGCGTACGAGACCGCGCCCAGACGGCGAGACGTCGCGATCGCCTGGAGGCCGGCGACTCCGGCGCCGATCACCAGGACGCGCGCCGGTTTGATCGTACAGGCCGCGGTGGTGAGCATCGGAAAGAGGCGCGGCAGCGTGTCGGCCGCGATCAACACGGCCTTGTAACCGCAGATCGTCGCCATGGAGGACAGCGCGTCCATGGACTGCGCTCGCGTGGTGCGCGGCATCAGTTCGACGGCGAACGAGGTCACGCCGGTGGCGGCGACTTCCCGGATCATCGCCAGATCGCCGAGCGGCCGGAGGAAGCCGATCAGGAGCTGCCCGGCTCGCAGCAGGGGGAGGTCCTCCCGGCCGGTGAGATCGTTGGAGCCGCAGCAGAGAACTTGCACGATCACGTCCGCCGCCGCGAAAACCGCGCCCCGATCCGACAGGACCCGCGCGCCCTTCTCCGCGTACTGGGCGTCGGGATACCCCGCGGCTCTTCCCGCGCCGGCCTCGATCACCACCTCCAGACCCCCCTTGATCAGATCGGGGATCACCATGGGGACGAGCGCGACGCGCCGCTCCCCGGGATAGCCTTCTTTGGGAACACCAACGATCACGTCGTGCTCTCCTTCTCGCCTTCGCTTCGTCCTCGTCGCCGCGCGCCCGGACCCACACTAACGGAGCCGGAGGCATTTGGCGATGACCGCGGCGATGGCCGCGATCGCCGCGCGCGCTTGCCTGATGGTCTCGAGGATCGTAACCCTGGCGGCGGAGGCGCATCCAGATGGACTTCGATCTCAGCGAGGATCAGCGCATCGCGCTCGACGCGCTCCGGCGATTCGCCGAAGCGGAGGTCGCCCCGGCCGTCGAGCCCTGGCGCGACGCACCCATCCCGAAGGCTCTCGCCCGCGGGCTCTTGCGCAAGCTGTCGCGCTACGGCGTCGGCAGCGGCTGGCTCGGCGAGAGCGACGGCGGCCTCGCGCTCGATCTGGTGACCAGCGGCTTGCTCTACGAGGAGCTCGCCCGCATCTCGCCCGGACTCGCCGGCACGGCGTTCATCAACGAGGGCGTGTCCCTCGCCATCGCGACGCTCGGCACCCCGGAGCAGAAGCGGCGCTGGCTGCCGGCGCTCCTCGCCGGGGATTCGATCGGCTGCTCGGCGATCACCGAGCCGGGGGTCGGCTCGAACGTGCGGGACGTGCGCACCCGCGCCGTGCGCGACGGCGACGGCTGGCGCGTGCGCGGCGAGAAGACGTGGATCTCCAACGCCGGCATTTCCGATCTCGCGGTCGTGGTGGTGCGCGGCGAGGACGAATCGCAAGGGCTTTCCCAGATCGTCGTCGAGCGCGAGGACGGCTACCGCTCGCGGGAGCTGGCCAAGCTCGGGCTGAACGACTGGTCCACGGCCGAGCTGGTGTTCGACGACGTGTTCGTGCCCGGCGACCGGCTGCTCGGCGAGCCCGGGGGTGGGCTGCGCCGTACGCTCCAGCTCTTCGAGCGGGCGCGCTGCTTCGTCGCCGCGATCGCCAACGGCATCGCGCGGGCGGCGCTGGACGCGGCGGTCGCGTACGTGCAGACCCGCGAGCAGTGGGGCAAGAAGATCGGCGGACATCAGCTCGTTCAGGAGCTGATCGCCGACATGGCCACCGAGCTCGATGCCGCGCGCTTGCTCATGCTCCGCGGGCTGCATCTCGTGCAGAAGGGGATCCGCTGCGACACCCAGACCTCGATGGCGAAGTATTTCGCGACCGAGGCCGCGGTGCGAATCGCCTCGCGCGCGATCGAGGTCCACGGCGCCTACGGGCTGAGTCGCGAGCTCTCGATCGAGCTCCATTTCCGCAACGCGCGCATGATGACGATCCCGGACGGCACCTCCGAGATCCAGAAGCTGGTCATCGGCCGGAACCTGATCGGCCTCGCGGCCTTCTGAAGCCGCGCCGGCGCAGGACCGGCACGCGCCGGCGCGCCGCGGGCCACGGCCGCCGCAGCAGCGTCCCGGGGTGGCGCGTGGCTCGCAGGCGCATCGGACGCGCCAGAGACACAGCGGCGCCGTCCCTACGAGGCGCCGAAGACCTCCGCGGCGGAAGCGTCCGCAGCGCCGGCGAGCCACGCGCGGCCCCGGGACGCCGGACACAGAGCCGCCGCCCACGGGATCGCCGACCCCGAACTAGACCGGCGCGGCGGCGATCCGTTCGCGGGTGCGCGCCCAGGCTCGAGGCGCGGCGCGCTCGCAAGGCTCGCCCGCGGCAGCCGCGCCCAGCGGCAGGGAAAACGCGAACACGGCTCCAGCGCCGCGCTCCGATTCCACGCCGACCGAGCCGCCGTGGGCCTCGACGAGCGTGCGCACGATGAAGAGACCGAGCCCCGTCGAGTCGCTGCGCCCGCTTCGCGAGTAGCGCTGGAAGAGCCTCGACACGTTGTCGGCGTCGATCCCGGGCCCGTGGTCTCGCACCGAGACCGTCGCCCGATCTCCGTCACGGCGCGTCGCGACGTCGACGGCACCGCCCGCCGGGGAAAACTTGATCGCGTTGCTCAACAGGTTGGCGAGCACGCGCTCGATCAGCGACCGATCGAGCTCGAACGGCGGCAGGGCGGCGTCGACGTCGGCGCGAAGCTGCACGCCCTTGAAGCGCGCTCGCGCGGCCTGCTGCCCGATCACTCTCTCCACGATCTCGTTCAACGAGGCTCGCGCGCGGCGAAGCTCGAGAAGGCCGCTCTCGATGCGATCCGCTTCGAGGAAATTCAGCGCCAGGCTCATCGCCTGCTCGGCGGCGCTCTCGATGGCGTCGATCGAGGCCTCGGCGTCGCACGAGTCGTGAAGGTTCTCGCGCAGTATCTCGGCGTAGCCGCGGATCGCCATCAGCGGATTCTTGATGTCGTGAGAGAGCATGCTGACGACATCGCGCCGCAGCTGCTCGATCGCCTTCTTTTCCGTGACGTCGTCGTTGGTCCCGACGTAGCCGAGCGGCTCCCCGCGTTCGGAACGGATCGCGCCGGCGTGCGCCTGGATCCAACGCACCGCTCCCGCCGGCGTTCGCACGCGGAACTCCAGGTCGAACTCCTGGCCGCGATGCGTCGCGTTCCGCCACTCGGTCAGTACTCGCTCGCGGTCCTCGGGGTGAACGGCCGACGCCCATCCGTCGCCGAGGCTTTGCTCGAACGAAAGCCCGGCGAGCCGATGCCAGCGGGGATTGGTGTAGACGCACCCTCCCGAGAGGTCGGTGCGGAAGATCCCCACCGGCGCCGCGAAGGCGAGCTGGCGGAAGCGTTCCTCGCTCTCGCGCAGCGCCTCCTCCATGACCTTGCGGCAGGTGACGTCCCGGATGGCGCCGACAAAGCGCGCCGGCTCTCCGGCGCCGTCGCGCTCGAGCTTGCCGTGGCCCTCGACCCAGCGGATCTCGCCGTCCTTCCTGCGGATGCGCCATTCGAGCGAGAACCGACCGGTCTCAGCGGCGGCGCAGATGGCCGCCGAGATCCGGTCGTGGTCCGCGGGCAAGGCGTGGCGGAGAAAGGCTTCGATGGTGAATTCGCCGAGACCCGACCCGTAGCCGTAGATCTGGTCGTGGCGCCGGTCTCGCTCGATCGCGCCGCTGCGCAGGTCGTGCTCCCACCAGCCCATCTCGGCGGCTTCCAGCACCAGGGCGAGCCGCTCCTCGCGCTCGTGCAGGTGGCGGGCCATCTGCGACCGCTCCTGACGGGCGCGGTAGCGGAGCTGCAGGCTGACGGCGACGAGCGCGGCGCAGGCGAGCAGCAGCACCCAGGTGGTGGGCGTGATGACGATCACGAGAAGGCGGAGACAGCATAAACCGCTCCAACGCCGCCGGCGGCGGCGTGCCTCCTCGACATCCATCGCGCTTTCCGGCGCTTAGAACCGGGAGCCACAGATCGATCGTGGTCCGGATCGGGCACCCGCCGCGGGTTGGTGACAAATTGGGCGCTTGGCGCGGACCGATTTGTCCACCGCGGGAGTGGCGGCGGAAGCCTGAGCTTCCCGGATTGCAGGCCTTCGCGTACGTCCGGCGCCGGTTCCCGTTCAGTCTCGCAGCGTCCGGAAGAACGCCCGGATGTCCTCGACGAGCAGGTCCGGCTCCTCCATCGGGGCGAAGTGTCCGCCGCGCGGCATGACCGTCCAGCGCTTCAGGTCGTAGTACCGCTCGGCCCATCTCCTCGGCAGCACGACGACGTCCTGGAAGACCCCGACGCCGGTCGGCGCCTCGACCACCGGCCTCCGCTGGTGCGACGGCCGCCAGGGATTGTGCGTGCACTCGTAGTAGTAACGGGCGGACGTGCCGAAGCTCTGCGTCGCCCAGTAGAGCGTGACGGTGGTGAGCAGATCGTCCTTCGTGAAGCGCTTCTCGACGTCGCCGCCGCAGTCGCTCCAGGTGCGCCGCTTCTCGACCAGCCAGGAGCAGAGGCCGACCGGCGAGTCGTTGAGCGCGAACGCGAGCGTCTGCGGCTTGGTCGCCTGGATCGCCGAGTAGCCGCTCTCGGCGGTGAAGAAGTGCACGTTCTTCTCGAACAGCCCCTCCTCCCCCGGCCCATACGCCGCGGCGTCGGGCAGCGTGCCGAGGAACACGTCGAGCGGCGCGAGCAGGTGGACGTAGACTCCGAACAGCCGGTCGGCGTACTTGTGGCCGAGCTGCGCCGTGACCAGCGCGCCCCAGTCGCCGCCCTCGGCCGCGAAGCGCTCGTAGCCGAGCACGTCCTGCATGAGCTTCACCCAGAGGTCGGCCGTGCGCCAGAAGTTGAAGCCGGTCTTGCGCAGCGGCGTGGAGAAGCCGTACCCCGGCAGCGAGGGCACGACGACGTCGAAGGCGTCGCGCGGGTCGCCGCCGAAAGCGGCCGGATCGGCGAGCGGGCGGATCACCTTGCGGAGGTCCCAGAACGTCCAGGGCCACCCGTGGCTGAGCACCAGCGGCATCGGACGCGGACCTTTCCCCCGCTCGTGAATGAAGTGGATCGGCACCTCTTCGATCGTCGTGCGATAGTGCGAGAAGGCGTTCATCTCCTTCTCCTGCGCCCGCCAGTCGAAGCGATCGCGCCAGTACTCGACGAGCGACCGCAGATACTCGCCGTTCGTGCCGTAGGCCCAGTCCGCGTTCGCGAAGTCCTCCGCCCAGCGGGTCCGCTCCAGGCGTCGCCGCAAGTCGGCGAGCGCCTCGTCGCTGATCGAGATCGTGAAGGGCTCTTTTCGCATCGCCATCTCCTTCCCTGGCTCGCGCGGATTCTCAGCCTGATGTATTGCACGGCATATATCAGGACGCCGTCATGGATCGACCCGGCATCGAGATCCGCCCCGCCTCCGCCGCCGACCTCTCCTCGCTGGTCGATCTGCTCGGCATCCAGCTCGACGAGCACGGCGTGACGCTGAGCGCTCCGCAGCTCGGCGCGGCGGTCGAAGGCCTTTTGCGGCGCCCGCAGCTCGGAGCCTTGCTGATCGCGGTCGAGAACCGGCGAGTCGTCGGCCTCGCCGCGCTGTCGTTTCTCTGGACCCTCGAGCACGGCGGGCGAGCCGCCTGGCTCGACGAGCTCTACGTGAAGCCCGAGCGGCGCGGGCGCGGCATCGGGCGGGCCCTGCTCCGCGAGGCCTACCGGGCGGCGCGATCGATCGGCGCCCGGGCGCTCGACCTGGAGGTCGAGAAGGGCCACGAGCGCGTCGGCACGCTCTATGCGCGAGAGGGCTTTCGCGCCCTCTCCCGCCGGCGATGGTCGCTCCGGCTGCCGGCGCCGGAGCGCCCGCAGACGGTGGCCGGGCCCTTTGCCCCGCTCGCCGGCGGCTGCGCTTGCGGCAGCGTGCGGTACCGCGTGACGTCGCCGCCGCGCGAGGTCAGTCACTGCCACTGCTCGATGTGCCGCCGCGCGAGCGGCGCTCCGTTCGTCACCTGGGCGACCGTCGATCGATCGGCGTTCGAGCTCACCTCCGGGGGCCCGCTCGAGCGCCGCTCGTCGGCGGCGGCCACCCGCGGCTTCTGCGGCGCGTGCGGAACGCCGCTCACCTTTCGCGAAGCGGCGCGCCCGGAACGGATCGACGTGACGGTCGGCAGCTTCGACCGGCCGGAGGCGCTCGTCCCCGACGAGCATGTCTTCACGTCGAGCCAGCTGCCCTGGCTGCGGATCGACGACGATCTGCCCCGTTACGAACGGGACGAGCCCGCCGAGCCGATCCCTTCCCGGCCGCCGCCCGCTCAGCCCCGGTAGAGCCCGCCGTTCACGTGCACGACCGTGCCGGTGACGTACGAGGCCTTGGTCGCCAGGAAGGCCACGACCTCGGCGACCTCTTCGGGCCGTCCCATGCGGCCGAGCGGGATCTGCCGCAAGATCGTCTCCTTGACGTCGTCCGGCAGCCCGGCGGTCATCGCCGTGTCGATGAAGCCGGGGGCCACGGAATTGACCAGGATCCCGCGGTCCGTGAGCTCGAGCGCCAGCGAGCGGGTCATCGCGTCGAGCCCCGCCTTCTCCATCGTGTAGGGAACCTGCCCGGCGTTTCCCTGGTGCCCGACGACGCTCGAGATGTTGATGATCCGCCCGCTCCGCTGGCGAAACATGAAGCGGCGGATCGCCAGCTTGGTGAGCAGCATCGTTCCGCGCGTCACCGCGCGGACCTTGTCGATGTCCTCGAGCGGCATCATCATGAACGCGCCGTTGACGTTGACGGCGGCGTTGTTGACGAGCACGTCGAGGCGGCCGGCCGCGTCCTTGACGGTGGCGATCATCTTCTCGACGTCCTCCACCACGGCGACGTCGCCCGGCACCAGGAAGCCGTCGATCTCCTCGCCGAGCGCCTTCGCCGCCTGCGCGCTCGAGCGGTAGCCGACGCCGACGCGCAGACCCTCCCGGGCGAGCGCGCGGCAGCACGCCGCGCCGATGCCGCCGGCGCCGCCGGTGACCAGTGCCACGGGTCGTTCGCTCATGTGCCCCTCTCCTGTCGGTCGGCCGACGCCAGCTTCTGCTCGGCTGCGGCGAGATCCGTGATGGCCTCGACCGTCACCCCGAGGTCCCGGAAGAAGCCGCCGAGCGGCGCTCCGGGGCCGATCTCGAGGATGCGGCTCGCCCGCTCGACGAGCGCGCGCATGTTGTCGACCCAGCGCACCGTACCGCTGATCTGCCGCACGAGCGCCTCGCGCACCGCGCCGGCGTCGGCGACGTGGAACGCGCCCGTGTAGTTCGAAGCCACTCGCGGCGCGGCCACGGGATCGACCGCGGCGGCGGCGAGCGCGGCCGCGAACGCGGGCTCCACCTCGCGCATGAAGCGCGAGTGGAAGGGAGCGCTGACGTTGAGCGGGATCAAGCGCCGGCCCTTGCCGGCCAGCCGCTGGCGCGCCTTCTCGACGTCGGCGGCCGAGCCGCTGACGACGATCTGCGACGAGGAATTGTGGTTCGCGGCGTCCACCTCGAGGCCGGCGAGCTGCGCGCGCAGCTCGGCGAGGTCGAGGCCGCGGGCGATCACGGCGAGCATCGCGCCCTGGCCGGCCGGCACCGCCTGCTGCATGAGCGCGCCGCGCCGGCGCACGAGGCGCGCGGCTTCGCCGAGCTGGAGCACCCCCGCGGCGACCAGCGCGCCGTATTCTCCGAGACTGTGTCCGGCGAACCACCGCGCCTCGAGACCGAGCTGCTGCCGCAGCGCGCGCAGCATGGCGATCTCGGCGGCGAGAACGCAGGGCTGCGTGTACTCCGTCAGGTTCAACCGCTGCTCGTCGCCGAAGGCGATCGCCGCGAGATCGACGCCGCAGGCGTCCGACGCTTCGGCGAACGCCTCGCGCGCGACGGCGAACTGGCGATGGAAGTCCTGCGCCATGCCGACGCGCTGCGAACCCTGCCCGGGGAACACCAGCGCCGTCCGCGCCGCCTCCGTCACCCGAACACTCCCTTCTCGCGCAGGTGCGCGATGTCGTCCCAGCCGTAGCCGTGCTCGAGCAGCACCTCCTCGGTGTGCTCGCCGAGCTCGGGCGCACCGCGGCGGATCGCCGCCGGGGTGGCCGCGAACTCGACCGGGCTCTTGACGATGGGGAGGTCGCGCCCGCTGCGGTGCGGGACCGTCTCGTAGAAGCCGAGCGCGAGCGCCTGCGGATCCCGCGAGGCTTCGAGCACGGTCTGCACGGGCGCCCAGATGAACTCGTTGCGGTCGAAGATCGCCGCCCATTCGTCGCGCGTGCGGGTGGCGAAGATGCGGTCGAGCCGCTCGATCAGCTCGCGCGCGTGCCGGCCGCGCCGGACGACCCCGTCGTAGCGCTCGTCCTTGCCGAGATCCGGCTCGCCGATCGCCTCGCAGAATCTCGCCCAGAAGCGATCCGCCTGGATCATCACCAGATGGAACCAGCGCCCGTCCTTCGCCTGGTAGTGGTTCCACAGCGGGTTCGGCACGATTCGCCCCGTCGGCACGTAGCCGTTTCCGGTGGCAAGCGCGATCTCGATGTCGCTCGCCATCATCCACAGACCGGCCTGGAAGAGCGACAGGTGGATCGCCTGCCCCTCGCCGGTCCTCTCGCGATGGAAGAGCGCCGCCGACACGGCGCCCGCCAGCTGCAGGCCGACGGAATGGTCCCCCATCGCCGGGCGCTGCGTCGGCGGCGTGCCGCCCGGCTCGCCGAGGGAAGCCATCGCGCCGCTGCGCGCCCAGAACGCCGCGTAGTCGAATGCGGCGCGATCCTTGTCGGGGCCGCGCGTGCCGTACCCGCTGAGCGTCGCGTAGATGATGCGGGGGTTGACCGCCTTCACGTCCGCGTAGGCGAGCCCCGCGCGCTCGAGGGCCCCGGCGCGCAGGTTGCTCAGGAAGACGTCCGCACCGCGCAGCAGGCGCAGCACCACCTCGCGGCCTTCGGGTCGGGTCACGTCGACGGCGACGCCGCGCTTGTTGCGGTTCTCGAGCTCGAGCGGCACGTTGACCTCGGGCTCGATCGCCGCCAGGCCGAGCGACACCAGCGCGCGGATCGGGTCTCCACCCGCCGGGTTCTCGATCTTGACCACGTCGGCGCCCCAGTCGGCGAGGACGGCCGCCGCCGCCGGCCCGGCCACGAACACGCCCATCTCGACGACCTTGATTCCCGAGAGCGGTCCCATCGTTTTCGCCTCCTTTGCGGCCGTTCGCGAAGTCGCTGCGCCCCGGTTTCCCTCGGGCCTTTCCGCGCACATAGCTCGAAGCCCGACGGAAGTCATTTGGCGGCGGCTTTTCCGCCGCCCCGCGATCGGGTAACTAGACACGATTCCCGCGGGGAGGAGCCCGAGCCATGAACGAATCGCACGCGCTGACGACGCTCACCGACGAGGAGCGGCAGTTCCAAGAGACGATCCGCGCCTTCGCGGAGGAGAGGGTCCGACCGCTCGTCGAGAAGATGGACGAGGAGCAGAAGCTCGATCCGGCGCTGGTCGGCGGCGTCTTCGACCTCGGTGTGATGGGCATCGAGATCCCGCAGGAACTGGGGGGCGCGGGCGCCTCGTTCTTCATGTCGATCCTGGCGATCGAGGAGCTGTCCAAGGTCGACCCCTCGGTGGCGGCGCTCGTCGACGTGCAGAACACGCTGGTGAACAACGCGCTGCTGCGCTGGGCCACGAAGGAGCAGAAGCGGCGCTACTTTCCCAAGCTCGCCAAGGACACGGTCGGCGCTTACGCGCTCTCCGAGCCGGCTTCGGGCAGCGACGCGTTCGCGCTCACCACGCGCGCCACGCTCGACGGCGACGACTATCGGCTGAACGGCCGCAAGCTGTGGATCACCAACGGCGCCGAGGCCGGCCTCTTCGTGCTGCACGCAACGGTCGATCCCGCCAAGGGCTACCGCGGCATCACCACGTTCCTGGTCGAGCGCTCGTTCCCGGGCTTCACGGTCGGCAAGAAGGAGAACAAGCTCGGCATCCGCGCCAGCTCGACCTGCGAGCTCATCCTCGAGGACTGCCGCGTGCCGCGCGAGAACGTGCTCGGCGAGATCGGCCAGGGCTACAAGGTGGCGATCGAGACGCTCAACGAGGGGCGCATCGGCATCGGCGCGCAGATGGTCGGCCTCGCGACCGGCGCGTGGCGGGCGGCACTCGCCTACGCCAAGGAACGCAAGCAGTTCGGGCAACCGATCGCCGAGTTCCAGGCCGTACAGCACGATCTCGCGCGCATGGCGATCGACGTCGAGTCGGCGCGTCTGATGGTCTACAACGCCGCCCGGCTGCGCGAGGCGAACCTCCCGTTCCTCAAGGAGGGGGCGATGGCCAAGTACCACTGCTCGCAGGTCGCCGAGCGCGTGGCCTCGCTGGCGGTCGAGATCTTCGGCGGCTACGGCTTCACCAAGGACTTCCCGGTCGAGAAGTTCTTCCGCGACTCGAAGATCGGCAAGATCTACGAGGGCACGTCGAACGTGCAGCTCAACACCATCGCGAAGGAGATCCTCAAGTAGAGGTCCCCGGCGGGGGGGCGGGCTGATGGCGGGATGCGAGCTTTGCCGGCCGGCCCGCACCACCTGTTGGTACGCGGAGTTCACCGAGCCGTTCCCGTTCGTGATCATCGAGTGCGATTCCTGCGACGTGCCGATGGCGGTGCTCGGCGCGCACCGCCGGGCGCCGACCGAAGAGGAGCATGCGATCCTCCGGCGCGAGCTCGGTCGTATCGCCGACGCCAAGTATCCCGACGGCTGGTTCTTCGACGACCACATGCGGCAGATCCCCGATCACTACCACGCGCACGCACGCCCGATCCCGGCGTGGGCCAGGCCGTACCGATGAGGGCGGGGCGTGGAGCGACCGCGGGAGGCGGAGCGGGAGCGACGTCCATCGATGAGTGAGGTGAAAGCGCTCGACGCCGCCACGATCGGCGAGGACGTCCCTCTGCTCGAGGGCATCCGCACCACCCGTGCGATCCGCCGGCTGCGCCCCGATCCCGTGCCGCTCGAGCTGATCCGCAAGGTGTGCGAGGCCGGAACCTTCGCGCCGAGCGGCGGAAACCGCCAGCCGTGGTTGTTCATCGCGGTGACCGACGCCGAGCGGCGCCGCTGGGTCGCCGACCGCTATCGACCGGGGTTTCACGCCTACATCGCCCCCGCGCTCGAGGCCTCGCGGTCGCCCTCCTACCCGGAGGAGAAGCGCCGGACCTTGCGCGCCGCCCTGCACCTCGCGGACCATCTGCACGAGGCGCCGGTGCTGCTGTTCGTCGCGGGCTGGACTCGGCGGGGCAGACCGCAGATCCAGGCGCTGTTCCCCGCCGTGCAGAACGTCTTGCTCGCCTGCCGCGCGGTCGGCCTCGGCGCTTCGCTCACCACGCTGCACCGCAGGTTCGGCGCCGAGATCGACGCCTGGCTCGGCTTGCCGCCGGACTGTCCGAGCTGCGCCATGCTGCCGATCGGCTGGCCGATCGGCACGTACGGCCGACCGATGCGGCGCTCCGTCGACGAATGCTTCTTCGTCGAGCGCTACATCCAGAAGCCGTGAGGAGATCCCGAAAAGGGGTCGGGAGTCTTTTGTGCGAAGCACCCCTTGGGCCGTTCCGGCAAAAGACTCCCGACCCCTTTTTCGCGGGGGATCAGGTCGGACGCCACTTCCGGGCCTGGTTCGCGACCTGTTCGGACGGCGCTTCAACCTCGACCTCCAGAGTCTCGACCAAGCGTCCGACCATCAAATAGTAGCCGATCGCCACCAGCAGCTCGACGATCTCGCGCGGCGAGAGGTGCTCCCGCAGGCTCGAGAAGGTCCGCGGCGAGCAGCGGCCGTCGCGCACCACCTCGGTGGCGAAATCGAGCACGCGACGCTCGACCGCGTCGAAGCACTCGGCGTGGATGTCGCTCTTCTCGATCGCGTCCACCTGCAGGCGCGTCGCGCCCATCAGCAGAGCGATCGACACGTGCTGCACCCACTCGTAGCGGCAGCCCGACAGGCTCGTGACCCGCAGGACCGCGAGCTCGCGGAGCTTCGCAGACAGCTTCTGCTGCGCCAGGATCGAGCTGCCGAGACGGACGAGCGGCCGAAAGTTGGTCTCCGCGTGCGCCATCATCTTGAACACGTTGAGCGGGGTCGCCAGCTGCGCGAAGGTCTCCTGGACCGGCGGGGGGGCCTTCTCCGGGATCACGTACGGCAGCCTGGCCATGGGTCCTCCCGGCTCAGCAGATCGGCGGCGTCGCGCTTCCCCATCGCGTCGTACGTCGCGTACTTGTAGGTCTCGGCGAGCGTCGGGTAGTTGTAGCAGGTCTGGATGAAGAGATCGGCGCCGGCGCCGGCGAGCAGCGCGGTGAGCCCCACGTGGACCAGCTCGGTCGCCTGCTCCCCGAGCACGTGCACGCCGAGGAGCCGCAGGCCGCGGCGCTCGAACAGGAGCTTCAGCATGCCCTCGCGATCGCCGATGATCTGCCCCCGGGCGTTCTGCTGATAGGCGGCGCGCCCGACCACGTAGTCGATCCCCTTGGCGGTGAGCGATTCCTCGGTCTCGCCGGCCATCGACACCTCGGGGATCGTGTAGATGCCGTAGGGCAGCACGGGCGCCAGCGCCTTCTTGTACCGCAGGTCGAACGCGTGGACCATCGCCAGTCGCGCCTGCTCCATCGACGTCGACGCGAGCGCGGGGAAGCCGATCACGTCTCCGGCGGCATAGACGTTCGGCGCCGAGGTGCGGAAGTGCTCGTCCACCGGGATGAGCCCGTGCTCGCCGCAGCGGATGCCCGCGGCAGCGAGATCGAGCGTCGCCGTGTTGCTCACCCGCCCCGCCGACACCAGCACGGCCTCGGCCGTCACGCTCTCCCCGCCGTCGAGCCGCAGCGTGACCGATTCGGCGCCGGCCTCGCAGCTCACCACGCGCTTCGGCATGTAGAAGCGGATCCCCAGATGCTGCATGCCCTTGCGCAGCGCCTCGGCGATTTCGCCGTCGAGGAACTGGAGCAGCCGGTCGCGCCCCTCGATCAGCGACACCTCGATCTCGAGCGCGGCGAACGTCGAGGCGTACTCGGCGCCGATCACGCCGCCGCCGACCACCGCCAGCGTGCGCGGCAAGCGGTCGATCTTCAGGATCTCGTCCGAGTCGAAGACCAGGGGGTGGCCGAAGGGAAATAGGGGCGTGCGGCGCGGGCTCGAGCCGGTGGCGATCAGCACGATCTCCGCGCGCAGGTCGACCGGCGGCTTGCCGCGCGGGGTGGCGCGTACGGTGTGCGGGTCGACGAACGATCCCTCCCCTCGGAAGGTGGCGATCCGGTGGCGGTCGAGATTCGCTCGGATGCGCTCGCGCTCGGTCGCCATGATCGCGCCCGCACGGCGCATCAAGTCCGGCACCGTGGCCTGGCGGCGCAGCGACAGATCGACGCCGTAGAGCCCGCGATTGCGGAAGCCCGAAAGCGTCAGCGAGGTCTCGCGCAGCGTCTTGCTGGGCAGCGTGCCGGTGTTGGCGGCGGCGCCGCCGAACACCGCCTCCCGCTCGACGATCGCCACCCGCTTGCCGAAGTACGCCGCCTGCGCGGCGCCCTTCTCCCCCGCCGGCCCGGAACCGATGACCACGAGATCGAAGGAATGGGCTTCGTCCACCGTTCCCGCCCCCGCATACCGACCGGTGCACCGACCGACCGCGATCGTATCCTCTTGTCTCACGAAACCGCTCGACAATCCAAGCCCGGAACCGCCGCCGCCCGGGCCGCTGCCCCGGCCGCTCGCCATTCGGCGCGCGGGAAGCGGTGGCCGCGAGGGCGGCCGCGCCCCGGACGGACCCGAGTGGCGCAGCCTCTTGCCGCACGATATGATTCGGCGTTTCGGTCGGGATGCGGCGAGAGCGCCCGACGGGCTGACGACGTCGAAGATGCTTCCGCGTCGCGCCGGCCCGAGCATCGGAGGCGAGAATGAAACGGGAGATCTTCAGCGAGGAGCATGAGCTGTTCCGCGACCAGGTGCGCCGCTTCGTCGACAAGGAGGTGGCGCCCAAAGTCGCCGAGTGGAACGAGCGCGGCATGGTCGACCGCGCGATCTGGAAGCGCTTCGGCGAGGAAGGCCTGCTCGGCACGAACGCTCCCGTCGAGTACGGCGGCGCAGGCGGCGACTTCCTCTACGACGCGATCGTCATCGAGGAGATCGCGCGCGTGCGCGCGCACGGCCTGGCCGTCCCGCTGCATTCCGACGTGTGCATGCCCTACCTCACCAGCTTCGGCACCGAGGAGCAGAAGCGCCGCTACTTGACCGCGGCGATCCGCGGCGAGGCCATCCTCGGCATCTGCATGACCGAGCCCGGCACCGGATCGGATCTCGCCGCCATCCAGACCACCGCGCGGCGCGACGGCGACCACTACGTGCTGAACGGCTCGAAGATGTTCATCTCCAACGGACAGATCGGCGATCTGTTCATCGTGGTGGCGAAGACCGACCCGAAGGCGGAGCCGCCGCGTCGCGGCATCAGCCTGATCCTCGTCGAAGCCGATTCTCCGGGTTTCGTCCGCGGGCGCAAGCTCGACAAGCTCGGCCTGCGCGGACAGGACACCAGCGAGATCCTCTTCGAGGACTGCCGCGTACCGGCGAAGAACCTACTCGGCACCGAGGAAGGCCTCGGCTTCAAGCAGCTCATGGAGAAGCTGCAACAGGAGCGTCTGGTCATCTGCGTCAGCTCGGTCGCCTCCTCGCGCCGCTCGCTCGACGACACCATGCGTTACACGCTCGAGCGCACCGCGTTCGGCAAGCCGATCGCCCGTTTCCAGAACACGCAGTTCAAGCTCGCCGAGCTCGCCACGGAGGTGGAGATCGGGCAGGCGTTCGTCGACAAGCTGCTGGCCGCGCACGTGCGCGGCGACGAGATCGTCACCGAGGTGAGCATGGGCAAGTGGTGGATGACCGAGCTGCAGAAACGGTTGACCAGCCAGTGCCTGCAGCTCCACGGCGGCTACGGATTCATGATGGAGTATCCGATCGCCACCGACTACGCCGACGCCGCCGTGCAATCGATCTACGCCGGCTCGAACGAGATCATGAAGGTGATCATCGCTCGCCGACTCGGGCTCGACGGCTGAGCGCGCGGCGAGAGAAACGGGCGCCCGCGGCGGCGCGGAAGGGACTGCGGTGGGCCGGTCAGCGCCTCGCCCTGATCGCCGCCGGCGTGGCGGCGGCGCTGGCGGGCGGGGAGATCGCGCTGCGCGCGTCGTGGTGCTCGTCGCCCGCCGCCCGCTACGAGCATCAGAGCCGCCCGTTCCTCAGCTCGAACCCCTACTGGGGCGTGTGGCATTTCCCCCGCAACGAGGTCCGCCACCACGCGCCTTGCTTCGACGCGCTCTACCGCACCAACGAGCTCGGCATGCGCGGCGGGCCGATCCGGCCCGGGGGACGGAGGATCGCGCTGCTCGGCGACTCGTTCGTAGAGGGCATGGGCAACGACGAGGACGAGATCGCCGCGCATTTCCTGGGGGAGCGCCTCGGGCCGGAATTCCAGGTGCTCAACTTCGGCGTCTCGGGATACTTCTCGACGATCGACG
The DNA here is from genome assembly GCA_016189835.1 of Deltaproteobacteria bacterium. Lineage (GTDB taxonomy): Bacteria > Desulfobacterota > Binatia > JACPRU01 > JACPRU01 > JACPRU01. The sequence goes on along the minus strand of JACPRU010000040.1, from coordinate 28,550 downwards.
AGCTGGTGCTCTACGACAACTTCGCTCGCTTCTTCGATCCCGAGATCGTCATCCTCTTCTTCCTCAATTACAACGACCTCGAAGACCTGCTCGATCCCGTCAAGGAGCAGTTCATCGATCGGGATCTGAACTTCGTCTACCGGCGCGTCGAGACCCGCGACGAAATCCTGACCGCGGTCTCCGAGCAAGAGGCGCCGGACGGCGCCGAGCGCCGCGAGAGCCGATGGTGCATCGTGCGGCTGCTGTACTTCGGAGGGCGCGCGCTCGGCCAGCAGCTGCAAGCCTGGGTCAACCTGCGCTGGGATCTCCGCCGTGCGCTGGCCCGGCCCTACATCCCCGAGGAAGACGCGAAGGCGCGACGCGCCTGGGCGATCGTCGAAACCTCGCTCGCCCGGCTGCACGCGCTGACGCGCGCGCGGGGCACGAAGCTGGTCGTCGTCGACATCGCCGACCCCTATCAGCTCGATCCCAACTGGCTGCAACTCACGTCGCTGCGCAGCGGGGTCGCGCTCTCCCCGCATCATCCGGGGCGCCGCCTCGGCGAGATCTGCGCGAAGCTCGGCATCGCGCACTACTACGACATGTTCGACGACGCCCAGGCCTACGTGCGCGAGCGCGGGCTCGGCTTTCCCGGGCTGAGCTTCAGGTGCGATCGTCACTACGGCCGCGAGGGACAAGAGCTGATGGCGAATCTGGTCTTCCGCTACTTGCAAAGCGAGGGGCTGGTCGACCGCTGATCAGTTTGTTTCTTGCTACATAAACTCGGCAGCTGACGGTCGAGGTCTGGCCTTTCGGGCAAGTCAACCCGAGCTGATCGATGCGACGCGCGAGCCGTGTTCGTGGGTTCAGCGTGGTCGAGGCGCTGGTCGCCTCGACGATTCTCGCGGTCGGCACGGCGGCGGCCACCAGCATGTTGACGCTGTCGATGACGACGACTCGCTCGCACGCCTTCGACGCGCACGCGGTCGCCCTGGCGGAGCGCGAGATGGAAGACCTTCGCTCGCTCCTCTACGCGAGCATCGCCACCCGAGATCCCTTCCCCGTGAACGCTCCGGACGTTTTCAACGGCGCGGCGTTCACGGTTCACAGAAGAGCCGGGCGCCGCTGGCCGCGCGCCCGGCGTCGAGCACGGTCCTCTACTCGGCGTTCCTCGCCGGAGTCGACTCGACCGCCCCCGGAAACTACAACGGCGGCCTCGAGAACTACCCTCGCTTCCACGAGGACTGGAGCTCGGCGGCGGCGAGTCCGCAGCTCACGCTCACCTATCGCGGCTCGTTCGTGAGCTTGAGCACGCCCCTGCACGTGGCCGGCGCCTGGTGCGGCAGCGGCTGCAACATCTACAATCCGCCGCGGCGCGAGCGGCGCGGGGTTGAGCGCTCGCCCCCGCTTCTGGCAAGTTGCCCGTCCACGAGGCGGCGGGAGAACGAGACGGGCGCGGGAAGAGCCATCGCACCGGCCACGGCGCGGCCGGCAGCGCGTCCGGCGCTGCGCGCGCTCGTCGTGACCGTCTACGTCGACGCCGTTCTGTGGTCGATCCCCGCCGTGCGTCCGATCAGCGAGGCGGTGGTCCGCGCGGGATATTCTCGCTGGCTGATCGGCTCGGCCGGCCTCGCCTTCGCCGCCGGGGCGATCGTCTACGGCTGGCGACGGCTGCGCGCTCGGGCGGCGGCCGCCGCCGCGCTCGCCTACGGCGCGCTGATCGCCTACCTGAGCGCGGCTCCCGACGAGGTGGTGCACATCGCGGAGTACGGCGTGCTGTCGTTGCTCGCCTGGTGGATGCTCGCGCCGGCGGCCGGCCGAGGCGCGCCGTGGGCGGCCTTGGCCTTGACCTCGCTCGTGGGTTTCGTCGATGAATGCACCCAGGGCGCCACGCCGGGCCGCTACTTCGACTGGCGCGACGTCGCGGTCAACTCGATCGCGGCCGCCGTGCCGATCTGGCTCGGGCGACTGGCCCGCCGGAGCACGGAGGCCTCATGAGAGTTCGCCAGTTCGTCGTCGTCGCCCGCGACCTCGACTCCGCCGTCGCCGATTTCCGCGGCGTGCACGTCGGGCTCGTGTAGCCTTTCATGCGCGCGCGGACTCGACGTCAGAGGTCCTCCAGCCGCAGCTCGGCGTCCGCCCCCTTCCACGCTTCTTGAAACGCCCGGCGCACCCATTCGGAGTCGGCGGTCTTCTTCTGCGCCTTGAGGGTCTCCCAGAGACCGAACAGCGAGCGCGGATTGCGCGGGTTCCGCCGCAGGTCATCGCGAAAGACCTTCTCCGCCTCTTCCTTCTGGCCGTCAGCGAGCAGCGCCGCGCCGAGCGACTCGCGCACCGGGTAGTACCACGGCGGGGGCTCGTCGTAGGCGAGCCGGTCCTCGGCATCGACGGCCAGCCGCCAGGCGGCGATCGCCGCCTGGCGATCCTGCCGGGCGGCGGCGATGCGCGCGTCGAGCGAGGCCTGGGCCACCGCCAGCACCGCCTTCGTGGAGTTGAGCCCCCACGGGGCGCCGTCGGCGACCCTCGCCGACTCGGCGTCGAGCGCCGCCCGCTCCTGCGCGGCGGCGGCCACGTCGCCCTTCGCGGCCAGCGCCACCCCGCGCGCGTAGCGCCAGATCGCCCGCGAGGTCGGCAGGTCTTCGGGCGGCTCGGACGCCTTCAACACCTGGCTCCAGCGCTGGAAGCGCAGGTCCACCAGCAGCGGGCGCGGCACCAGGAACTCGCCCATCGGCATGTCCTTCACGAGCGGGGCGATGTTGGCCGAAGCTCGCTCCGATGCCTTCCGCGCGTCTTCGTAGCGGCCCGCCATCGAGGAGGCGGCGGAGAGAAAATCCAGGTTGTGGTTGTAGTACATCAGCGGGTAGAAGCCCTGCACGTCGCGGGCCTTGATGTAGGCTTCGTCGACCCGCGCGGCCTCGGCGTTCGCTCGGGCCGACGCTGCGTAATCGCCGGTTCGCATGTAGACGTGCGCGGGCATGTGCACGAGGTGGCCGGCGTTCGGCACGAGCTTCTCGAGGCGGGCTGCCGACGCCAGCGCCCGCTCCGGCGTCGTCGATGCCTCCACTGCGTGAATGTAGTAGTGGTTGGCGCCGATGTGGTTCGGGTCGCGCCGCAGCACGGACTCGAGAACCGCGACGATCTCCTCGGTTCGTTCCGCCGGCCGGCCGTCGGCGGTCCACAGCTTCCACGGGTTCAGGTCCATCAGGCTCTCGGCGTACAGCGTCGCGGCGTCGAGGTCGTCCGGGTAGCGCTCCGAGAGGTCGCGCATCGCCGCGGCGAAGTCGGCGGCGAGCTGCTTGAGATCGGCGTTCGGGTCCTCCGAGTAGCGCTTGGAGAGCGCCGTCACGTAGGCGCGCTCGTTCTCGGGCGCTCCCTCGGCGACCTGCAGCGCCCGGCGAACCGCCTCGTAGGCCTGTTTCTCCCGCTCCGGGTCGACGTCGAGATTGAGGTTCGGGCCGAGCGCGTAGGCGATGCCCCAGAGCGGCATCGCCGCCTCGGGATCGAGCGCGGCCGCGCGCCGGAAGGAGCGGATGGCTTCTTCGTGGTTGAATCCGTAGACCAGCGTCAGCCCCTGGTCGAAGAGCTTCTGGCCGAGGGTGCTGCGGATCTTGATGGGATGGTGGTGGTCGCCGAGGCCGCTCATCAAGGCACCCGGCGGCAGCGCGCCTTCGCCGCGGGCGATCGCGGCCCACAGCAGACAAGCCATCGTCACGAGCTTCTGACCCCGCATCGGTGATCCTTCCCGGCTCATGGACGCCGTTTTCTTACCCGAACCGCGGCGTCGTCTCCAGAGTTCCCGGGGTTCCCGACCGTTCTTTCCAAGGACCGGCGAATTCTCTAGGGTGAGTGGAGATGCTGCGCGTGGAGGGCGACGTCCATCGGCCCGGCGACTTCGGTTTCGCGGACCTCGCGGCGCTTCCCGGTCAGGTCGCCGACGTGGCCGCGCTCGTCCCCGGGCGGGAGGGCGGCGCGGTGCCGTTTCGCTCGCTGCTCGAGGCCGTCGATCCGTCGCCGGCGGCGAGCCGCGTCACGCTCGAATCCGTGGACGGCTCGTTCTCGCAGCAGGCGCCGCTCGCCTCGCTGCTGTCGGCGGTGCTCGTCTACCGGCTGGGAAGCGAGCCGCTGCCGGCGGCCAAGGGCGGCCCCGTGCGCTTCCTGATTCCGAACCTCGAGGAGTGCAACCTCGGCGGCGTCGACCGCTGCACGAACGTCAAGGCGCTCGGGCGGGTCCGCGTCGAGTGAGGCGCGAAGCCCCGATCCTCGAGTTCGATCCCGCGCCCGCGGCGGTGATCGAGCCGTCGCGGTACAACCGGCGCATCGACGTCGCCGAGCACTGCGTCGTGACCTTCTTCCAGGACGTCATCGACGGGCTCGCCGCCCAGCAGCGGCTGCGCATGGTCAAGTCGATTCGCAGCGAGATCGGCTTGCACCCGCTCTACGAGATCTCGCTCGACGGCCGTCGGCTCGCGCTCATCCATCCCGGCGTCGGCGCGCCGCTGGCGGCGGCGCTCCTCGAGAGCGTGATCGCGCGCGGTTGCCGCAAGTTCGTAGTGTGCGGCGGCGCCGGGGTGCTCGATTCGGCGATCGCCGCCGGCCAGGCAATCGTCCTGTCCGGCGCCGTGCGCGACGAGGGGACGTCCTATCACTACTTGCCGCCCGGCCGCGTCGTCGAAGCCTCGCCGGAGGCGACGGCGGCGCTCGAGGCCGTGCTTCGCGAGCGCGGCCAGCCGTGTCGCACGGCGCTCAGCTGGACCACCGACGCGATCTTCCGGGAGACCCGCGACAAGGTGCGGGCGCGCCGCGAGGAGGGCTGCGCGGTGGTCGAGATGGAGGCGGCGGCGCTGTTCGCGGTGGCGCGCTTCCGCGGCGTGACCATCGGGCAGGTGGTGTACGGCGGCGACGACGTGAGCGGCGACGAGCACGACCATCGCGACTGGTTGAGGCTCGAGCGCGAGCGCGAGCGGTTGTTCGCGGCGGCCGCCGAGGCCTGCCTGCGGTTGTGATCGCGCCGCAATCGCTCCCCGCCGGCGGGGCTCGCGCGCGTCGACGCCTTCGCGGCACGCCGGGTCGCTCGGCCGGCGCTCAACCCGCCGCGCGGTAGCGGCCGGGCTCGACCTCGCGCACGCGCCCCTGCGCGATCAGGCGCTCGACGTGCTGGCTCATGCTGCGGAGCTCGACCGGATCGGCGAACGGCACCGGGTCGGTGGGGCGATAGACGAAGCGGCGCGCCACCACCTCCTCGAGCGTGCGCGGCTCGCCGAGGAACTCGAGCAGACGCCGCTCGCGGGCGCCGATCACGTCGGCGAAGCGGTCGAGCCGTACCAGGAACTCCTCGCGGCCCTCGACGACGCCGATGTGGTGGAAGGTCGCGTAGTGCCGGGCCTCGAGATCGCGCACGGCGGCGAGCGTGCGCTCGAAGTCCTCGAGCGACGACCAGGCGTCGCCGTAGTACGGTCCGAAGCTCGAAAGGTCGATGTCGCTGAGGTACAGCACGCCGTCCGGCTCGATCGCCAGGCAGCAATGTCCCCGGGTGTGTCCGGGTGTGTGGATCACCCGTACCGAGACGCCGCCGAGATCGAACACCTGCCCGCCGCGGAAGCGCTCGGCGTCGGGCCGCGGCGTGTAATGAAACTCGTCGATCAGGGCTTGGCGCATGTACGTGAAGGCGGCTCCGAAGTAGCCGTAGATCGCCATCATGTCGTCGAGCGAGCGCAGCCCGACGACGTCCAGCTCGTGCACCAGCCAGGGCGCGCTCGGAAAGAGATGGTTGCCCGCGATGTGATCCTCGTGGCAGTGGCTGTTGAGCACACGATCGACTCGCGGCAGCGCCCGCGCGCGGGGAACCAGCGAGAGCGACGGATCGACGAGCATCGTCTCCTGCGAGCCCTCGACGAGCAGGGAGTTGCCGTGCGGGTATCTTCCGCCCCGGTCTCCGCCGAGCACGGTGACGTGACCGATCTTGCGGTCCGCGGCCGACGCTGCGCGCTCGCTCATGGCCGCTCTACATAGAGGAGTGCTCGACCCAGCGAAAGGAACGGCCGAACGTCGGGAGACCCGGGCCCGACGTCGGCGCCGCGATGCTCCGAGAGGGGGGATTGAGAGCGCGCCGCGAAGCGGAGACAATCCGGTCATGGACCGCAAGCCCGGCAACGCGCCGGCCCGTCACGGAGCCGGCGCATGAATCGGAAGGCGCCGGTGCGCGCCGTTCTCTTCGATTTCGGCGGCACGCTCTACGCCTACGACTCGCTGCTGCCCGGCGACCGCGAGAGCCTGACGCTGCTCGCCGAGCTGGCCGGCGCGAAAGCCGACGTCGAGACCGTTCATCGCGCGTACCGCGTGGCGTTGCGCCGGACCTTTCGCTGCCACCTCACCCGGAGCTTCTTCCTGCATCGCGACATGTTCCGCGAGGCCGCCATCGGCATGCTCCACGAGCTCGGTTGCCCGGCCGACCCCGAGCATCTCGACCGCTACCGAGAGATGCAGTGGCGGCTCCACCGGCGCGACTTCCGGCTGCGCGAAGGCGCTCGCGAGACGCTCGCTGAGCTGCGCCGGCGCGGGCTTCGCCTCGGCGTGGTCAGCAACATCGATCGCGATCAGCTCGCTCACCTCGGCACGCTGGCGGAGCTCGACCGTCACTTCGACTGGCTGCTGTCGAGCGAGGAAGCCGGGTCGTGCAAGCCCGACTCCCGCATCTTCGCCGAGGCCCTGCGCCGCGCCGGGTGCGAGCCGCACGAGGCGCTGTTCGTCGGCGACTCGTTGCCGCAGGACATCGCCGGCGCGAACCGGGTCGGGCTGCGCTCGGTACTGATCTGGCACCGCGAGGACCGCCCGCCGCCGACCGACGGCGACCGGCCGCGGCACGTCATTCGCCGCATCCCCGACCTGCTCGACTTGCTCGGGTGACCGCGCCGCGTCCGCGGCCTCCTCGACCGCCGCACCCCTTCGCAACGCCGGAGCCGCTCGCGACCGCGCGGCCCCGGGGTGGCCTCGGCGCGAGCCGGAAATCGACGGCGCGAGCCGGCGCGCTTCGACCGGCGGCGCGAGCGTTACGCTCCAGCCTCGGCTCGCCGCTTCGGCCTTTCCACCTGCTTCAGGATCTTCTTCCGCAGCCTCACCGCCTGCGGCGTCACCTCGACGAGCTCATCGTCGGCGATCCACTCGATCGCCTCCTCGAGGCCCATCTCGCGATGCGGCGTGATGATGATGTTCTCGTCCCGTCCCGCCGCGCGGATGTTGGTGAGCTTCTTCTCGCGGCAGATGTTCACGTTGAGATCGTTGTCGCGCGAATACTCGCCGACCACCATGCCCTCGTACACCCGCGTCCCCGGCCCGACGAAGAGAATCCCCCGCTCCTGCAGGCTGAAGATCGCGTACGGTGTCGACGTGCCCTCGCGGTCGGCCACCATCGCGCCGTTGGTCCGCGCCTGGATCGCTCCGTGCCAGGGTGCCCAGCCCTCGAACAGCGCGTTCAGGATGCCCGTGCCGCGCGTCTGGGTGAGGAAGTGGGAGCGAAAGCCGATCAGGCCGCGCGACGGCACCGCGAACTCCAGCCGCACGCGCCCCGATCCGGCGTGGTGGATCTTGGTCATCCTACCCCGCCGCAGCGCGAGGAGCTGCGACACCACGCCGATGTACTCCTCGGGAACGTCGATGACCAGCAGCTCCAGCGGCTCGAGCAGCGCGCCGTCCTTCTCGCGCGTCACCACCGTCGGCTTCGACACGGCGAGCTCGTAGCCCTCGCGGCGCATGGTCTCGATCAGGATGCCGAGCTGCAGCTCGCCGCGGCCGGTCACGCGCAGCGCGTCCGGCGAATCGGTCTCCTCGATGCGCACGCTGACGTTGCGCCGCCGCTCGAGCTCCAGCCGCTCGCGGAGCTTGCGCGAGGTCACGTACTCCCCTTCCCGCCCCGCCCACGGCGAGTTGTTGACCGCGAAGATCATGGTGATCGTCGGCTCGTCGACGCGGATCGGCGGCAGCGGTCTGGGCCGCTCGGGGTCGGCGACGGTGTCGCCGATGTGCGCGTCCTCGATGCCGGCCACCGCCACCACGTCGCCGGCGGCCGCGCGATCGACGGGCATCCGCGTCAGGCCGTGCCACGAGTAGATCTGCGTCACCTTGACCGGCGCGCTCGACCCGTCGGCGCGCAGCCACGCGTAGTTTCCGCCGCTTCGCAGCTCTCCGCTCGTCAGGCGCCCGATGGCGAGGCGGCCCACGTAGTTGTCGTAATCGAGATTGTTGCACTGGAACTGGGTCGGCGCCTCGGCATCGACGGTCGGCGGCGGCAGCGCCGACAGGATGAGGTCGAAGAGCGGCCGCAGGTCTTCCGAGGCGTCTTCGAGCCGGCGCTTGGCGGCGCCCCGGCGAGCGTTGGTGTAGACGATCGGAAAGTCGAGCTGCTCCTCGGTGGCGTCGAGATCGATGAACAGGTCGTAGATCTCGTCGAGCACGGCGGCGATGCGCGCGTCGGTCCGGTCGATCTTGTTGATGCAGACGATCGGCGGCAGTCCCGCTTCGAGCGCCTTCTTGAGCACGAAGCGCGTCTGCGGCAGCGGTCCTTCGGAGGCGTCGACCAGCAGCATCACGCCGTCGACCATCGCCAGCGTGCGCTCGACCTCGCCGCCGAAGTCCGCGTGCCCCGGGGTGTCGACGATGTTGATGCGCACGCCGCGGTATTCGACGGCGGTGTTCTTGGCGAGGATCGTGATGCCGCGTTCGCGCTCGAGAGCGAACGAATCCATCACCCGCTCGACGACCCGCTCGTTCTTCCGAAAGATCCCGCTCTGATGCAGCATGGCGTCGACGAGCGTCGTCTTGCCGTGGTCGACGTGAGCGATGATGGCGATGTTACGGATGTCGTTGCGTGGCTGTCCCAAGTCGAGTCCTCGGAAAAGCAGCCACTATAGCAGTCCCTTCGCCGCGAGGAAGCTCTCGAGCCGAGCGCGTGGGGAGAACCGTGAAGTTGCCGCGGGGTAGCGAACCCGATCCACCTCGCATAGAATCCGCGCCCGTGAAGACGGTGAGTCGGCTGCCGCGCGCCCGCCGGCGCCGTGCGTGGTGGCGGGCGGTCGAGCCGTTCAGCTGCTACTCGCATCTGGCCGGCGCGCTGGCGGCGATCGCCGGCCTGGCGGTGCTCATCGTGCTGTCCGAGGGCGATCCCTGGAGGCTCGCCTCGTTCTCGATCTACGGCGGGAGCCTGATTCTGCTGTATCTCGCCAGCGCGTTCTATCACGGGCTGCTGGTGCCGATCGCGCAGCGAAAGTGGCTGAACCGCCTCGACCACGTCGCCATCTTCCTGCTGATCGCCGGCACCTACACCCCGGTGTGCCTGATCACGCTGCGCGGCGGCTGGGGCTGGAGCGTCTTCGGCGTGATCTGGGGCGCGGCGCTGGCCGGCGCGCTGATCAAGCTCTTCTTCCCCGCGCTGCCGCGCCGGGTCTCGGCGACGATCTACGTGGCGATGGGGTGGGCCGCGCTGGTGGCGGTCGTGCCGCTGGTGCGGGCGTTTCCGCCGAGCGCTCTCGCCTGGCTGCTCGCCGGAGGACTGCTCTACACCGGCGGGGCGATCGTCTACACGACGCGCCGACCGAACCCGCTGCCGCGGGTGTTCGGTTTCCACGAGATCTTCCACCTGTTCGTGCTCGGCGGCAGCGCGGCGCACTTCGTGTTCCTGGTGCGCTGGGTGGCTCCCGGCTGACGCCGGCGAGCCCTTCAGTCGCCTCGTCGCCCTTCGTCGACTGCGGGAAGCCGCGGCCGGCGCGGCGGCGGCAGCAGTACCGGCGTCAGCGCGGCGAGCGCGAGCGCGCCGGCGCCGCCGACGAGGAACGGTGCGGTGGTGCTCACGTGATCCATCAGCCAGCCGGCCGCTACGTTGGAGACGATCGCCCCGACGCCCACGCCCGCCACGGCGTTCAGGCCCTGGCCGGTGGAGCGCAGCCCCGAGGGCACCACCGACTCCACGTAGAGCGGTCCGCCGACGCCGAGCCCGGCGACCGTCACCCCGTGAAGGAGCTGCGTCGCGTAGATCGCGCGCCGATCGCTCACCAGCCCGCAGACCAGCCAGCGCAGGCCGCCGGCCGCCACGCCCAGGGCCAGCAGGCCGCGCGGACCCACGCGGCGCAGCGCCGTCCCGGCGAACGCCACCAGCGGGATCTCCGGCAGCAGCATGAGGATCCACATCCGGCTCAGCGAATCGAGGCCGCCGCCGCGCGCCCGCACGTAGAGCGGGAACAGGCTCATCGGTCCCTGCAGGAAGAGGGAAGCGCAGAACGCGAAGCCGAGCGCGCGCACGAACGGGGCATGGCGGCGAAGCTCGAGCCAATCGCCGCGCCGGGCGTGAAGCGCGAGCTCCTTCCGCTCGGGAATCACCCGCGCCGCCAGCACCGCGGCGAGCATCAGCACGGAGGCGACCGGAAACATCAGCGCGAGGCCCGGCTCGGCGGGTCCTCCGACCTGCGGCTCGAGACCGCGGATCGCCTGAACGCGGTGAAGCGCGGGCGGGAAGACGACGACGAGGACGAGAAAGCCGACCGTTCCCCACACCCGGGTCAGGCCGAATCGATGGAGGGCGCCGTCGCCGAGGGCGCCGAGGGTCACCGAAACGATCAGCGGCACGACGCCGGTGGAGAACGCGGCCAGTGCCGCGGCCCCGGCCAGCAACGGGGCGAAGCCGCGCAGAGCGGCGAGCGTGGCCGTGAAAACGGCGGCGCCGAGCGTCGCCAGCGCCAGAACGCGCACGCGCGAGCGCGCGCGGTCCGCCAACTGGCCCCAGGCCGTCGGCGCCACCAGCGCCAGCAGCGGCGACATGGTCACCACGACCCCCACCTGCGTGGCGCTCAACCCGGCGTTGTCGCTCAGGTAGAGACTGAAGAACGGGAACAGGATGCCGAGCGCGCCGAGGTAGAGGAACCAGTAGATCGACAGCGCCGGGAGGCCCATTCGTGGCTCGCCACCCCTAGCGCAACGCGCGCCGGAAATGTAGGGAAGGCCCCCGGAGGTCGGGAATGTCAGAGGCGATCACGCGCGGGATCCGGGTGAAGGTGGAATCGGAGTTCGTTCCGGAGCGGTCGGATCCGCAAAACGGCGAGTTCTTCTTCGCCTATCACGTGACGATCGAAAACCAGGGCGACGAGCCGGTGCAGCTGCTGTCGCGCCACTGGGTCATCACCGACGGCATGGGCAAGGAACAGGAGGTGCGCGGCCCCGGCGTGGTCGGCAAGCAGCCGCGCTTGCGCCCCGGCGAGGCGTTCGAGTACACCAGCGCCTGCCCGCTCTCCACGCAGATCGGCGCGATGCAGGGGAGCTACCGCATGGTCACCGAGAGCGGCGAGACGTTCGACGCGCGAATCGCGCCGTTCACGCTGGCGATTCCGGGGGCGCTCAACTAGAGAAAAGGGGTCGGGAGTCTTTTCCGCTCGGCGGAAAAGACTCCCGACCCCTTTCCTGCCTCCCCTACGGCAGCCGGCGCAGCCGCACCACCGAGTAAGTCTCGAAGCCGTCGCCGTCGCGGTCGACTTCGAGGGTCTCCTCGTAACCGTACGCCGTGCGGACGAGGGTCTTGCGCGCCTGTTTCGCGCGGGTCTCGTGGGGAACGCGGTCGTGAAACGAGAGCCGATCGGCGTCCAGCCGCAGGCGGTGCTCGAGGACCTGTCCACCGTCGGTGAACACGTGCGCCTGGAGGTCGCCGCTCGCGGGATCGACGCCGACCAGCGCCAGCGCTTGATGGACGTCCGCCACGACGTCTTCGACGCGGTAGCTGGCGACCATCGACAACGACAGGAAATGGCCGCCGACCTCCCAGCGCCCAACGACCTCCTTCTCGAACGTGACCGCGCCGCGCTGAAACCGCCCCTCGCCGTGGAAGCGGCCGACGAGGAAGCCCAGGGTGCCGAGAGCAGCCGGTGGATCGACGTGCGACATGAGATCCCCTGACGCGTCAGACCCCGCTGCCATACTCGGTCGCCGCTGCGGAGAAAAGGGGTCGGGAGTCTTTTTCAACGGACTGCTTCATCCCCGGTCGATTCGAAGCGTTTCGTTTCATCGCGGCTGGGGATCTCGCTCGATCCTCGCGAAGGACAGCAGAAAATTGCCCTTCGGCGCTGGCCCGGTCTTCGCAAAGAAAGGCGGCGAAATCGGTCATGCCGCGACGACGCCGTATCGATACCGCCGGCTTGCCCTTCCACGTTCTCAACCGAGCGGTCGCCAGGGTGCGGTTGTTTTCCACGGACGGCGACTACCGGGCGTTTGAGAAGGTGCTGGCAGAGACCGCGCGACGGATCCCGATGGAGATATTCGTGTATTGCCTCATGCCGAACCACTGGCACTTGATCGTCCGGCCAGCCCACGCCGGCGATCTCTCCGAGTTCATGCGTCTGCTCACCGTTACCCACGTACAGCGATGGCATGCCGCTCACCGGACAGCGGGAACCGGGGCGCTGTACCAGGGCCGCTTCAGATCCTTCCCCATCGAGAACGACAACTACCTGCTCACCGCATGCCGCTACGTAGAGAGAAATCCGCTACGTGCCGGGTTGGTCCGCCACGCCGAGGAATGGCCCTGGTCGAGCCTCTCAAGCCGTCTGGCCGGCGATTCCGACCGTCTTTTGGCTCCATGGCCCTTCGAACACTCGCGCGATTGGCTCGCGTACCTGAACGCTGCGCTCACCCCGACCGAAGAGGCGGCTCTCCGTGAATCGATGGCCCGAGGAGCTCCATTCGGCACTCCCGAATGGCAAGCGAGGACTGCGTCGCAACTCGGCCTCGAGTTCACGTTGCGACACCGAGGGCGACCTCGAAAGGCCGGAGCCGAAGGAAAAGACTCCCGACCCCTTTTTCAGTCGGGGTCGTAGGCGAGGCTGGCGGAGAGCAGCCGCTCGGCGGCCCGGACGTCGATGCCCTTGCGTCCCGCGTACGCCGCGACCTGATCGCGGTTCACCTTTCCGAGGTTGAAGTAGCGCGCCTGCGGATGCGCGAAGTAGAGGCCCGACACCGAGGCAGCCGGGATCATCGCCCAGTGCTCGGTCAGGCGCATGCCGAGCGAGTCCGCGTCGAGGAGTTCGAAGAGCTTCTGCTTCTCCGAGTGCTCGGGGCAGGCCGGATAGCCGAACGCCGGGCGGATGCCGCGATAGTTTTCCGCGACGAGGTCTTCCTTCGAGAGCTTCTCCGCGCCGCCGTATCCCCACTCGCGGCGAACGCGCTCGTGCAGGCACTCGGCGAACGCCTCGGCCAGCCGGTCGGCGAGCGCCTTCACCATGATCGCGCCGTAGTTGTCGTTCGCCGCCTCGAGCTCGGCGACCAGCGCGTCGGCGCCGATGCCGGCGGTCAGCGCGAACGCGCCGATCGAATCGACGAGCCCGCTGCCCAGCGGAGCGAGGTAGTCGGCGAGCGAGCGATAGATCTTGCGGTCGTCGGTCTTCGATTCCTGCTGGCGCAGGAAGTGGAAGCGCAGCAGCTCGCGCGAGCGCTCCTCGTCGGCCCACACGATGACGTCGTCGCCGTCGCCGTTGGCCGGCCAGAAGCCGTAGGCGGCGTTGGCGGTCAGCAGCCGCCCGGCGACGATCCGATCGAGCAGCTTGCGGGCGTCGGCGAAGAGGTCGCGCGCCGCCTTGCCGTACTCGGGGTGATCGAGGATCTGCGGAAACTTTCCGCGCAGCTCCCAGGCATGGAAGAAGAACGTCCAGTCGACGTACGGCACGAGCTCCGCGAGCGGGAAGCTCGCGAGGGCGTGCGCGCCGAAGAACGCCGGCCGCGCCAGATCCTCCGGGCGCCAATCGATCGCCAGGCGCTGCTCGCACGCCCGCGGGTACGGCACCAGCGGCTGCGCGCGCCGCTCGGCGTACCGGTCGCGCAGCCGCTGCTGCTCGCGGCGGTTCTCGGCGTCGAGCGCGGGCTTGCGCTCCGCGGAGAGCAGGCTCGACACGGTGGCGACCGCGCGCGACGCGTCGAGCACGTGAATGGTCGACGAGCCGTACTGCGGCGCGATCTTCACCGCCGTGTGCTGACGGCTGGTGGTGGCGCCGCCGATCAGCAGCGGAATCTCGAAGCCCTGGCGCTGCATCTCGCGCGCGACGTGGACCATCTCGTCGAGCGACGGCGTGATCAGCCCGGAAAGACCGACGGCGTCGACCTGCTCCCGGCGCGCGGTCTCGAGGATTCGCTCGCAAGGCACCAGGACGCCGAGGTCGAGCACCTCGTAGTTGTTGCAGCCGAGCACGACGCCGACGATGTTCTTGCCGATGTCGTGCACGTCTCCCTTGACGGTCGCCATCAGCACCTTGCCCTGCTTGCGGCCGGCGGAGCCCCGATCGCGCTCCATGGACGGCAGCAGGTAGGCGCCCGCCTTCGTCCTCACCCGCGCGCTCTTCACCACCTGCGGCAGGAACATCTTCCCCGATCCGAACAGGTCGCCGACGATCTTCATGCCGTCCATCAACGGCCCTTCGATGATCGCCAGCGGCTTCGCGTATCTCTGCCGCGCCTCCTCGACGTCGGCCTCGACGTAGTCGGCGATGCCCTGGACCAGCGCGTGCGACAGCCGCTCCTCGACCGTGCCCCGGCGCCAGGCCTCGTCCTCGGCCCGGCTCTGCGCCTTGCCCTTCACGGTCTCGGCGAACGCGACCAGGCGCTCGGTGGCGTCGGGCCGGCGGTTGAGGATCACGTCCTCGACGAGCTCGAGCAGGGGCTTGGGGATCTCCTCGTAGACCGCGAGCTGGCCGGCGTTGACGATCGCCATGTCCAGCCCGGCGCGGATCGCGTGATAGAGGAACGCCGAGTGGATCGCCTCGCGGACGACGTCGTTGCCGCGGAAGGAGAAGGACAGGTTGGAGACGCCGCCGCTCACCTTCGCCCCGGGGCAGGTCTGCTTGATCGCGCGGGTGGCCGACAGGAATGCCTTCGCGTACTCGTCGTGCTCCTCGATTCCGGTGGCGACGGCGAGGACGTTGGGATCGAAGATGACGTCCTCGGGCGGAAAGCCGACCTCCTCGGTGAGGATGCGGTAGGCGCGCCGGCAGATCTCGACCTTGCGCTCGACGGTGTCCGCCTGGCCGGTCTCGTCGAACGCCATCACCATCACCGCGGCGCCGTAACGGCGGACGAGCTGCGCGTGGGTCCGGAACGTCTCCTCGCCCTCCTTCAAGCTGATCGAGTTGACGACGCTCTTGCCCTGCACGCACTTGAGGCCGGCCTCGATCACCGACCACTTGGAGCTGTCGATCACGATCGGCACGCGGGCGATCTCCGGCTCGGTGGCGACCAGGTGGAGAAACGTCGTCATCGCCCGCTCGGAGTCGAGCATGCCCTCGTCCATGTTGACGTCGATCATGTTGGCGCCGCCGCGCACCTGCTCGGCCGCCACCGCGAGCGCGCCCTCGTAGTCTTCGCTCTGGATCAACCGCGCGAAGCGCTTCGAGCCGGTGACGTTGGTGCGCTCGCCGATCGTCAGGAACCCGGTCTCGGGCCGAATCGTCAGCGCTTCGAGACCCGAGAGACGAAGCCAGCCGTCGCGCTCGGGCCGCCGACGCGGCGGCAGCCCCTCGACCGCCCGGACGATCTCCCGGATGTGATCGGGCGTCGTGCCGCAGCAGCCGCCGACGATGTTCACCCAGCCCTGCTCGGCGAACTCGCGAAGCGCCGCCGAGGTGTGGTCCGGCGTCTCGTCGTAACCGCCGAACACGTTCGGCAGTCCGGCGTTCGGGTAGCAGCTCATCCAGCAGGAGGCGAGCGCCGCGAGCTCCTCGACGTAGGGCCGCATCTGGTCCGCGCCGAGCGAGCAGTTGATGCCCACGCAGAACGGATCGGCGTGCGCGATCGACGCCCAGAACGCCTCGACGGTCTGCGCGGAGAGGGTGCGGCCGCTCTCGAAGATCGTCGTCGAGAGCCACACCGGCAGCCGCCGTCGTCGCTCGGCGAACACCTCCTCGATCGCGAAGATCGCCGCTTTCATGTTGGCGGTGTCGAAGGCGGTCTCGGCGAGCAGCAGGTCGGCGCCGCCGTCGACGAGCCCGCGCACCTGCTCGGCGTAGGCGTCCTTCAGCTCGTCGAAGGTGATCGCGCGCAGGCTGGCGTTGTCCACGCTCCCGGAGATCGACAGCGTGCGGTTGGTCGGCCCGATCGAGCCGGCCACGAAGCGGGGCCGGCGCGGGTCGCGCGCGCCGTACTCGCGCGCCAGGCGAACCGCGATCCCGGCGGCGGCGACGTTCAGCTCGTAGACGTGATCGCCCAGGCCGTAGTCGGCTTGCGAGACGCGGTTGGCGTTGAACGTGTTGGTCTCGATGATGTCGGCGCCGGCTTCGAGATAGGCGCGATGGATCTCCTCGATGACGTCGGGACGGGTGAGCACCAGCAGGTCGTGGTCGCCCTTCAGGTCGTGGCGGTGATCGGCGAATCGCCGCGCGCGGTAATCGGCCTCGCCGAGCGCGTAGCTCTGAATCATCGTCCCCCAGGCGCCGTCGAAGACGAGGATGCGCTCGGCCAGCAGACGCTCGAGCGTGCCCGCTGCGTTCGAATCAGCCAAAGTCCGGCCATTCTGGCACAGAAGCCCCGGCGACGCAGCAGCCGGCGCTACCCCCGGCACGCCGCAGGATCCGCTAGCGGCGGTCCCCGCGGTCCGATTCGAAGCCGCCGCAGCGAACCACCGGCAGGCGCGGATAGCGCGGAAACGCGCGATCGAGCTCCGAGCGGCCGCAGAGCAGGAACTCCGATCCCTTCGCGCTCCGCACCCGGCGGGCGAAGCGGCAGCCCGCGCAGAGCCCGAGGCGCCGTTGGGAGTCGCCGTCACGCTCCATGCGTCGGCCCTATGGCTCAGGCACCATCGACGATCTCCTCGGTCTCTTGCGCCGCCACCGGCCGCGGCGCGAGCCACGGCACCAGCAGGCTGTCGAGCACGAGCTGAAACACGTGATAGCAGACCAGCGCGAGCGCGCCGTGCGGGTTCGCCGGGAAGAACGTGTCCCACAGGTAGATGCCGTTCGGCAGCGTCTTTTGCGAGCCGCAGAAGACCACCGCCGTGCGGTTCGCCGGCGACAGGCCGAGCCACGACGCCGCGCGATGGTTCCAGAGGAGAAGAGCCACGTGCAGCGATGCCGCCGTGGCGACGAACGCGAAGATCAGGCCCGGCCGCTGCGACAGGTGCGCGGCCGCGGCGGAGATCCCGGTGTAGACGAAGACCAGGATGATCGCCTGCGAGAGGTGGACGATCGCCGGGCGGAAGCGATGCAGGCGGGGCCAGAACAGGCGGTGCACGACCTGCGCGGCCAGCACCGGCAGCAGCACGACGGCCGCGTCTTCCAGCATCATCCGGCCGACCGGAAACGACACCACCGTGCCGATGGTGATGCGCAGCAGCAGCGGCGTGACGAACGCGGTCATGAGATTGGTCGACAGCGTGATCAGCAGCGCGAGGCCCTGGTTGCCGCCGGCGACGAGCGTCAGCGCCGGCGCCGAGGCGATCGTGCCGGCCTGCGCGGCGACGATCATCATCGCCTCGAAGAACAAGTAGCCCTCGCTGCCCGCCCCTCCGTTCTCCGGCCCCCACAGGCGGACGAACGCGACGGCGAGCGCTGGCGCGACCAGGTAGGTGGACGATACGCCGAGCAGCCAGCCGCGCTTGTCGGCCCCCTCGCGCAGGCCGGCGGTCTCGAGCGAGACGCCGGAGAGGAACAGGCTCGCCGCGGTCATGGCCGGCAGCACGAAGCCCGCTTGCCGCAGCGCAACCCCGCCTGCCGGCGCCGCCACGGCGGCGACGGCCACCCCGCCGAGGCCGACGAGAAACCAGTGTCGTCGCCAGAAGGCCGCGGCGCTGGTCATCGCCGCGCCTTGCGGGTATCGGGGCCCCGCTCACGCCGCAACGACCTTCTCGACCGGGAGGGGGGAATGAGATCGTACGACATCGTCACCGTGGGTGGCGGGCTCGGCGGCTCGTCGTTGGCTCGCGCGATGGCCGAGCAGGGCGCCCGCGTGCTGGTAGTCGAGCGGGAGACTCAATTCAAGGACCGCGTGCGTGGCGAGGTGCTCGCGGCCTGGGGGACGGTCGACGCATTGACGGGGCAGCGTCGACACGGGGCGGCGTCCGCCTTCACTCGCGTCGAGGCCGCGTGATAGTCAGGGGCCGCTCGACCAGGGGCGAGGGAGGACCACGATGAAGACCTACACGCCAACCGTTCTCACCGCCGAAGGCATCATCTTTCCGGAGGGCCCGCGCTGGCACGGCGGGAAGCTCTGGTTCTCGGACATCCACGGCGAGCGGGTGATGACCGCCGACGCCCAGGGCCGCCTCGAGAAGGTGGTCTCCGTGCCGGCGCGGCCCTCCGGCATCGGCTTCGACGCCCGCGGCCGAGCGCTCATCGTGTCGATGCGCGACCGCCGACTTCTGCGGCTGGAAGACGGCCGGCTCGAGACCTTCGCCGACATGAGCTCGCTCATGGCCGGCGACGCCAACGACATGGTCGTCGATCCCGACGGCCGCGCGTTCGTCGGCAACTTCGGCTTCGACCTCTTCGCGGGAGAGGAGCCGCGGCCCTCGAACCTGGTATGCGTCGATCCCGACGGAAGAGCGCGAGTCGTCGCGGAAGACATCGCGTTCCCGAACGGCGCGGTGATCACGCCCGACCGCAAGACCCTGATCGTCGCCGAGTCGTTCGGCAACCTGCTGACCGCCTTCAACCTGAAGTCCGACGGCTCGCTCTCCGGCCGGCGCTTCTTCGCCCATCTCGGCGACCGCACGCCCGACGGCATCTGCCTCGACGCCGAAGGCGCGGTGTGGGCGTCGTGCTTCGGCCAGGACGAGTTCGTCCGCGTCTGGGAGGGCGGCGACATCGCCGCGCGCGTCGCGGTCCCCGGACGGCGCGCGGTCGCCTGCATGCTCGGCGGCGAGGACCGCAAGACGCTCTTCCTGCTGACCGCCGAGACCACGATCGAGGAGCTCTCGCAGGGCAAGTCCAAAGGCCGGATCGAGACCGCGCGCGTCGACGTGCCCGGCGCCGGCTATCCGTAGACAGCCCCGCTGCGACGTAGACGGTCTTCTCAGATCTTGCAGTCTTGGCCCGCCCCATTCCCAACGCTGAGAACCGCGCCCGTGCGAGCTCGATGACGACAGGGGATTCGTAACCTACGGTACTGGCACGAGTCTTGCGGCCGTGTGAACCGGTGGGCGCATCCAAGTCAGAGCCGAGCGAAGGTGCATCCGAGCGCGACCTCGAGCGACTGATCGAGACCGAGGCCCGCCTCGCCAAGATGCTCGCCGAAGCCAGCAGCGAGGCAAAGCGCATCATCGAGACCGCGCAGTCCGCGGTCCAGGCCGACGAGGAACGGACCGAGCGCGAGCTCGTGGACGGGGCCCGAGCGCCGCGCGGCGAGATGGAGCGGAGGCGGGCGAAGGAGATCGATTCGATCGACTCGCTCGGCCGTGCGCGGGTGGCGGCTTGCGACGCGGTCGGCGCGGCTCGCATCGCCGAGCTCGCAGCCTACGTCGTGCGGCGGGTGGTCGAGGACCAAGCATGATCCTCGCCATGTCGAAGATCCGCATCCTCGGACCGCAGGAGAAGCTCTCCGAGGTCCTGGCGGTGCTGCAGGATCTCGGGGTTCTGCACCTCGCGCCCCCGCCGGCGCGCGAGCACGTGACCCGGCTCGAGCTCGACGCGCGGCAAAAGCGGCAGGTCCGCCAGCTGCGCGGGACGTTGGAGGACGTGGAGTCGGTCCTCGCCGCCTTCGGCCGCCGCCCGGCTGCGCCGGTCGTACATCCCGCGGCGGGAGACTTCGCGCGCTGGATGAAGCGCGCACGCCGCGTCCGCCGCGCCGTCGATCGCCTGCGCAGACGCTTGACCGAGCTGGAGGAGGAACGGGCGCTGATCGAGAAGTACCGCCAGTACCTCGCGCTCTTCCAGGCGCTGTTGCAGAGCCAGGCGCGCTGGCCGAACGCCGTCGCGTATCACCTCGTGCTGCGCACCCGGGAAGCGGCCTCGCTCGGGCGCCTGCGCGCGAGCCTCGAAACCGCCATCGGCGCCGCGTTCGATCTGCGCGCCCGAGCGCTCCCGACCGGTGAGCTGGCACTTCTGCTCATCGTCACCGCCGACTCCGCGCCGCGGGTCGAGCGCGTGCTCTCCGAGGCCCGCGTGCAGGAGATCCCCGTGCCCGCCTCCTACGGCGGCGGGTCGCTCGCCGAGGCGCTGCCGCGCATGATCGAGCGGCTCGAGGTGCTTCCGCGGGAGCACGACGCGGCGCGCAGCGATCTCGCGAACCTGGCTCACACGCACGCGGCGGAGCTCGAGCGCGCCCGCGCGGCGATTCGCGATCGCCTCGATCACCTCGAGGCGACCGCGCTGGTGAGCGTCACCGACCGGGCCTGGTTGATCGAGGGCTGGCTTCCGGCGGAAAGCCGCGGACGCCTCGAGGAGCGCCTGCGGAGCGAAGGCGGAGACACGGTGGTGATGCAGGAGCTGTCCGCCGAAGACTGGGCCGCCGGAGAGGCGCCGGTGGTGCTGTCCAATCCGCGGCTATTCCGGCCGTTCGAAGCGGTGATCCGGCTCATGCCGCTGCCCCGCTACGGCAGCATCGATCCCACGCCGCTCGTGGGCGTGTTCCTACCGATGTTCTTCGGATTGATTCTCGGGGACGTCGGCTACGGCTCGATTCTGGCGATCCTCGGGCTCGTCCTGCATGCACGCTCGGAGCCCGGGACCGCTCCGCGCGACGTCGCGGAGATCAGCGGGCCGTGCGCGGCCTTCTCGATTCTCTTCGGATTCGGCTACGGAGAGTTGTTCGGCGACCTCGGACGCCGCCGGCTCGGCATGCCCGCTCTGCTGTTCGACCGCGAGGAGGCGGTGATCCCCTTTCTGCTGCTGGCCGTGTCGATCGGCGTCGTCCACGTGCTGCTCGGTCTCGGCCTCGGCGTCGTCAACACCTGGAGACATCACCCTCGTCAGGCGGCGGGGCGAGGTCTGGCGGCGGCGATGATCGTGCTCATCATCGTGGCGCTGCTCGCCGCCTTCCAGGTACTGCCGGCGGCGTTCTTCACCCCGACCGTGATCGCGCTGCTGGTGGCGTTTCCGCTGCTGGTCATCGTCGAAGGAGTGATCGCCGCGGTCGAGTTCCTGTCGATGCTCGGAAACATCCTCTCCTACGCTCGCATCATGGCGCTCGGCACCGCGTCGGTGATGCTCGCCGTGGTCGCCAACCGGATGACCGGCGCGATCGGCAGCGCCGTCGTCGGTGTCGTGTTCGCGCTCCTCTTTCACCTGGTGAATTTCGCCCTGGGGCTGTTCAGCCCGACGATCCACGCGTTGCGCCTGCACTACGTGGAGTTCTTCGGCAAGTTCTACAGCCCCGGAGGAGCCCGGTATCGTCCGTTCGCGCATTGGAAACCCGGCGTGAATCACGCCGGCTAGCCCCCGAAGAGAGGAGAACAGCACATGGAGCTCGGCCTGATCACGTTGAGCGCCGCGCTGGCGGTGGGTTTACCGGCCCTGGCGACGGCATGGGCGCAGTCGCGCATCGGCCCGGCCGCCACGGCGAGCCTCACCGAGAAGCCGGAGCTGACCACCACGGCCATCATCATGCTGGCGATCCCGGAGACCATGGTGATTCTCGGCTTCGTCATCGCCGTCCTGGTCATGCTCCGCGCGGGCGGCTGAAATCGTGGCCCTCGACGATCTTCTCGCCGAGCTCGAACGCGACGCGCGCTCGAAAGCCGACGCCGAGCTGGCAGCGGCCCGAGCCGAGGCCTCGCGCATCGCCGGCGACGGCGTGGAGCGGATCCGCCGCCGCCGCGCCGAGTTCCTCGCCTCCCTCGAGGCCGATCTCGAGGCGGAAACCGAGCTGGCCCTGGCCGAAGCGCGCCACCGGGTTCACGGCGAGGTGCTCGCCGCGCGCCAGCGAATGCTCGAACGGGTCTTCGCGGCCGCGCGGGAGCGCCTCGCCGACGCGGTGCGCAGCGAAGCCTACGACGCGGTGCTCGGCTCGCACCTGGCCGAGGCGCTGAGCTACCTCGGCGGCGCGGCGGCCGTGGTGCGGTGTCCCGCCGCCCTCGCGTCACGCGTGCGCGAGCTGGTCGCGGGTCGAGAGCACCTCTCGGTCGATAGCCGCGACGGGGCCGAGCCGGGCATCGCGGTCGTCGCAGCGGAGGGTGCGGTGGTCGTCGACAACACCCTCACCGGGCGGCTCGAGCGGCTGCGAGGGAGGCTCGCCATCGAGGTTCTGGCGCGATCCGGGGTGGAGCCGTGAAGCCGACCTGGGACGACGTCGACGCGCGCGCCCGCGGCCTCGGCACTCACCTCCTCGGGCGATCGCGGCTGGAGCCGCTGGCGCAGGCGGCGGATCTGCCGGCGCTGGCGGCCGCCCTAGAGCGGGATGGCTTCGACACGGCGGGGGCCGGCGACTCGCCGGCGGCTCTCGACCTCGCCGTGCGGCGTAGCGCGGCGGCGCGGATGCGCACTCTCGCTCGCTGGTGCGGGCGGCGAGCGGAGACGCTGGCGGTCGTCTTCGAAGACGAGGACCGCCGCAGCCTGCGTGCGATCCTTCGCGGAGCACTCCAGGGAGCCGCCCCGCAGGCGCGGCTCGCCGGATGCATCCCGACCCCGAGCCTCTCCGAACGCCTGCTCGAGGAGCTCGCCGGCGCGCCCGCGCCGTCGGCCGTGGCAGCCCTGCTCGTCGCCTGGGAGAATCCCTACGGCTCGGCGCTGCTCGAGGAAGCGAGCCAGCAGCACCCCGATCCGTTCCGTCTGGAGTCCTCCCTGAACCGGACGTTCGCCCGCCGCTCTCTGGCGGGTGCCGGCAAGGCCGGGAGGGCGCTCCGCGAATACGTGCAGGAGGTCATCGACCTCGAGAACGCCTGGTCGGCGCTCCTGCTGGCCGCCCAGGGTGGCGATGGCTCCCCCGGCGAGTGTTTCCTCTCCGGCGGCCGGCGGCTCGATCGCAAGCGATTCGAGACGATCGCCGCCGGCAAGTCCCCGGCGGCGGCGCTTCTCTGCGCGGCGTTCGTGCGCACCGCCTTCGCCGAGGCCTTTCGCAGCGCCGGGCTCTCCACGCTCGAGAACGCGATCCTCACCGCGCAGATCCGCGAGCAGGCCCGCGCCATGCTCCGCGATCCGGTCGGCCCCGCGCCGATCCTTCTCTACACGCTGCGCTTGCGCGCCGAGACGGTCGATCTCCGCCGCATCATCTGGGGAATCGCTCTCGGCGCGCCGGCGACCGGCCTCGCGCTCGGGCTGGTGACCGCATGAAGTACGCCGGCCGGGTGATCTGCAGGCCCGAGGTGGCGAGCGGCTTCGCGCTCGCCGGGCTCCCCACCGTCGAAGCCGGCACGCGAGAGGAGGGAGCGGCCAGGCTCCTCGATCTCGCCGCTCAGCCCGAGATCGGCGTGATCCTGACCGAGGATCGCTTCTACGAGGGACTGCCGGAAGAGGCCCGCCGCGCGATCGGACGGCGGCCGTTGCCGATGATCGTTCCCTTCGCCGGGCCGGCGTGGGCCGAATCGGCGGTGGCCGCCGAGAGCTACATCGTGGAGATCCTGCGCCAGGCCATCGGCTACAGCGTGAGGCTCAGATGACGGATCGGGGATCGAGCGCGACGACGGGCGGCAGCGCAGCGCCGGAGATCCGCCGCGGCGAGGACGAGACGCCGCGCCTCTCCGCAGCGCCGGGCGCGACGGCAGCCTCATCGCGCGCGCACATCACGCGCGTCTCGGGCGCCCTCGCCGAGGCGGGGCCGATGCCCGAGGCCTCGCTCTACGAGCTGGTTCGCGTCGGGGAAAGGCAGCTCCTCGGCGAGGTCATCCGCATCGCCGGCGACACGGCGACGATTCAGGTCTACGAGGACACCACGGGCCTGAGGGTCGGCGAGGCGGTTTCTCTCACCGGCAGCGCCCTGACGATCGAGCTCGGTCCGGGGCTGCTCGGCGCGACTCTCGATGGCGTGGGCCGGCCGCTCCGGCGGATCGCGGAGGAGACCGGGGACTTCATCCAACCCGGTGCCACCGCCAGGACGCTCGACGCGAGCCGCCGCTGGAAGTTCGAGGCCGTGGTCCGCCCGGGCGACCGAGTGTCGGCGGGCGACGTGCTCGGCACCGTCGAGGAGCGCCCGGGCATCGTCCATCGCATCATGGTTCCGCCGGACCAGGGGGGGGCCGTCGCCCGGGTCCGCTCGGGCCCGTTCACGATCGACGAGCCCTTCGGCGAGCTCGCAGACGGTACTCCGCTGCGGCTCGCGCACCGCTGGCCGGTGCGCAGCGTTCGTCCGGTGGCGCGGCGGCTTCGCTCGCACCAGCCGTTTCTCACCGGCCAGCGGATCTTCGATCTGCTCTTTCCGGTCGCCGAAGGCGGGGCGGTGGTCGTGCCCGGCGGCTTCGGCACGGGCAAGACGGTGATCGAGCAGTCGCTGGCGAAGTTCGCGGCCGCCGACATCGTCGTGTACGTCGGCTGCGGCGAGCGCGGAAACGAGATGGCCGAGGTGCTGAACGAGTTTCCGCGCCTCACCGATCCGGCGACTGGCCGGCCGGTCATCGACCGCACCGTGCTGGTCGTCAACACCTCCAACATGCCGGTGGCGGCGCGCGAGACCTCGGTGTTCCTCGGCATCGCCATCGCCGAGTACTACCGCGACATGGGCTATCGCGTGGCGGTGATGGCCGACAGCCTGTCGCGCTGGGCGGAGGCCCTGCGCGAGATCGGAGCGCGGCTCCAGGAAATGCCCGGCGAGGAAGGCTACCCGACCTATCTCGGCAACCGCCTCGGCAAGCTCTTCGAACGGGCGGGGCGCGCGGAAGTCGCGGGACGGCCGCCGCGCACCGGGGCGGTGACCTTCGTCGCCGCGATCTCGCCGCCGGGCGGCGACTTCTCCGAGCCGGTCACGCAGGCGGCGCTGCGCGTCGCCTCGGCGCTCTGGGCGCTCGATCCCGCGCTCGCCCACCAGCGGCAATTTCCCGCGGTCGACTGGGAGACGAGCTACACGCTGGCCGCCGAGCAGACCGCGGCGTGGTTCACGGGCAACGTCGGCAAGGATTGGGGAGAGCTGCGTCGAGACACGCTCGTGCTCCTGCAGCGCGACCGGGAGCTGCGCGACATCGCCGCGCTCATCGGACCCGAGGCGCTGCAGGACCGCGACCGGCTGGTCCTCGAAGCGGCTCGCGTCACCCGCGAGGTGGTGCTCGGCCAGAGCGCCTACGATCCCAACGACGAGCGCTCTCCGATCGAGAAGACCCATCGGCTCGCCTCGCTGGCTCAGGCTCTCTACCGGGCGGGGCTCGACGCCCTCGACCGGGGAGTGCCGTTCCAGGAGCTCGACGTCGCTGCCGCGCGTCACGCTCTGATGGCGCTGCGCGGCGCGGCGGCCGACCGCATGGAGGAGCTGGCGGCCGCGGCTCGGCAAGCGATCGACGACCTCGGCAGAAGAAAGGCGGCCGCATGAGCCTCGTCTCCCGCTCCTATCGCGGCGCTCGCGCGGCGGCGGGCCCCCTCCTCTATCTCGGTGCCACCCACCGCGCGGCCCTCGGCGAGACCGTGGCGATCGACGTCCCCGGGCGGCCGGCGCTGCGCGGGCAGGTGATCGATGCCGGCGAAGAGGTCACGGTGATCCAGGTGCTCGAGGAGACGCTCGGCCTGCCGCCGGCGCGAGCGACGCTCACCCTGACCGGCGAAGCGGCCACCGTGGCGGTCGGCCGGGAGCTGCTCGGACGAATCTTCAACGGCGTCGGCCATCCGATCGACGGTCTGCCGGCGCCGGTCGGCGAGTCGATTCGCCCGATCTGGGGTGCGCCGATGAATCCGGTGCGGCGGGTGAGCCCGGCGGACTTCATCGAGACCGGCGTGTCCTCGATCGACGGCATGAACACGCTGGTGCGCGGGCAAAAGCTGCCGGTCTTCTCCGGCCCGGGACTCCCCGCACTCGAGCTGGCGGCGCAAATCGTCGAAGGCGCGCGCGCGCCGCGCGGAGAGCCCTTCGCGGTCGTCTTCGTGGCCATCGGGATCACGGCCCGCGAGACCCAGACGTTTCTCGAGCGCTTCGAGAAGAGCGGCGCCATGGAGCGCAGCGTCCTCTATCTCAACGAGGCCCGCGATCCGACGATCGAACGCCTGCTCGCTCCGCGCGTCGCCCTGGCGCAGGCCGAGTTCCTCGCCTTCGAGGCCGGCATCCACGTGCTCGTGGTGGTCGCCGACATCACCCACTACTGCGAGGCGCTGCGCGAGATCGCCACCGCCCGCGAGGAGATCCCGGGGCGACGGGGATATCCCGGGTACATGTACACGGACCTGGCCAGCATCTTCGAGCGCGCCGGCATCCTCCACGGCCACGACGGTTCGGTGACGCAGCTGCCGATCCTGACGATGCCGGACGACGACATCACCCACCCGATCCCCGATCTGACCGGCTACATCACGGAGGGCCAGGTGGTGCTGAGCCGCGATCTCCACCGCCGGGGCGTCTTCCCGCCGGTCGACGTGCTGCCGTCCCTTTCCCGGTTGATGAGCGCGGGAATCGGCAGGGGGAAGACCGCGCCCGAGCACCGCGAGTGGTCGAACCAGCTCTACGCGCTCTACACCCAGGGTCGCGAGGCGCGGCTGATGGCGACGATCGTCGGCGAGACGGGGCTCGCCGCCGCCGACCGGCGGGCACTCAAGTTCGCCGAGCGCTTCGAGAACGAGTTTCTCGGGCAGGGGACCTACCGCCGCACCATCCACGAGACCATCGAGCTGGGCTGGAAGCTCCTCGAGACGGTCCCGAGAGAGGATCTGCTGCGCATCAGCGACGCGACCTGGGCAGCGCGACGGCAGGCCGGCGGAGGAAGCCCGCCGTGAACGGAGCCAGGGGCCTGGCGCCGACGCGCATGAACCTGCTGCGCGCTCGGCGGCGCCTGGATCGCGTGGTGAAGGGCAAGGATCTGCTGCGGCGCAAGCGCGAGGCGCTGGTCGCCGAGCTGTTCAAGCTCGCCCGTCCCGCGGCCGACGCCCGCACGCTCATCGCCGAGCGCACCCGCGTCGCGTATCCGGCGCTGCTCTCGGCGCTGGCCCATCACGGAGACGCGCGCCTCCGCTCCATGGCCTGGCCGCTGCGTGAGCTCGGCGTCGAGATCGAGCCGGGCCAGGTCTGGGGTGTGCCGGTCTCGGACATCACCGGACGGCCGCCGCTGCGCCGCACCCTCGCCGCGCGCGGCACGGCGCCGGGCTCGACCGGCCCCGCCGCCGCGGAAGCGGCGGATCAGTTCGAGCTGCTGGCCGACCTGCTGCTCGGCGCCGCACCGCGGGAGATGCTCATCCGCCGGCTCGCCGAGGCGCTCGGCCAGACCTCGCGCCAGGTGAGCACGCTCGAGCTGCGCGTGGCCCCGGAGCTGGTGGGGCAGATCGCGAGTCTGCGCAGAACCCTGGAGGAACGAGAGCGCGAGGAACACCTGCGCCTCAAGCACCTGATCAAGGCGAAGAAGCGATCCGGCGGCGCCGGGCCCGCTAATACTGGAACTGGAAGCGGGTGAACACCTCGAACAGGTCGTCCGTCTCCGGCCCGAAGAACTCCCCGAGGAACGCTCCCGCGACGCCGACGTCGAGGTGAAGCCCCTCGGCGAGGGCGATCGTCGTCATCCCGCCAACCTCCGTTCCCATGTCGCGGCTCCCGTTCCGCGAGCGGGAGGCCTGGAACCACCCGGCGGAAAGCTGCCCCGTGACCCGTTCGTGCAGAGGCATGCTCGCCCGTCCCTGGACCGTCACGAGGCCCGCGCCGCCGTTGCCGAGCTCGATCCCGAGATCGTTCACGTCGGAGGGACCGTTGGCCGTGAAGATGTGGGTGTAGGCCCAGTAGCCTTCGGTGCCGAACAGCCCCTCCGGGGTCACGAAGCGGCTCTTCACCTTGGCGTCGCGGGAATCGCCGCTCGAGTAGAGGGACTGCAGGGACAGCCGCAAGGCGGCGAATGATCGAGCGGCCTCCACCTTGAACGCGTAGCCGGTGTGCGTGTCGCTGCGATCGAACCCGGAGACCACCTTGCCGTCGGCGTCGAGCTCGCCGATTCCCAGCTGGCCGACGTTCAGGAGCGCGAAAGCGTTCCAGTCGAACGGATCTCCCTCGCCCCGGAGCGTCGCCCCGGCCCACCACTCCTCCGTGTCGCCGAGCGGAAGCCCCTTCGCCACCGTCAGGTAGTATGCGTGCAGGCCGCCGCGGAGATCCTTGGTGAAGGCGGTCGAGACGTCGGCGAGGAAGAAGTCTCCGTCCCTGCCGATCGATCCCGCGTCCGTACCCCCTACTCCCTCGATCAGCCTCAGGTAGGCGAGGCGGTAGTCGAGCGGGGCACGTCGGCCGAGTAAGGCTACGCCGCCGGCGTTGAAGTCCCAGTCGGCACTGAAGAGCGTGTCGCCGAACTCGTCCGACAGCGGCAAGACGCCACCGAGGATCGTCTGTTCCCGGAGCGGCGTGAAGTAGAGAAACCCGTAACGGATGCCCCGTGCCTGGAGGCGATTGAAGGGATTGCGCGTCGGCGCCTCGCCGCGCGGATCGCTGGCGTTGGGGCTGCTCCCTCCGAAGCCGCCGCGAAACTCGGCCTGGGCGAAGCCCCCGGCGGGGATTCCCTTCGGGGAGATGCTCACGTTGAGACGAAGCCGCTG
>JACPRU010000039.1 GCA_016189835.1 Deltaproteobacteria bacterium | reverse complement strand
TCGAGCGAGACGTCGGTCTCGGTGGCGTCGTCGGCCAGCCGGCGGGCGGTCTTCGGCGCCAGGCCGAGCAGCGCGCGGATCGC
This sequence comes from Deltaproteobacteria bacterium, assembly GCA_016189835.1. Taxonomy (GTDB): domain Bacteria; phylum Desulfobacterota; class Binatia; order JACPRU01; family JACPRU01; genus JACPRU01. Next base: position 8,093 of record JACPRU010000039.1, on the reverse strand, counting down.
CGCTCCGGTGCGCCGGCGCGCCGACAGCTCGAGCACCTGCCCGAGCAGGACGAGCGTGACGATCACCGCCGCCGCCTCGAAGTAGACGGCCACCTCTGCGCCGTGGCCGCGGAACGAGGGTGGAAACGCGCCGGGAATCACCGCCGCCGCGACGCTGTAGGCGTAGGCGACGCCGACGCCGAGGCCGATCAGCGTGAACATGTTGAGGCTGCGGTTGGCCAGCGATGCCGTGAAGCGGACGAGAAACGGCCAGCCCGCCCAGACGACGACGGGCGTCGCCAGCAGGAGCTCGACCCAGGCGAGCGTCCGCGCCGACGCCAGGCGAGCGAGCCAGCCGCCGAGCAGCATCTCGCGCATGGCGATCACCGCGAGCGGCAGCGAGAACACGACGGCGACGACGAATCGCCGCCGCATGTCGGCGAGCTCGCCGTTCTCCTCCTCGCCGCCGGACGCGGCGCGCATCTCGAGCGCCATGCCGCACTTCGGGCAGCTCCCCGGCCGGCGCTCGTCGACCTCGGGATCCATCGGGCAGAGGTAGCGGCCGGCGGCGGGCGGCGGGGCGGGAGCGCGCGCGGGCGGCTCGCGGCGGCCGCGCGACGGCGGCTCCTCGCGGGCCGGCGCGAGGTAGCGCGCGGGGTCTCGGCGGAACTTCTCCACGCAGTGGGCGGAGCAGAAGCCGTAGGCGCGTCCCTCGTGCAGCGTGCGGTGCGGGCTCTCGGCACGGACCGTCATGCCGCAGACCGGATCGATCTCGCGCACGAGAGGATCGGCGCTCGCGGGGGAATCGCTCATCGCACCCTCCGTTCGGTGTCGTGGACCTCGAGCAGCTCTCCCGGCACGGGCTCGCGGTCGCGGACGCTGCCGCTGCGCATCGCGTTGCCACCGGCGGACGCCTCCGTCAATCCCCTCCCCGCGGGGCGAACGGGATCCAGCAGCCCGTAGGCGCGTGCCGTTCCCGCTGGTAGGCTCTGACGGCGGGAGCCCGCTTCTGGCAGCGCCCGGTGCAGAGGGAGGAAATCATGGCGGCCGGCAGCTTCGACGACCCCGATCCGCACGCGTCCGGCTCGACGCGCGGCCACTGGCTGCGGCTCTGCCGGATGGGGATCGATACATACCAGGAGCCGGTGGTCTACATGCGGCGCTCCTGCCACGTCTGCCGCTCGGAGGGCTTCGAGGCGCAGTCGCGGGTGCAGATCGAGCTCGGCGAGCGCCGCATCGTCGCCACCCTGAACGTCGTCCACGGCGAGCTCGTCGGCCACGGCGAGGCGGGCCTGTCCGAGTCGGCGTGGCGCCTGCTCGGCGCGCGCGAGGGAGAAGCCGCGCGCTTCAGCCACCCGGCGCCGATCGAGTCGATGGCGGCCGTGCGCGCGAAGATCTACGGCCACCACCTCGAAGCCGGCCAGATCCGCCGCATCGTCGAGGAGATCGTGGCGGGGAGCTATTCGCAGGTGGAGATCGCCGGATTCGTCGCGGCCTGCGGCGGCGATCACCTCGACGAGCGCGAGACCGAGGCGCTGACGCGCGCCATGCTGGAGGTGGGAGAGCGCCTGGACTGGGGACGGCCGCTGGTCGCCGACAAGCACTGCGTCGGCGGGCTGCCGGGCAATCGCACGACGCCGATCGTGGTGGCGATCGCCGCCGCCGCGGGGCTGGTGATGCCGAAGACCTCGTCGCGCGCCATCACGTCTCCGGCCGGAACGGCCGACGTCATGGAGGTGATCGCCCCGGTGGCCCTCGACGTCGCGGCGATGCGGCGGGTGGTCGAGCGAGAGGGAGCCTGCATCGTCTGGGGCGAGGCCGTGGGCCTGAGCCCGGCCGACGACGCGCTGATCCGCGTCGAGCGCGTGCTCGATCTCGACAGCGAAGGACAGCTCGTCGCCTCGGTGCTGTCGAAGAAGATCGCGGCCGGAGCGACCCACGTGGTGATCGACGTCCCGGTCGGTTCGACCGCCAAGGTGCGCTCCGAGCAGGCGGCCGATCGCTTGCTCGATCGCCTCACTCGCATCGGTCTCGGCTTCGGCCTGGCGGTGCACGCGGTGCTGACCGACGGCAGCCAGCCGGTCGGGCGCGGCATCGGCCCCGCGCTCGAGGCGAGCGACGTGCTCGCGGTGTTGCAGCGCGCGCCGCGGGCCCCGGCGGATCTGCGCGAGCGCGCGCTCGCGCTGGCGGCGCGGCTGCTCGAGCTGTGCGGCGCCGCCGCACGCGGAGCGGGCCTCGGCGCCGCCGCCCGCTGTCTGGACGACGGCTCGGCCTGGAGGAAATTCCGGGCGATCTGCGAGGCGCAGGGAGGGTTCCGCGAGCCCCCGCGCGCCGCCTTCGTGCACGACGTCGTAGCCGAGCGCGACGGGCGCATCGAGTCGTTCGACAATCGCCGCCTGGCACGCGCCGCTAAGCTCGCCGGCGCTCCCATCGCGAGCGCGGCGGGCATCGAGCTGCACGTGCGCCGCGGCGAGCGGGTGCGCTCGGGCGACCGTCTGTTCACGCTGCACGCCGAGGCGGAGGGCGAGCTCGCCTACGCGCTGGATTACGTGCGCCGCGTGCCGCAGCTGATCGCCCTGGAGCCCGAGTGAGGCCGCCGGTGCTCGCCGCCCACGCCGCCTCGCCGGTGCTCGAGGCGCTGCGCCGGCCGGAGGCCTATCCCGAGCGTCCGCGGCGGATCGAGGAGCGCCACAGCCACATCTCGTGGGTCTTCCTCGTCGACGGCTTCGTCTACAAGGTGAAGAAACCGGTGCGCCTGACGTTCGTCGACTATTCGACGCTCGAGCGCCGCCGTCACTTCTGTCACGAGGAGGTGCGGCTCAATCGACGCCTGGCGCCGCGCGTGTACCTCGGTGTGGCGCCGATCGTGCGCCGCGACGGGCGCCTGATCGTCGCGGCGGTGGGCGCCTCCCCGGACGGGAGCGTCGTCGAGGAGTACGCCGTTCGCATGGTCCGCCTTCCCGACGAGCGCATGCTCGACCGCCGCCTCGACCGGGAGGGGCCGACCGCGGTGCCGGTGGCGGCGCTCGCGCGGCGCCTCGCCGAATTCCATCGGCTGTGCCCGCGCGGCGACGGCGAGCGCATCGGCTCGGTCGAGGCGGTGCGGCGAAGGGTGATCGACAACCTGCGCGAGACCGACGATTTCGTCGGCGACACACTGCGGCGCGCCGACCGCGAGCGCATCGAGCGCGCCGCGCTCGCCTTCATCGACGACCGGCGCGCGCTGCTCGAGCGCCGCGCCGCGCTCGGCTTCGTTCGCGAGGGACACGGCGACCTGCGCCCCGAGCACGTCTGCCTGCTGCCGGGGGAGGAGATCGTCGTGTTCGACTGCGTCGAGTTCGACGAACGCCTGCGCACCGGCGACGTCGCCTCGGAGCTCGCGTTCCTCACCATGGAGATCGACTTCCTGGGCTTCCCCGAGCTTTCCGAGGAGATCGCGCGCGCCTACGCGGCCTGCGCCGAGGATGCGGATCTCGAGGGCCTGCTGCCGTTCTACGCGGCCCATCGCGCCCACGTGCGCGGCAAGGTGGAGACCCTGAAGAGCCGCGACGCGGAGCTGCCGGCGGCGCGGCGCGCGAGCGCGCGCGACGGCGCCGAGCGCTATTTCCGGCTCGCCGCGCGCTACGGTCGTGGAGCGCCGCCGCCCGCCCTGATCGCCGTGCTCGGCCTCTCCGGCAGCGGGAAGTCGACCGTCGCGCGGGTGGCGAGCGAGCTCAGCGGATTCGCCGTCTATTCCTCCGACGTGGTGCGCAAGGAGATCGCCGCCGCCGAGCGCGTGCGGGCCGAGGATCTCTACTCGCCGGCGCTCGCCCGGCGGACCTACGCGGCGCTGCGCGAGCGGGCCGCCCGGCGGCTCGCCGCCGGGCGCGGGGCGATCGTCGATTCCACGCTCCAGGACGACGCGGAGCGCCGGGCGCTGGCCGAGCTGGCGGCGCGGGCCGGCGTCGGGCTGGTCTTCGTCGAGTGCCGCGCGCGCGAGGACGAGATTCACCGCCGGCTCGACGCGCGCGCGGCGCGCGGCGACAGCGTCTCGGACGCGACGTGGGAGGTGTATCTCGGCCAGAAGAAGCGGTTCGCGCCACTCGCCCCGATGGCGGGGGCGCGTCAGGTGACGGTCGATACCACCCACGGGATCGACGTCGAGACGCTCGAGCGGGCGCTGTTCGGCTGAGCGAGCGGGTTCGTCCGGGAGGCTCCATGCATCGATTTCCGAAGCGGCTCGAAGGAATTCTCGCTCCGATCGATTTCGACGAGGCCTCGCTCGCCGCGCTCGAAGCGGCCGCCGAGCTGGCGCGCGCGTGCGGGGCGCGCCTCACGCTCCTGCACGCCGTTCCCGGGCTCGCCGCCGCCGTCCCCGAGCGGCACGCGCGCCCCGAACCGGCGATGGGGGGCGGCTCCTGGGCGGAAGAGGAAGCGCGCGAGCGCCTGGCCGGCATCGCGCGGCAGCGTCTCGGCGGCATCGAGCACGAGATCCTCGTCCGCATCGGATCTCCCGCAGCGGTGATCGTCGACGCGATCGCCGATCGGCGGCCCGACCTGGTGGTGATCGCCACGCACGGTCGAACCGGCGCCGGGCGCCTGCTGCTCGGCAGCGTGGCCGAGCAGGTGATCCGCCGATCCTCGCGCCCGGTGCTGGTGGTCCCCCCGGACGGACGCGCGGGCACGGGAGCGGTCTGAACGGTCTCGCGCTCTACCCGGCCGCCTCCTGGACCGCGGGAGCGAAGTTCTTTTCCTTGCGCATGTCGGCGGTGGCGGGCGAGGTGGCGAACTCCACGAACGCCCGGGTCTGCGGATTCGGCGCGTCCTTGGTGATGAGGCTCACGTCGTAGACCACGGGAACGGTTCCGTTCTCGACGTTGGCGACCGTCGGCGCCACGCCGCGCAGGCCGATCAGCTTGAGCGGGCTGCCGCCGGCCACCGCGCCGAGCGCCGAGGCTATCGACAGATACGTCATGGCCTCGGGCTTGTTCGACACCAGTTGCACGCCCTCGCTGTCGCTGCCGATGACGATGTCGGTGTACTTCATGTCCGAGACCTGGAGCCCGAGGTGGGCTACGAACAGCACGAGCGACGTGCGCACCTCCGAGTGGTTCAAGCGGACGATCGGCGTGTCGTTGCCGCCGACTTCCTTCCAGTTGACGATCTTGCCCTGGAAGATGCCGCGCAGCTGATCGTCCGACAGCGCCTCGACCGGATTGCTCTTGTGGACGATCACGCACAGACCGTCGCGCCCGAGGCGGTGCGCTACCAGGGCCTTGTCGTCCTCGCCGGGCGGCTTCGTCGACAGCGCGATGTCGGTCATTCCCGGCCGCAGCGCGCCGAGCCCCCAGTTCGAGTTGCTCTGCTCGATCTCGAACTCGGTGCCGGGATGAGCCTTCGCGAAGGCGTCGGCCAGCGACTTGGCGAGCGGCAGGACGGTGCTCGAGCCCAGCGCCTTGATCTTGCCGGAAACGGCGGGGCCGCCGCCGGAGGCCTCCTGAGATTCTTGCCCGCGGCATCCGAGGGTGCCGGCCAGCACCGCCACGACCAACAGAGTGAGTCGTCTCATGGTGCAGCTCACCTAGTCCAGGTCGATGCTCGCCGTCAAACGGATCGAACGGATCGAACGGAGCGCGTGAGCGCTGTTTCGGGAAGGCCCGCGCCAGGATAGAATCGCGGCGAATGCGACAGGGCGAAGGGCTGTTCCGCATGCTGCTCGCCGCGGTCCCGGTCGGCGTCTTCCATACCGATCCGCGGGGCGGGTGCGTGTACACGAATCCCCGCTGGCAAGAGGCGGCCGGCCTCGACGCCGAGCAGGCGCTGGGGGACGGCTGGTTCCGCGCCGTGCATCCGCGGGACGTCGAGCGCTTTCGCGCGCAGTGGCAGGAAGCCGTGCAGGCGAAGGCCGCCGAGATCGCTCTCGAGACCCGCTACCTGACGCCTCGCGGAGATCTGCGCTGGGTCCGCGTGTGCGCGGCGGCGGTGCGCTCGGCCGGCGGCGAGCTGCTCGGCTATGTCGGCACCACGGAGGACGCGACCGAACGCAAGCGGGTCGAGCGGATGCGCCAGGACCTCCTGTCGATGCTCTCGCACGATCTCAAGAATCCGCTGACGGCGGTGCTCGGCTTCGCCGAGATCCTGCGCGACGCCCCGCCGGACGATCCGCAGCGCGAGGAGTTTCTCGCTCGCATCGAGGCCAACGCCCACTCGGCTCTCACGCTGGCGATCAACTTCGTCGACGCCTCGCGGATCGAGAGCGGCTCGCTGCAGGCGAGGCTCGAGCCGCTCTCCGTGAACGAGATGGTCGAGCACGTGCTGCGCCATCAGGAGAGCCGCGCCCGCGTGAACCGCATCCGCCTCGAAGCCCGGCTCGATGCTTCGTCCCCGAGCGCGGTCCTCGACCGGCGGTTGATCGACCGAGTGCTCGCCAACCTCGTCAACAACGCCATCAAGTTCTCCCCGCCCGACGGCCGGGTGCTGGTGGAGACGGCGGTCGTCGACGGGCGGGTGCGCATCCGCGTGCAGGACGAGGGCCCCGGGATCGCGCCGGAGCTGCGCGCCAAGCTCTTTCAGCGTTCCGGCGAGATCGGCACGCGGCGCGTGGACTCTACCGGCCTCGGCCTGTTCATCGTCAAGACGCTCGTCGACGTCCAAGGCGGAGCGGTGAACGTCGCCTTCCCCCCGGAGGGAGGCACGATCTTCGAGGTCTCGTTCGCCGCGTAGGAGCGGTCCTACTTCGCCGCCGGCGCCGTGCCGCCGCCGATCCGGTACGAGCGCTGTAGCAGCCAGGAGACTCGCGAGCGCAGCTCGGCGTTGTCGAACGGCTTGACCAGGTAGTCGTCGGTGCCTGCGAGAAAGCCGAGGCTCTTGCTCTTGGTGTCCGCCAGGGCGGTCAGCATGAGGATGGGAATGAATGCGGTCTTCAAGTTCGAGCGCAGCTGTCGGCAGACCTCGAAACCGTCCATGCCGGGCATCATCAGGTCGAGAACCACCAGGTGCGGGTGCTCCTTCTCGACCGCGGCGAGCGCGGCCGCGCCGTTCTCGGCCTCGTCGACGATCACGTCGCCGCCGGCTTGCAGCGCGGTGCGCACCAGCATGCGGACGTCCGCGTAGTCGTCGACGATCAGGATGCGGGGCTTCTCGCGCACGCCGCCGGCGGCCTCGATGGCCGTGAGCCGGCCGTAGCTGGCCGGCGGCTCCTCCGTCGCCGGCGGGCCGGCGGCCGGCGACGGCCCCTTGGCTTCCGGGGCCGCGACCGCGCCGCAATAGGGGCAGCTCGTCCACTTCTTCTTCAGCGGCTTGCCGCAGCCGGCGCACGCGGTGCGCAGCGTGTGGCGGCAGTAAGGACAGGTCATGAAGTGGTCTTCGACGGCGCTCATGCACTGCGGGCACTGCGGTCCGCGGGTGTCGAACTGGATCACCCGCGTCGCCTCGTCGCCGGTCGTGATCCCCGCCTGCACCTTGGCCAGGGCGTTCTCGCGAAGCGACACCATCCCCTCTTCCTCGGCGAGCGCGCGCAGCTGACTCTCGGTGGCCTTGGACTCGATCAGCCGCTGGATCCCCTTGGTCACCACCAGCGTCTCGTACACGCCGGTGCGGCCCGCGAAGCCGGTCTGGTGGCAGGCGGCGCAGCCCTTGCCGCGGCGCTGTCCGTGCGTTCGGGCGGCGAGCGCCGGCACCTCGGGCACGACCGGCTCGGCGCAATGCTCGCAGACTTTGCGAACCAGCCGCTGCGAGACGACCGCGATCAGCGAGGAGGCGATCAGGTAGGGCTCGACGCCGATGTCGACCAGGCGGGTGATCGTCGATACCGTGTCGTTGGTGTGCAGCGTCGAGAGCACCAGGTGCCCGGTCTGCGCGGCGCGGAACGCGACCTCGGCGGTCTCGCCGTCGCGGATCTCGCCGACCATGATCACGTCGGGGTCCTGACGAAGAACCGACCGCAGCACCGAGGCGAAAGTGAGATCCTGCTTCTCGTTGATCTCGACCTGGGTGATGCCCTTCAAGTTGAACTCGACGGGATTCTCGATCGTGACGATGTTGCGCTCCGGCGTGAAGATCTCCTGGATCATCGCGCACAGCGTGCTGCTCTTGCCGCTGCCCGTCGGGCCGGTCACCACGATGATGCCTTCGGG
>JACPRU010000038.1 GCA_016189835.1 Deltaproteobacteria bacterium | reverse complement strand
GCCCTCCACACCCGCTGCGGCGTCAGCGGCATCGCGGTGAAGCGCAGCTTCAGCTCGGGAAAGGCGTTCTCGACCGCGCCGCAGAGCGCTCCGAGAGGGCCGGTGACACCGGATTCGCCGACTCCCTTCGTGCCGAGCGGGGTGAACGGCGAGGGGGTCTCCTGATGCTCGATCTCGAGGCGGGGTACGTCCACCGCGGTCGGCAGCGTGTAGTCGAGAAAGGTCCCGGTGACGAGCTGGCCGATCTCGTCGTAGACGAGCTGCTCGAAGAGCGCTCCGCCGATTCCTTGCACCGTCCCGCCGTGGAGGTTTCCCTCCGCCATCAGCGGGTTCACGACCACGCCGCTGTCATGGACGCCGCAGTAGCGGAGGATCTTCACGACCCCGGTGTCGGGGTCCACCTCGACGATGCAGGCGACGGTCTGGTTCGGCCAGGAGGGATACGAGCTGAAGCGCCCGTCGACCTCCGGCTGGTGGTAGACGTTCGGATGGCGGAAGTAGCGCGTCACCTCGAGACCGGGCTCGACGTCGCGGGCGTCTTCGTAGGCGTGCCGGTAGACGAGATCCGCGACCTTCCGGAACGAGACGAAACGGCTGGGCGCGCCGCGAAGGAAGAAGCGTCCGTCGCGTACGTCGATGTCCTGCGGCGCCGCCTCGAGGTGCTTCGCCGCGACCCTCGCCATCTTCTCGCGGATCTCGGTCGCCGCCACGTGGACCGCCGATCCGCCGATGATCACGCTCCGCGAGCTGTAGTTGCCGAGCCCGAACGGGCAGATCGCCGTGTCGCCCTGCACGACCCGGACGTCGGCGATGTCGATGCCGAGGGCGTCCGCGGCGATCTGCGCCATCGCGGTCTCGTTGCCGGTTCCCGGCGAGGTCACGCCGGTGAGGACGGTGACGGTTCCGGAGGGGTCGACCCGCAAGGTCGCGGCGTCGTACCCCGATACCAGGATCGAGCTCGGCACGGAGCAGCCCTCGGGCGTCAGTTCCTGGCCGATGCCGATGCCGACACGGCGACCCTGCCGGCGGGCCTCCGCCTGGAGCTTCGGGAAGGCCTCGTAATCGATCATCTCGAGCACGCGGCGCAGCGCTTTCGGATAGTCGCCGCTGTCGAGCACGGCGCCCGACGGCTGCGAGTAGGGGAACTCGCCGGGCTGGATGAAGTTCCGCAGGCGCACCTCGGTCCGGTCCCGGCCGCACGCGGCGGCGACGTGATCGACGATCCGGTCCATCAGGAACGATGCGGTCTCCTTGCCGAAGCCGCGGTAGGCGTTCCAGGGGCACTTGTTGGTGACGACCGAGAAGAGATCGACGTGGCAGTTGGGGATCTTGTAGACGGTCGGGATGCAGTAGGCCGTCACGTAGGACATCGCCCAGCCGCACAAGGCGGAGGGCGCGCCGACATCCGCGACCACGCGCACCCGCAGGCCGAGGATCCGGCCGTCTGCCGCGTGGGCGACCTCGTAGCCGAGCAGCATCTCCCGGGCGTGACCACCGGCGAGCAGATTCTCCCCGCGCTCCTCGATCCATTTGACCGCCCGCCCGTGCTTCACCGCCAGGTACGCGACGAGGGGCTCCTCCTGAAACATGGGGATCTTCTGGCCGAACGCGCCGCCGACCCGCGGCTGGATGACGCGGATGGCGGTCTCCGGCAGCCCGAGAGTCCCGGCGAGGAAGACCCGCAGCGGGTGCGGGCATTGCGTCGAAGCCCAAAACGTCAGCTCCCCGGTGAACGGATCGCAGGCCGCGACGTAGCCGCGCGGCTCGAGCGGGGCCGCCGTGTAGCGCTGCGTCCGCAGCTCACCCGAGAGCCGGCCGTCGGCCTCCCGGAACGCCGCGTCGATATCCCCGGCGGTGAACTGCTGCGCGAGCAGCACGTTGTCGCCCCACGAGGGTACGAGAAGCGGGGCGCCGGCGGCCATCGCCCGCACCGGATCGACGATCACCGGCAGCTCCTCGTACTCCACCTCGATGCGGTCGGCCGCGCGGCGCGCCGCGCGCTTGTCCTCGGCGATCACTGCGGCGACCGCCTCTCCCGCGTAGCGCACCCGGTCGGTCGCCAGAGCGTAACAGTCGACCGCCTTCGCCCCCATCGATTGCGGGTCGAAGGCTTGTGGGATCGGCCGCGTCTTCTCCCGCAGCTCGTCTCCCGTCACGACGTCGACCACCCCGGGCTCGCGGCGCGCCGCCGTCGTGTCGATGCGCACGATCCGGGCGTGCGCGTACGGGCTTCGCGAGACGGCCGCGTGGAGCATCCCGTCGAGGTGGATGTCGGCAACGTATTGGCCTCGCCCCGCGACGAGCTGGCGATGGATCAGTGAAGGGACCCGCGCTCCGACGTACTTCATGCGCCTTCCTCCGCCGGCTTTCGGCCCGTGATCGGGGTCGCCAGAGCTTGCGACGGTCCCGGTCCGGCGAGCCCGGCGACGACGCCTATCACGCTCGCGACCAGGCGGTCGAGTTGCCGCGCGCGGCGTGTGCGCGCGCGTGTTGGCGCGCGCGGGCCGCGCGGGCCGCCCTGTGTAGGGCCGCCGTGTGCCGCCGGCCGCCGCACGCTCTCCTGCTCGGCGTTCGCCGAGTTCCGAGGGCCGCGCGTCAGCGCAACTCGGGCATCACGTGCCGGGCGAACAGCTCCATCGATCGCCGCGTGTTCTCGCGATCGTTCCCCGGTATCGACATGTAGAGCGCGAGGTGCGAGCTCGGCGAACGCTCGAGGTAGTCCTGAAGCCCGGCCCGGACTTCATCCGGAGTGCCGACCAGGGCCGGCTCGCCGAAGAACTCGCCGCTCTGCTGCTTGCGGAACCGTTCGGGCGTGGGCACGGCCAGGCCCTCGATGTCGCCCGTGATGTCGCCCGAAGCGACCGCCCAGTCGTGATAGTACTTGAGCACGTGATGGAAGCCGTCGGCGATGTCGTCCCACGCCTTCGCGCGCGTCTCGGCGCAGTAACAGGTGACGAGCTGGACGATCTTGAAATCGGCGGGATCGCGACCATGACGCTTCAGCGCCGCGAGGTACTTGCCGCGGTGGTGCCCCACTCCCACCGAGGCGAAATGAAAGCCGAGGCGCGCGGCGCGATCGATGGCCTTGTCGGCCCGCGCGCCGACCCAGATCGGCAGCTCGCGTTGCACGGGCGGCGGCTGAATGCGGATGGCTTCCAGATGGTTGTGCTCGCCGTGGAAGCTGAGCTTCTCTCCGCCGAGTAGCCCGCGCAGAACGTGCAAGCCTTCCTCCATGCGGCGGGCGCGCTGGTGGTGGCGAATGCCGCGGGGGTCGAACTCGTAGGGGACGTAGCCTTGACCGACGCCGAGATCGAAGCGCCCGTTGGAGATGATGTCCACCGTGGCGGCGTCCTCCGCCACGGTGATCGGATCGTGCAGCGGCAGCAGTACGACGAAGGTCCCGATGCGGATCTTGCCCGTCCGCGCCGCCACCGCTGCGGCGATCGCCATCAGCGAAGGCGAATAGCCGTCGGCGGCGAAGTGGTGCTCGGTCAGCCAAGTGTGCCCGTAGCCGAGCTTTTCCGACTCGACGACGAGGTCGAGCTCGTCTCGATAGAGGTCCGCCCAGGGACGCTTCTTGAAGGGCGGATTGCGAAACCCGAATAGAACGCCACAGTCGACGCCCATGACACCCCCTTTCCTGAGTGGCGCCAAAGGAGGCAGCCGCCGCGCCCATGAACCACAGACGATCGCCCCCGCACAAGCACATAAAAAGGGGTCGGGAGTCTTTTGCTTGGCAAATGACTCCCGACCCCTTTTTCGACTTCGGTCGGCCGTATCCGGCTAGCGGAACGCGGGCATCACCAGCTCGGCGAAATCCCGGATCACCTTGCGCTCGTGGTCCATCGGGGGCCACAGCGTGATTTCCCGAACGCCGGCCTTCTCGACGGCGCGTAGCTGCGCGATGATCTCCTCCGGGGTTCCCACCAGGCAGCCGGCGCGAATCGCGTCGGGCGTCACGAAGCCGCGCTCCGCGGGCTGCAAATAGACCAGATGGCCGTCGTGAATCTGCCGGAAGCGCGCATTCTCCGGCAGGCTGAAGCGATTCACGTGCTCGAGATAGTCGCTCCACACGTTGGCGAAATAGGGTGGTATCAGCTCGTCCTTCTCGCCCGACTCCTTCCATAGTTCGTAGAAGAAATGCAGCTCGCACATCACCCATGAGCCGGTTTCGTCGATGACGCGCCGGTCGGTGAGCTTCTCTCCGGGGCGCAGCACGCAGCTGGTGGTGATGAAGGCGGTATGGAAATCGGCGGGCAAAGAGCGTCCTGCCCGCTCGGCGCCGCGCCGGATCAGCTCCAGCTTGGGCCCGGCGACTTCCGGCTTTCCGCCCACGGTCATCCATCCGTCGGCGAGAGCCCCGGTGGCCTCCAGCGCTTTCGGTCCGTTCGCCGCCACGTAGATCGGGATGTGATTGTCGAGATTGATGAAGTAGCGGCCGCGATGGATGAACTGGATCTCGCGGGTCTTGCCCCGATAGGTGTAGTCGACCGCCTTGCCGTCGAGCAGCGCCCGCACCACGCGCAGGTACTCGCGGAACTCGCTGGTCTTGATCGGATCCTGGCCCATCACGCGCATTGCCGTATGACCGGTGCCGAGTCCGAGAAAGACCCGGCCCGGCGCGATCTGGTTGATGCTGGCGATCGAGTGCGCGGTGACCGGCGCGATGCGCGTCCCGGCGATCGCCACCCCGGTGCCGATCTTGATCCGCTTCGTATGATGGGCCGCCAGCGCCATCGTCGCGTAGCAATCGGACCAGATCATCTGCGAATCGCCGACCCACGCGCGGTCGTAGCCGAGCTCTTCGAGGTAGCGAATGATCTCCCAGTTGCCTATGTGGGTGCTGACGCCGAGACCGAATTCCATTGGGCGCTCCTTGCAAGATCACCGGGCGGTTCGGGCGGCCGCTACCACAGGGAGTCCGATCCGTCAAAAAGATCGGTACTCGGTCCGTCCTCGTGTCCGTTCCCGCTTGTGGCCGAGTCCGGGCGCGTGCTAGCCAACGCGCACCCGCGGGGTTACGTCGCCGTCTCGGAAACGCGCTGGAGAGCCCACGCGCCCTCGGCGAGCCGCGGCGGCCGGGGTTCGGGAGACGGGAATGACCCGACGACACGTGGTCGTGATCGGCGGGAGCGCGACCGGGATGGCGGCGGCGCTCGCGCTCGCACGCTCAGGCGAGCGCGTGACGGTGCTCGAGCGGGACGCGATCCCCGTCTGCGCGAGCGCGGTAGAGGCCTTCGAGAGCTGGCAGCGGCCTGGCACGCCTCAGGCACGCCATTCCCACGCCTTCCTCGCCAGGCTCCACAACTCGGTGCGCGACCGCGCCCCGGACTTCTACCAGGCCCTGCTCGCCGCCGGCGCCGCGCCGCTGCGCCTCGCCGAGATCGTCGGCGACACCCAGGCGGCGCTGCTCCCCGCGGACGAGGATCTCACCCTCCTCGCCTGCCGGCGCATCACCTTCGACTGGGTGCTGCGGCGGCATCTCGCCGCCTCGACCGACGTCGTCTACCGCGACCGCGTGATGGTCGAGGGCCTCGAGGCCTCGCCGGACGCGTCGACCGGCCTGCCGCAGGTGCGCGGAGTGCGCGCCCGAGCCGCCGAGAGCGGCGCCGAGCGCATCGCCGCCGACCTGGTGGTGGACGCCTCGGGGCGGCGTACACGGCTCCGCGAGTGGCTGGCGGCGATCGGCGCGGCGCCGCTCGAGTCCGAGGTGCAGCCGTGCGGGATCTTCTACTGCACGCGCTTCTACCGGCTGCACGAGGGCGTCGAGCCGCCGCCCATCGACGGCCCGATCGGCGCCGACCTCGGCTACATGAAGTACGCCATCTTTCCCGGCGACTCGCGGATCTTCTCGATCACGCTGGCCGCCGCGCCCGAGGACCGGGAGCTGCGCAGGGTGGTGCGCGAGCGCGTCTTCCAGGCCGCCGCCGCGGCCATTCCGGCGACGCGCTCGTGGGTCGATCCGGCGGTCTCGGCGCCGATCACCCGGGTCCACGGCTTCGGCGACCTGAACGACACGCTGCGCCTCTTCGTCCGCGACGATGCTCCGCTCGCGCTCGGCCTGTTCCCGGTGGGCGACGCGCTGGTGCACGCGAATCCGCTCTCGGGCCGGGGCTGCACGCTCGGCTGGCTGTCGGCCTGGATGCTCGCCGACGCCTGGGCGCGCCACCCCGGGGACCCGCTCGGCTTCGCGCGGGCGCTGCACGCCGAGATCGCGCGCGAGCTGGTGCCCTGGTACGAGGACATGCGCGACCAGGACCACGCCGCCATCCGCGCGGCCGGGCTGGCGCGCGCCGGGATCGACCCTTTGACCTTCGAGCGCCCGGACGGCTCCGTGGATCCGGGCGCTTACCTGCGCTCCCTGATCCGCGACGGCCTCGTGCCCGCGCTGCGCGAGGACGCGGTGGTCCTGCGCGCCTTTCTGCGCGTCTTCAACATGCTCGACTCGCCGAAGAGCCTGCTCGGGTCGCCGGATGTGCTCCAGCGCATCGTCGCCGTCTGGCAGCGCCGCCACCAGCGCGAGCCCTTCCGCCTCGGCCCCGACCGCGACGAGATGGCGACCCGCCTGCGCGCGGCGTGAGGCTGTAACTGAGCGATCGCCATCTCCCGGGAGGCAGCGCCGCCGCGCCGCTCCGCCGCCTTGCGTCGCAGAGACCGGCACGCTACAGCAGCGCGAGCCGTATTCACGGCCGTGGTCACCCTCGTCGACATGAGCCACTCGCGGGACGTTCGCCTGCGGCCGGCCGTGAACGCCGATGCGCGCGCGGTTCGCGCTCTGGTGTTCGCGGTTCTCGAAGAATACGGCCTCGCCGCCGACCCCGGCGGCACCGACGCCGATCTCGACGACATCGAGGCGACGTATCGGGCGCGCGGCGGCAGCTTCCACGTCCTCGAAGAGCCGGGTGGTCGCATCGTCGGTTGCGTCGGCCTGTTCGCCGTCGATGCCGAGACCTGCGAGCTGCGCAAGATGTACCTCGAGCCGCACGCCCGCGGCCTCGGCCTCGGACGGCGTCTGCTCGACGCGGCGCTGGCCGACGCGAAGACGCTCGGCTTCCGGCGCGTGGTCCTCGAGACCGCCACCGTCCTCACAGAGGCGATCGCGCTCTACACGCGCCACGGGTTCGAGGCGTATACGCCCGAGCATCTCTCGAAGCGCTGCAACCTGGCCTACGCCCTGGAGCTGAAGCCGGCGACTGCTCCCTTTTCTCACAGACCGCCCGGCAACTGATTCCGAAGGGGCCAGCGCCGGCGCGCTAAGCGCCCGAAATCCGCATCGGCAGGGTGGCACGCGGATTGCCGTCATCAGCACCGCGGCGAAAGTCATTCCGCCGCGGCTCGGAGCAGCGCTTGCTCTCAGGGAGGCCGAGATGGAAGAGGCCATCGCGGGCGCTTGCAGCGGTTTTGGGACGGCCCTTCGCCGGAACGGCGAGAAGAGCTTCGCGCCTGCCGGCCGCTTTCTCGTGTCCGACGGAGGCCTCCTCGCCGAGCGTGGCTTCAGCGAGGACCCGTGCCGTGATTCGCGCCGGCGCGCCATTGACAGGCAACTGGACCTGACCCGTCCCAGCGGAGCGCCCTGATGGGAAACCCGACGACCGACAAGCGGGAGCGAGGCGGCGAGAGCCGCATCAAGGTCGCCGCGCTCCAAGTTCATCCCCAGGTGGGAGACAAGCAGCGGAACGTCGCCGGCTCGCTGCGCATGATCCACGACGCCGCGCGGCAGGGCGTCACGCTGATGGTCCTGCCCGAGCTCTGCAACACCGGGTACGTCTTCAATTCGCGCGGCGAGTGTTTCGCGCTCGCCGAGAAGGTCCCCGGCGGCGCCACGACCGAGGCGTGGGCCGGGGCGGCGCGCGACCTCGGCGTCTACGTCTGCGCGGGGATCGCCGAGCGCGAAGGCCGCCGGTTGTACAACAGCGCGGTGCTGATCGGTCCCGAGGGCCACGTCGGCACCTACCGCAAGACCCATCTCTGGAACGAGGAGAAGCTCTGGTTCGAACCCGGCGACCTCGGCTACCCGGTGTTCGAGCTGCCGTTCGGAAGGGTCGGCATGCGCATTTGCTACGACGTGTGGTTCCCGGAAGTCAGCCGGATCCTCGCCGCGCAAGGCGCCGACATCATCTGCGATCCGACCAACTGGGTGAACGTGCCGCCGCTGCAGACCAAGGAAAAGCCCACCGCGGCGTACTCGGCGCAGCAGATGTCGCTGATGAACTCGGTCTTCGCCATCTGCGCGGACCGCGTCGGCGAGGAGCGCGGCTGCCTGTTCATCGGCAACAGTTGCGTGGTGGATCCCACCGGCGGCTTCGTGGCCGGGCCGGCGTCGGCCGAAGAACCGGCGCTCGTCATCGCCGAGATCAACGTCTCGCAGGCGCGCTACCGCCACTGGTCGGAGTTCAACGATCCGATGACCGACCGCCGCACCGATCTCTACGACGCCTACCTCGGCTACCTGCCGGGGAACCCTGCAGGCCGCGACCGATGAGGCCACGCGCGGAGGCTCGACGATGGATGAGCAACGACTGCAATCCCTGGAGCGGCGGGTGCAGAGGTTCGAGGACCTCGAGGCGATCCGGCGCCTGAAATACGCTTACGCGGCGGCCTGCGACGACCGCTACAACCCCGAGCGCATGCTGCCGCTGTTCACGGCAGACGCCGTCTGGGACGGCGGGGCGGATTTCGGCGTGCATCGCGGGCACGCCGAGCTGCGCAAGTTCTTCACCGAGGTCTCGCAGAACATCCTGTTCGCGGTCCACCATTTCCTGCAGCCCGAGATCGACGTCGACGCCGACGGCGTGCACGCGCGCGGCAAGTGGTACCTGTGGCAGGCCTGTACCTTCCGCGGCGACGTCGGCGCGTGGATCTCGGGGCTCGAGCACGACCGCTATCGCAAGATCGACGGCCGCTGGCTGATGAGCGAGATGCGGCTCGAATTGTTCTTCGTGACTCCTTACGAGGACGGCTGGCACAAGGTCAGGATGCTGAAGGCCGGCGGCTGACCCGCGCCGCAGCGGCGGGGTGACGACATGGCGGGCGAAGATCCGATTCTGGAGTTCACCAGGACGCATTGCGCGCTGCTCGGCAAGGACCTCGAGGAGATCGCCGCCGACGCGCTGAAATCGCTCTTCGGCCACGTCTACTACGTGTGGCGGACCTTCAAGCCGGCCTTCGGCGAGGAGCTCGGCGTCAAGCTCTACGGCAACGTCTGGGCCGAGCTCGGCCGCATGAGCTTCGCGGGCGCGATGCAGAAGCTCGCGCTCGACCGGGTGCCCGATCTGCCGACGCTCGGCCGCATCGTCAGGGAGTGCTTCATCGGCGTGCCGGCGCTCTACGTCATCAAGCGCAACGACGCGAACGAGCACGTCGGGCACGTCTTGTGGTGCGCGAATCCCGCCTACGGTCCCGCCGACAACATCTACGACCGCCACGAGTACTACCGCAAGGAAGTCTACCTGACGTACGTCTACCTGTGGACCCTGATCGAGGAAGCGAAGAAGAAGGGGCTCCGCCAGGCGATCACCGTGGACATGCCGAGCGGGCGCTGCCGGGACGGCGCCTGCGGCGCCTGCCAGGTGGTCTTGCGCACCCAGGACGCCGACCCGGCGCGGCACCTGCCCGAGGTCGAGAACCGTTTCATCGAGCAGGAGATCGGCGATCAGGAGCCGGTGCGCTTCATCCTGCGGGAGCAGGGCCGAACGTTCGAGGAGCAGGCGCCGGCGACGTTCTCGGGGTTCTTCGCGGTCGATCTTCTCGCCTGGGTCCAGCTCTTCGGCAACGCTCCGGAGGCCGCCAACCGGATCTACTGCCGGCTGTGGGACAACTATCGCGAGCCGTGGCTCAAGGAAGCCAAGCTCGCGCTCGAGATCGGCCGCGTGACGAGCGCGCAGGATCTCGCCGCCATCATCGCCTACTGCCAGCGCCGCCGGTACGTGGCGTTCGCGCGCCACGACGGCGCCGACGGCACCGTGCACCTGCGCTCGATCGCCGACCCGTTCGTCGAGATCGCCGGCATGTTCAACGCGCCCGCGGCCTACAAGCAGGCGCTGGTCGAGATGGACCGCCATTTCATCGCCGGCCTGACCCGCGACCTCCACCTCGAAGAGCGGGCGCGCAGCTCGATCGTCTCGCACATCGCCGCAGGCGCCGCGCGCACCGAGATCAGCGTCGCGCTCGACTAGTCGCGCTTCGGACGGCCTGTAACCGAAGGATTCGGCCGTGAATCCATTCGCGCCAACGGTTGCGTGCGTTTCTTGCGTCGCCTCCTCGCGGCGAAGTTGATAATCTGATTAAATCGAATGATCCAGAGCGGTGGCACGCCCGGTGCTACAGGCTTTCGCCACACTACCGCCGTCAAGCGCACAGCACGGGAGGATTCGTCAGATGCAGCGATTCAGTCAAAAGGTCCAGGAGGTCCTGGACTACGCCGCCGACATTCGAAATCGGGGCACGGTGGATCTGAGCTGGATGAGTGCCAACCCCACGGGATGGGGTGCGCGCGCGAAGCCCCGTGACGATCGCGGCCTGGGCCTCGAGGACATCAACCAGATCGGCGGACGATACGGCGCCGTCCCCGACTACGGCGACGCCCACGGCAGCATGGCGCCGCGCGGCTGCGAGGTTCCCGCCAACACGCCGAGCCTCGGCTGCTACGACATCAACGACAAGTCCCTGGTGTGGGCCGACAACGTCGCGCTGCTCTACGACGAGGCGGTGGCGCGGCAATGGAGCTCGGCGCGCGACATTCCCTGGGACCAGCTGAAGCCGCTTCCCGACGATCTCGAAAAAGCGATGTGCCAGCTATGCACGACGCTCACCGAGGTCGAGTTCATCGCCGCCGACATGCCGGCCAAGTGGATGTGGCGCATCAACCACGACTTTCACGAGGTGAAGTGCTTCCTGGCAACGCAGATCGCCGACGAAGCGCGCCATCTCGACGTCTTCCGCAAGCGCGCGCTCGCCAACGGCGGCGGGCTCCTCAAGGCCTCTCCGGCCAACGAGCAGATCTTGCGCGCGATCATCGAGGCGCCGGACTACACCACCGCCAGCTCCCTGATGCACATCCTCGCCGAAGGCTTCGTGCTCACGCTGTTCCGTAACGGCGAGATGCTGGCGCTGAACGAGGTCGAGAAGAAGATCTTCCGGCTGTGCATGCAGGACGAGGCGCGCCACGTCGCCTACGGCACGATGCATCTCAAGTATTTCCTGGAGAAGCGTCCCGAGCGCGCCGAGCAGATTCACTCGATCCTGGCCGCCGGCGAGGAAGCGATCTTCGCGCTCACTCTCGAGCCGCAGACCGCCGAGCCGCGCGCCATCCTGGCGGGCGGCGGCGTCGATCGCATCCTCGAAGGCTTCGCCAAGCTCAGCTATCTCTACACCAAGCAGGTCCGCGAATATCTGCATCGGCTGAAGGTCGCCGGACTGGACCGTTCGACCCGCATCGCGATTCCGATCGAGCTGCCGAACTGACCCGAACATCCAACGAACAAGGAGAGAATCGAGATGCTTTTTCCGTCGGTTGAATGGTTCTCGGCGCTCGGTCAGGCGGTCAATTCCGATGCGGAACGCTTCCGGCGCCTCGGCACCGTCGACATCGCCCTGGTCGCCAAGATCGACTATCCGGCGGCGAGCCGCTATTTCGAGATCGCCTTCGCCGGGTATCGATTCCTCGGGGCGCGGGAGCTGCCGCGCCTGCAAGCCGCGGCACCCGGAGCCGTCGTGCTCGAGGGACCGTTCGAGACCTGGCGCGAGATGGTGGAAAACATCCAGGCCAACGGCAAGGCCGATCTCGCGCACACGCTGAACACGCTGACGCTCTACGACACGCCGATGCGCGTCGACGCGGCGAACCAGCTCGATACGGACCTCTTCTACCGCTACCAGCAGAACCTGCAGGAGTTCTTCGACTCGGCGGGGAAGTTCCCGACCGAGGTGGCGGCGGCCGAAGCGCGGTGAAGCGAGCCCGGTCGCCCGCGGGCCACAAGCCCGTCCGAGTAATGCCCCCGTCGCCGGCGCGCATTGCTCGGACGGGCTCCCGCGCCCGGACGAGGTCGAGCGCGCGGACCTCCGCCGGCCGCGGCGCGAGCCTCTCGGCCGGCCCCACGGCGCCTCCTCGCGAAGCGGCTCTGCCGCACGGTCGCGCCGGCGGCGACCTGGGCTGCGGAAGGCAAACCCGCTTCAGGCGACGGCGGTCGCCTCGATCTCGATCATGGCGCTCGGCTCGAAGAGGCGCGCCACACCGAGCAGCGTCGACACCGGCTTGCAGCCCGCCTGCGCGAATACGGGCACGATCTCGCCGGTCCTCCTTCTTCGCCTGGCGATCGTCGTCTACTTCCGTCGCGGCGTCGCCGTCAAAGCCGCGTTTGCGTGCTCGCGTGCGTTGCCGGCGATCCGCGGGCGAGCGGGCAAAGACGGCGTCGCATCATCCATCCACCGCCCGCCCCTCGTTCAGCGCCAGCCATCCCCGCACGATCCGGTACAGCACCCACACCCCAATCGCCACGATCGTGAGCCACGCCAGCGGGATCCCGACGACCGTGAGCACGAGCACGATCGCCACGAGCACCCAGAAGCACGCCCACCAGAACGTCCGGATCTGCCAGCGGAAATGCGACCCGAGGTAGGTTCCGCGCACGTCGCCACGCTTCACGTAGTTGAGGATCACGGCGAGGATCGACGGCCAGCCGGTGAGGAACGCGGTCACGACGGCGGCCGACGACAAGACCCCCATGACCGCGCTGAAGGCGTGCAGGCCATACATGACGTGGGTGAGCCGCACGAGGCCCTCGCGCGGCGGTGGCGTCTCGGTCACGGGCGCAGACTCTCGCGCCGCGGCGACGGCTCGTCAACCACGGCGGTGCTCGTAGAGCCGCTGCGGCGGGATGTCGCGGCGGGGAATGGCCTTACGCCCGCCGTTCGTGTTACCCGAGGCCCCATGAACGATTTCAGCTTCGGCCTCACCGACGAGCAGCGCACGATCCGCGAGACCTGCGAGCGGATGCTCCGCCCGTTCGAAGCCCGCCGCCGCGAGTTCGAGCGCGCCGTTCGCGAGCAGGGGCGCATCCCCGAAGAGTTCTGGTCGGCGATGGTGGAGGTCGGGCTGCTCGGCGCCTTCATCCCCGAGGAGTACGGCGGCACCGCGATGGGCCTCACCGCGCTCGCCACCGCGAGCGACGTGATGGCCGCCAAGGGCTTCGGTCATCCACTCTACCTGCTCACCGGCATGGACGCGCTCTGCATCGCGCGCGCCGGCTCGGAGGAGACCAAACGGAAGTTCCTCCCCGCCATCGCGGGGGGCCGTGCCAAGCTCGCCTTCGCGATCACCGAGGCGGGCGCCGGCACCAACTCCTTCCGCATGACCACGCGCGCCCGCCGCGAGGGCGACCACTGGGTGATCGACGGCGAGAAGACGTTCATCACCGCAATCGACGAGTCGGACTACGTGATGCTGGTGGCACGGACCCGCTCCCGCCAGGAACTGGAAGAGGCGGGGCTGCCGAAGACCGCCTGCTTGTCGGTCTTCGTCGTCGACAGCCGGGCGCCCGGCGTCAGCCTGACGCCGCTGCCGATCCGCGCGATCGAGGGCGCGCGCCAGTGGACAGTGCACCTCGACGGGGTGAGAGTCCCCGCCGAGAACCTGGTGGGACCCGAGCACGCCGGCGGTGCGGTGATGTTCGCGACCCTGAACCCCGAGCGCGTGCTGGTCGCTGCCGGCGCCTGTGGCCAGACGCAGCACCTGATCGAGATGTCGGTCGGCTACGCCCGCGAGCGGGTCGTCTTCGGCACGAAGCCGATCGGCGCCTACCAGGCGGTGCAGCACCCGCTCGCCGACCTGCGCATCCGCCTCGAGGCGGCGCGCGGGCTTACCTACAAGGCCGCCGCCGCCTACGACGGCGGCATCGATCCCGCGGAGACCGGCGCCTACGCGAACATGGCGAAGTACCTCGCCGCCGATCTCGCCGTCGACGCTGCCGACCGCGCGATCCAGACCCACGGCGGCTCGGGCTTTTCCGAGGACGTCGGGGTCATCTCGTACTGGGAGCGAACCCGCCTGATGCGCACGGCGCCGATCTCGAGGGAGATGATCCTCAACTACGTGGGCGAGCACCTGCTCGGACTGCCCCGTTCCTACTGACGTGACCGCGCCGAGGGCGCCGCGCCTGGCGTGCGCTCGGGGCCCGAGGGACTGAGTGATGGAAGATCTGTTCGACGGCTCGCGTCGGGATTCACTGCGGCTGCAACTGCTCGGCTGGGGCGACAAGCTGAGCGAGATCCTGAACGCGGCGATCGAGCTCCGCTTGTTCACCAAGGTCTCGGCCGGAGCGGACACCGTTCCGGCGATCGCCGAGGCGCTCGACATCCTGCCGCTGAACGCGGAGCGGCTGGTGCTCGCCTGCGTGGCGATGGATCTGCTGCGTCGCGACGGCGATCGCTATCGCAATGCTCCCGACGTCGAGCGCTTCCTCGTGGCGGGTCGCAAGAACTACCAGGGCCCTTGGTTTCGGTGGTGGCGGAAGAAGGACCATCCGGGCTGGCACCGGCTGGCTGACTATCTGCGGCGCAAGGACGCCCCGGCCGTGATCGGCGAGCTCTATGCCCACCACACGGTCGAAGAAGCGCGCGACTTCCACGAGGGGATGTACGCCGTGGGGATGGGGGCGGCGCACCTGTTCCATCGCACGGTCGACCTCTCCGCTCGCCGGCTGATCCTCGATCTCGGCGGCGGTTCGGGCCACTACTGCATCGTCGCGGCCGAGAAGTATCCCGCGATCCGAGGGATCGTGTTCGACCTGCCGCCGGTGGTCGAGGTGACGCGGGAGTACGCCGCGAAGAGCGGCTACAGCGACCGCATCACCGCCCAGGGAGGCGACTTCACCGCCGACCCGCTGCCCGCGGGCGCCGACGTCGTCCTGCTGAACGGCAACGGCACCATCTACGGGCCCGACACCATGCGCGCGATCGTCGCCAAGGCCCACGACGCCATGGCCCCGGGCGGCGAGATGCACATCATCTTCGAAATGCTCGACGACGACAGGAGCGGGCCGGTCAATGCGGCGCTGTTCGGTCTGTACGAAGCGCTGATGGGAAGCGAGGGTAGGGCCCACTCGGTCACCGACGTCGCCGGGTACATGAGGGCCGCGGGCTTCGTCGACGTCTCGATCCACGACTTTCTCGGCAGATACATCCGGCGCGTGACCGGCCTGAAGAAGTGAGTCCGGAGGCGGAGGATGGTGAGGCGCGCGCCGAGCACGAAGGCGCTCGTGACGGCTCGTTCGACCGTGTTGCGCTCGCCAAAGGGGAGAACCGGATCGCGGGCCCGAGGTTCGGCTCACTGAGCGCGGTGAATCCGTCCGCCCCGGGGCGAGGCCGCTTCAGACCTTAGTGCCCGGCTCCCGGGGTCGGGATCACGCCGGCCGCGCGCGCCTGTGCGACGATCGTGCGGGCGCGCGTCAGGTGCGGCATGTCGACCATGGCGCCGCGGAACTGGAACGCCATGCGCCCCTCGCGCTGCGCCGCCTCGAAGGCGGCAACGAGCTCGAGCGCCTCGGCCGCTTCCTCGGGCGAAGGCGAGAACATCTCGTTGACGATCGGAACGTGGTCCGGATGGATCGTGATCTTGCCCGTGAAGCCCATCCACGCGGCGTCGCGGCAGTCGCGCCGCAGCCCCTCGAGGTTGCGGATGTCGACGAAGGCGGTGTCGAGCGGCTGCACCCCGGCGGCGGCGGCGCAGAGCAGCGTCTGGAGGCGGCAGTGCCGGAAGACCTCGAGGTAGTCCCCGTGCTCGTCGCGGCTGCGCCGGGCGCCGATCGCGGCCGAGAGATCCTCGGCACCCCAGGTGAGCGCGTTCACGCGCTGGCAGCGCGTGAACGTGGGCAGGTTGAGCACGCCCTGCGGCGTCTCGGTCGCCACCAGGATGAGCTTCACCCCACCGGGCGCATGGCCGTGCTCGCGCTCGCGGGCGGCGATCTCGGCGTCGAGCAGCAGCACGTCGTCGAGCGTGCG
This sequence comes from Deltaproteobacteria bacterium, assembly GCA_016189835.1. GTDB lineage: Bacteria > Desulfobacterota > Binatia > JACPRU01 > JACPRU01 > JACPRU01. The sequence continues at coordinate 11,860 of JACPRU010000038.1, read as the reverse complement.
TATCTTCGGCACGAGGTAGGCATCCGGCGGGTGCACCATCGTCGCCGCGACGTCGGCGCGCCCCCACGGCGTCTCGAGCGGGTTGAGCCGCACGATGCGCTCCTTGCCGGCGAAATCGACGGTCGCGAGCCAGCCCGCGACGACGGCGCGCGCCTCGTCCTTGCGCTCGGGCGTCACCGCGTCCTCGAGGTCGAGCACCAGGCTGTCGGCCGCGGTGGCGAGCGACTTCGCCAGCATCTTCTCGTTCGCGCTCGGCACAAAGTGCGCCGAGCGCCGCAGGCGCACGCCGCTCACGACGGCCGGCGCATCATCATGGCGCCGCGCACGCAGCTGCAGACGACTTCGCCGCGCTGATTGACGCCTTGGTGCTCGAACGTGATGATGCCGCGGTCGGGCTTGGTGGCGCTCACGCGCTTCTCCAGCACCTTCGTGTAGGCGCGGATCGTATCGCCGATGAACACCGGCCTCGGGAACGTCGTCTTGTCGAAGCCGAGATTGCCGAGCGTCGTGCCGAGCGTGGTGTCGCCGACCGACAGGCCGACGACGAGCCCCAGCGTGAAGATCGAGTTCACCAGGATCCGGCCGTGCAGGGTGCTGCGCGCGAACTCGGCGTCGAGGTGCAGGGGCTGCGGGTTCAAGGTGAGCGCCGAGAAGAGCAGATTGTCGGTCTCGGTGACGGTGCGCCCGGGCTCGTGCGCGAACGTCATGCCGACCTCGATGTCGTCGAAGTACTTGCCGGCCATGGGACCTCCCCGTGAGGGTCCACTCTAGGCAGGCGGCAGGGCGCTTGCCAAGGCGGTTCCCGCGCCGGCGGCTCCCACGGACAGGCGGCTCCGCGCACGGCGGCGCGCGCGGCGGCCCTCGTGCGGGCCGTCGGGAAGCGGGCGCGCCGGCGGCGTGGGGGGACGACTGGCCGCGGCGCGGCGCGTGCTGTAGTAGCGGTGGCTGCGAGCGCTCTTCGTACGCCCATGTCCAGCACCTCTACCCCCGCTCGTACCCGCGTCTACCGCAGCCACCACATCGACAGCACCCTGTGGGACGGCTTCGTCGCGCGCCCCGGCGACATCATCATCTCGACCCCGGCCAAGACCGGGACCACCTGGATGCAGCGGATCGTCAGCCTGCTCGTGTTCCAGACGCCCCGGCCGACCGACACGCTCAACCAGCTCTCGCCGTGGATCGATGCGGCGTTCATCGCCAAGGTGATCGACACGCGCGCCGTCGCCGAGGCGCAGCGCCATCGCCGGTTCCTGAAGAGCCACCTGCCGCTCGACGCACTGCCCTGGTTCCCGGACGCCCGCTACGTCGTCGTCGGGCGCGACGGCCGGGACGTCTTCATGTCGCTGTGGAACCACTACCGGAGCTACACGCCCGAGGCCTACGCGCTGTTCGATTCCGTCGAGGCCTCCGCACACGATCCCTGTCCGCGATGCCCGGACGACGTGCACGAGTTCTGGCGCTGGTGGATCGGGCGTGGGGCGTTTCCGTGGGAGCAGGACGGCTACCCGTTCGGCTCCTACTTCCACCATCTTCGCAGCTTCTGGGAGTTCCGCCGCCTGCCGAACCTGCTGCTCGTGCACTACAACGACCTGAAGCGCGACCTCGGCGGCGAGATGCGCCGCATCGCGGCGTTTCTCGACATCGCCGTGCCGGAGGCGACCTGGCCGACGCTGGTCGACACCGCGGGCTTCGAGGCGATGAAGCAGGACGGGGAGATGCTGCTGCCCGAGCTGGCGCTGATCTTCCAGGGCGGCTCGCAGACCTTCCTCAACCAGGGCACGAACGAGCGCTGGCGAGACGTGCTGACGGCCGAGGAGCTGGCGCAGTACGAGGCGGTGGTGACCCGCACGCTGACGCCCGACCTCGCGCGCTGGGTCGAGCGCGGCCGCGAGGGAGGCGAGCCACGCGACGGGTGACGGCACGAGAACGACGGCGCCCGTGCAGCGAGCTCCGCTCGCGATTCGCAGCCGGCGTTCGAAGAATCGCGAGCCGAGTTCGCTCCTACGAGCGATGTCCGGTTTCCGACGCCGGGATCACGCCCGCCGCGCGCGCCCGCGCGACGATCGTGCGAGCGCGCATCAGGTGCGGCACGTCGACCACGGCGTCTCGTGCTCGCGCTTGGCGGGGTCGAGGCGCGCCAGCTCGTAGGGCGCGGCGCCCGCCCGCCTCGCGGCCGGCGCCTATTCGGGCAGCGTCTGGCCCGATCCGCCCATCTCCTTCGGTACGTCCTTCATCTTCGGCAGCCCGTCCTTCACGCTGAGCACCGCTTCCTGGTAATGCACGTGGACGGCGGGCTTGAAGGGGAGATCGGGGATGACGGCGGCGTAGACGTCGATCAATCCCATCGCGGGATGAGCCGTGAACACGTGGCCGCCGCAGGTCTTGCACCACTTGCGCTGGCTCTGCGGCGTCTTGGCGTAGGTGCCGAGGTTGTCGGCACCGTGCGTGACCCTCACGGCATCGGGCTTCCACAGCGAAAAGGCGTTGACCGGACCCGCCGACCAGTGGCGGCACGAGCGGCAGTGACAATAGCCCATGGCGACCGGCTCGCCGCTGACGGCGAGCTGAACCGCTCCGCAGAAGCACCTGCCCGAATAGGTCCCCTTGTCCATGATTCACCTCCCGGCGACGATCTTGCGGTCTCGAGCCGTCGGGTCAAGCGAAGTCCGCCGCATAGCCGGAGCCGAGGCGGATCCCGAATTCCTCGCCCCAGTGGTAAGGCAGATCGATCAGCGCGCCGCCGACCTCGACGGATTCGAGGGCGTGCAGCGCGTCGAGTAGGATCCCCTTCTGCTGCGCGACATCGAAGGGCCGGCCGAACGGATTTCCCATCGGGAAATTGACGAACACGGTTCGCGGCGCCTTGACCTGCGCGCTCAGATCACGGCCGGTCGAGACCACGACGGTCGGAATGCCCGCTTCCTCCACGACCCTGGCGACCAGACCCACGGTCTGGTGATCGAGCGGTCAAGCGGGGACGAGCACGAAGGCGTCGACGCGCTCGTCGCGGAGCTGGCGCGCGAGCGCCGGAGCCGCTTCGTTGACCACCGCCGTGCGGACGTAGATCCGGCCCATGAACCCGCTGTAGTGATGCGGGGCGACCTCGCCGATCACGCCCTCGGCCGCCAGCTCGCGCAGCCGCTCGATCGGGAAGATGCAGTTCAGATCCCGATCGGCGTCGCCATGGTCGTAATAGGCGTCGTTGATCGCGAAGCAGGTCGCGGGGGTGCCCCTGTCGACGCGGTCCACCCGCAGATCGTTGCGCGCCAGCGGATCGAAGGGGGCCGCGTCCTGGTGGAAAACTCCGCCCGAGGTGAGCATGGCCACGCGGCAGCGGTCGAGCGGCTGGCGCAGCCGGGTGAGCGGCGCGCTCTGGTGGATCGTCCATCGGTAGGGCGGAAATCCCTTGCTGCGATAGTAGTCGCTCAGGCGCGGCACGTAGGCGATCGGTTCCATGTCGGTTTCTCCCCGCGCGCGGGATCGAAGATCGCCCGCGCCTCGAAACTTTCCCCCGCGGAGCAAAGCATCAGCCGATCCGTCGCGTCAATGCAGGAAGGGTATGTAAGGGCAGCCGCGATCGCCGATCGGCTCGGGCCTCTCGGCCCCATGAACGGAGCGAAGGCGTGCCGTGGTCGCTCATTGCTCCCGCGCGTTCGGAACCGCCGGCGGCTCGGCGCTCGCCCGCCTTCTCTCGGCGAGCGCCGCGAGAATCTCCGAGTGCTTCTGCCGCGTCATGCCGTAACGGGAGAAGCACAGGGCGCTGAGGACGTAGAGGCCGAGCAGCCCCGGCCCCACGGCCAGGCCGAGCCCGAACGCCTTCGCGGCGGGAACGGCGCTCGGCGTCGTGCCGACCGGGAAGTCGATCAGGTCGAGAGCACCGCCGGCCAGTAACCCGCCCACTCCCGACGTCGCTTTACCGACGAACGCGATCGCCGCCATGAAGATCCCTTCCTGCCGCTCGCCGGCCGCCAGCTCGTTCTCGTCGACCACGTCGCCGATCATCGAGGCGAAGACGATGCTGATCGCGATGATGGCGGTGACGATGCACAGCGCATGCGCGAAGATCAGGTACAGCAAGGCCGGCCGCCCGTTGGCCGGCATGAGCCCGAGCAGGCGCAGGAACACCGGCAGGGGACCGAATGCGTTGGCGAACGAGACGAGCCCCATCATGGCCGACTTCTTGTCGAACCGCGCGGTGATCGGCCGAGCGAACGTGACCGCCAGGACCGTCGCCCGCCTGAGCGATCGTCAGGCCTCCCAGCCAGCCGAACAGGAAGCGGTAGCTGACGAGCGAGGTCCGTTCGTCGTAGTGAAACGTCATCTCCGGGAGCAACGAGTCGCTCGGGATGATGTAGAGCGTCATCGACACCCGCACGCCGACCGCGAACGCCGCCAGCCAGAGGAAGAGTTGCCCGTGCGACAGGCCCGCGGGCGGGTGAAAGACGAGAAAGAAGCAGGCGGCGGCCGGCAGCGCCGAGGCGTACATGAAGGGATGCCGCCGTCCCCAGCGAGAGCGCAGATTGTCGGAGATCGACCCGACCAGGGGGTCCGCGACCGCGTCGATGCAGAGCGCGAGGAAGATCGCCGTCCCGCCCAGGGTCCCCGGCAGGCCGAGCACCTGGTTGTAGTAGAAGAGCAGGAAAACGTTGAACGCCGTGGTGACCACGCCTTCGGCCACGGCGCCGGCGCCGTAGTAGAGCTTGGCGGAGCGGGGCACCCGCCGCCGGTGGTCGCCGAGCGTCGGCGGCATTCCGCTCTCCGGAGACGGGTACACGTCCGGCTACGGAGCCCCGAGCATCGCGGCGCGCATCCTCTCCGAGACCGCGCCGTGCGCGTTGGCCACCGCCTCGACCCAGTCCGCCGCCGCCTCGGGCGCCCGATGGGACTGCACCTCGGCCGCCATTTCCCGCGCGCGGCTGATCATCGTCCGATCATCGAGGCATCGGGCGAGCGCCCGGGCGAGCCGCTCGGCGGTCAGCGAGCCCACCCGCAGCGGCGCGGGCCCGAGCCCTAGGCGCGCCACGCGATCAGCCCAGTAGAACTGATCCAGCAGGTGCGGCACCACCACCTGCGGCACGCCCGCACGCGCCGCCGTGGCGGTGGTTCCCGCTCCGCCGTGATGCACGACGGCGCGCACGTGTTGGAACAGGGCGCCGTGCGCCACGTCGCCGACGACGCAACAGTGGTCCGGCAGCCCGCCTTCCCCCAGTCCTGCCCATCCGGCGGAGAGGAGCACCCGGACCTTGGCGCGCCGCGTGGCTTCGACGATGATGCGCGTGGTCCCCGCCGGATCGGCGGCGGGCATGCTGCCGAAGCCGACGAACACCGGCGCCGCGCCGGTTGCGAGAAAGCTCCGAATCCCCTCCGGCAAGGGAGCCGGATCGTCGTCAGCCAGGTAGGGGATCTGCCGGCATCGCGCCGGCAAGTCCGGTGGCATGGGTGCCAGCTCCGCGTCGCACGCCAGCAGTATCGGAGACTCGGTCACCTTGCCGAACAAGTCGGTGATCGGTTTCAGGCCCAGCCTCGCGCGCCGGCGGTTGACGTGCGGCAGCAGGAGCCGGTTGTAGGTGCCGACGAACAGGCGCCAGCCGAGGGCATTCATCCAGTGCGGCAGGGTTTGCCAGGGAAACAATGCCGGCGGGTGATGGCGACTGCGGAGGATCTGCGGGCAATACACCATGTGCGCGTACGGCATGCCCAGCCCTTCGGCCACGCTTCCCGCAATGAACTGGATGGACGCGCCCAGCACCACGTGGGCGCCGGGCGCAACCCGCGTCAGGACCTCGCCTTGCTCGGCGATGTCGTCGGCGATCAGTCGGTTGAAGCGGCGCACGGCGCTCCACAACCTCCCCACCACCGCTGCATTCTCCCGCATGACCGCCTGGAGATTCCTGCCGCAAGCCACGAACTCGATTCCATGGGCCTCGATCCAATCCCCGAACTCGGGGTGGGTGGCCATCAAGACGCTGTGGCCGCGGCGGCTCAGTGTCCGCGCCAGCACCAGCGCCGGCTGAACGTCGCCGCGCGACCCCGCGGGTGCGATCACGATGCGCAGTCTGGTCTCGCCGTTTCGTGTCATGGAGCCGTCGAAGCCCCGACTCGTAGGGGTCGAACCGAGCATGGCGCAGGCCGTGCGCCCATCGCCGTGGCCATGATGGGCGGGCGACTGCACCCGTTCGCGCGTCCTAGCCCCGGACGATCACGTTCTCCTCGGTGAAGAGGATGACGAGCTCTCCGGAATGACCCGTCGCGCTCCGCCGTGCGGCCTGTCCTTGCGGGGTCGAGAAGACCCTTTCCATGTCTTCTCTGTCGTCGAACCAGACCTCGGCCACCCCGTCGTAGCGCTGATCGCCGGACGTCGTCAGGTTGATGGCGTATTTCTTGAGTCCGGGAAACCGTTGGACGAGCGTCGCATGTTCCTGCAGCCACCATTGGTGAAACGCTTCGACGCTGACGCCGTCGGGTCGTTTGAGAATGCCGATCAGTTTGTACACGGTGCACCTCCATCATCTCGGCGACACGCAGCCGGTTGCAGGTCGATCATCGCACGGCGGTTTGCGGCGATCATAGCCCCGCACCATGAGGATCCTCCGCGCCGCCGCGGCGGGGAACCAGCCCCTCGAGCCGCCACGACGCCGTACGTCCGGGATGCGGCGCACCCGGGACGAACCGTCTACGACGGCAAGACGGAGGACCAGTCGCTGGCTCCCGGCGGCAACGGCCCGGTCAAGGAGGCACGCTGCGAGAGCTCGATCCAGTTGCCGTCGGGATCGCGGACGAACGAGACGCGAGCGACCGTGCCGAGCGTGACCGGCGGACGGCCCTCGCGGCCGCCGCGCTCGAGGATGGCGCGGTGCTCCGCGTCGACGTCGCGGATCTGGATCGTGAAGTAGCGGTACCCTCGCGCGGTGAAGCGGGGATCGGTGGTGGCGCTCCCGTCGGGCTCGAAAGAGAGGATCGAGTCGCCGCAGCGGTAGGCGGCCGGCGCAACCCGCGCGAGGCCGAGCATGCGGCCGTAGAAGTCGTGGAACGCGGCCTGGTCGCGCACGTGAAGATGGAGGCTGATGCCTTCCACCTGCTGCTCGCCCCTCGGTACGAGCACGACACGGTTGCCGTCGGGGTCGACGAGCTCGCGCCGCTCGGCCAAACCGGCGCGTGCGATGCGAAGCTCGCGATAACCGGCGATCGGCGCCTCCTCGAGAGGGTCACGCGAGTGGTTCAGTTTGAAGACGGACCCGTTCATGCCGTGGCGGTGCTGGCGGAGCCCCTGCCCGATCGGAAGAAGGCTCTCGAACGGTAAGCCCACCTCCTTCTGCCAGAAGGCGAGCATCGGCTCGAGCCGATCGGTGACGATGCCGACGTCGATGTGAGGCTTGGCGAGATCGATGACCGGCGCCATCCGGTGTTCAGACTACGGTGCGCCCATCGCCATCGGCAACGGAAGCCTCGCGCGCGTCTACGCCGCGACCCTGCTGCCCCTGCTGGCCCGCAGGCGCGCGGTCGCCGGCTCGTCGATGCGCATCGTCGCCGGATCGATGACCACGCCGTAGCGCTCGCGCGCCGCGGCCAGCGACACGTATTCGTCCAGCACGTCCTCCAGCACCGCCTGGGCGTCGCGCTCGAGGGCGTTGCCGTAGCCGCCGCCGCCGGTGCTCTCGAACATGAAGGTCTCGCCGTAGCCGAAGGGATGCGCGCAGAGCAGCGGGTTCTTCCAGTTGCCGTCGCCGTCGAGACCGCCGATCACTTCGCGGCGGCCGTCGCTGTGGATCTTGATCTGCCGCTGCACGTCCGAGCGCTCGCCGCCGGCGACGCCCGGGCTGCCCTCGCGCGTGCGCGCGGTCTCCATGCTGAGCGCGCCCTCGGCGAGATAGCGGACCTTGAACACCGCACCCAGACCGCCGCGGTAGCGCCCCGGGCCGCCGCTGTCCTGGCGCAGCTCGAAGGCCTCGTAGGCGATCGGAAACAGCAGCTCCGCCGTCTCCGCCGGCATGTTCATGCAGTTGCCCAGCGGATCCTCGGTGACGTTCATGCCGTCGTTGTAGGGGCTCGCGCCCCAGCCGCCGGCCGGCAGATCCGAGAACACGTCGGTCGAGCCGTCGGGCGCGACCACCGAGGAGACGAACCAGTTGCAGTCGGCGTTGGTGGAGCCCGTGACGCGACCGGGAATCGCCTTGGACAGCGCCTGCCAGATGGCGCTGGTGATCTTCGCCGAGGTCAGCGTGGTGCAGCCGATGGTCGGCGCCGGCCACCTGGCGTTCAGCCAGGAGTTCTGCGGGATCTTGATCTGGATCGGATTGAACATGCCCTGGTTCTGCGGCGCGTGCGGCGCGAGGAAGAACTGCAGCGAATAGAGCACCGCGGAGGCGGTGTTCGCGTAGGGCGAATTGATGGCGCCCTTCACCGTCTTCTCGCTGCCGGTGAAATCGACCTCGATGTCCGAGCCCCGGATGGTGAGGTTGACCTTGATCTTGATCGGATGGCTGGAGAAGCCGTCGGTGTCGGCGTAGTCCTCGCCTTCGTAGACGCCATCGGGGATCTCGCGGATGCTCTTGCGGACGATCCGCTCCGTGTATTCCTGCAGCTGCTTCATCGCCGCCTTGACGGTCACGATGCCGTACTTCGCGGCGGCACGCTGCATTTCCTGTTCGCCGACACGCAGGCAGCCGACGTGCGCCTGGAGGTCGCCCTTCACGAAGTGCGGCGTGCGCGTGTTGTTGACCAGGATGTCGACGATGTCGTCGCGCATCCGGCCCCGCTCGCAAACCTTGATCGGCGGCAGGCGCAGGCCTTCGCCCGCGATGTGCGTGCCCGCGAAGGCCTGGCCGCCGGCCGCGCCGCCGCCGAGATCCATCCAGTGTCCGCGGCTGACGGCGAAGCCGAGCAGCTCCTGCTCGAAATAGATGGGCGCCAGGAAGGTCATGTCGTTGATGTGCGTGCCGCCCCGGTAGGGATCGTTGACGCACGCGATGTCGCCTTCGTGGATGTCGTCGAGGCCGAACTTGGCGATGATGGCCTCGGCGCTGAACTTCATCGCCGCGAGGTGGATCGGGCAGTTCGCCGCCTGCGACAGCAGCTGGCAGTCGTAGTCGTAGATGGCGTTGGAGAAATCGACCATGTCGGCGAGGATCGGCGAGAACGAAGCGCGCCGGAGCACCGTCGACATGCGGTCGCTGGCGTATTCGAAGATGCTGCGCAGCACCTCGAAGGTGACCGGATCGACCTTGGTTTGCGCGATGACCGAGCTATCGACTGTGAGCTTCTTGTCCATCTCGGCTGGCTCCTCACCTCACGCGTTGGACGTCAGGGCGCGACTGATGTCGATGATCAAGTTGCCGAAGCTGTCCACCGTGGCGACCGCGTTCGGCGGCAACACCGCACAGGCGTGTTCATACTCCACGATGCAGGGCCCCGCCAGGGTCGCGTCGGGCTGCAACGCGTGGCCGTCGTAGACGGTGCTCGTATGCCACCGGCGATCGAAATGGATCTCGCGCTCGCCTTTCACCGGATGGCCGCCGGCGCCGATCTCGACCGCGGGGGGAGACTCCGTGCGGCCGATCGCGGTCACGCCGAGCGACACCAGGGCCGGCGCGAAATCGTCCGAGCTGACGCCGTACTCCCGCTCGTGGCAGCGGTGGAAGGTCTCGACGATCCCCGGCACCGCGCCCGGCGTCAGGTGCCCGGCCGGCATCGGCGTTTCCACCTCGTAGGTCTGGCCGACGTAGCGCATCTGCGCCGTGCGGTGCAGCTCGATGTCCTCGCGGCCGACGCCGTCGGCCTCGAGCAGGCGAACCGCTTCCGCTTCCAGCCTCGAGTACAGCGCGTTGACCTCTTCCAGATCCGCTTCCGCCACCGGCGAGAAATAGAAGGCCTCGAGGTCGTGGCGAAGGTCCATGGCCGTGGCGCCGAAGGCCGAGGCGACGCCGGCATGAATCGGCATCACCACGCGCGGAATGTTCAGGGATTCGGCCACGAAGCAGGCGTGCATGGCGCCCGCGCCGCCGAAGCTCGCCAGCACGAAGTCGCGCGGGTCGCGGCCGCGCGATACCAGCACCTTCTTCACCGCCTGCGCCATGTTCTCGCAGCCGATGCGGATCATGCCGTCGGCGGTCTCGATGGTGGAGAGGCCGATCTCGGCGGCCAGACGTTCCATGGCCGCCTCCGCGGCGGCCCGATCCAGCGTCATCTTGCCGCCGAGCGTCGGCTCGATGCGGCCGAGCAGCAGGTTGGCGTCGGTGATGGTGGGCTCGGTACCGCCGAGACCGTAGCATGCCGGCCCCGGGCTGGCGCCGGCGCTGCGCGGCCCGACCCGCAGCGAGCCGCCCTCGTCCACCCAGCCGACCGACCCGCCGCCGGCCCCCACGCTGTGGATGTCGAGCATCGGCACGATGCAGGGCACCTCCCACTCGATCTCGTGATCGCGCGTGATCAGGCCCTTGCCGTCCTCGACGATGGAGACGTCGAAGCTCGTGCCGCCGACGTCGGTGTGGATGATGTTCGGGTAGGCGGGCAGGAGCTTGCCCAGGTACGCGGCGTAGGCCACGCCGCCGGCGGGACCGGACTCGATCAGCTCCTCCGGATGCTGCTTGGCGTAGTCGACGCCGGTGATGCCGCCGCTGCTCTTCAGGATGAGCAGCGAGCCCCGGAAGCCCTCGGCCTCGAGCGCGGCTTCCAGCTTGGCGAAATAGGCCTCCATCACGGGGATCGTCGCGGCGCGGATCGCCGTGGTGGTGAAGCGGCCGTGCTCGCGAAACACCGGGCGGGTTTCCGACGAGATCACCACGTAGGTGTCGGGATTCACCTCCCGGATGACGTCGCGCATCTCGCGCTCGTGGGCGCCGTTCTTGTAAGAATTGATGAAGGCCACCGCCACCGAGCGGGTGCCGTTGGTCTTGATCTTCTCGGCCACCGCCAGGGCCTCGGCCCGCCGCAGCGGCCGCACGACCTTGCCGTGGACGTCCATGCGTTCGTTGACCGTGTAGCGGTAGCGGCGCTTGACGATCGGCTTGGGCTTGGTCTGGTAGGGATCGTAGAGAAGCTCGCGGTGCTGGCGGCCGATCTCGATGGTGTCGCGAAAGCCGTCGGTCGTGACCATCGCCGGATCGGGATAATCGCGCACGATCAGCGCGTTGGTCGCCGTGGTCGTGCCGTGCATCAGATGCGAGATGCGATCGAACGGTATCTTCGCCTCGCGGATGGCGTTGATCACGCCGAGGGCGCGATCGTGCTTGGTGGTGAGCACCTTGGAGCTGACCTGCGCCCGCGACTCGTCGCCCCAGGCAAAGAGGTCGGTGAAGGTTCCACCGACGTCGATTCCGACACGCCACATCGTGCTTCTCCTCGCTCCTCCCGGTTATTCGGACCTCATGGCCGCCGCCGCGACATCGCTCAGGCGCGGACGCGGCTGGATTTCGGGTCGTAGAGCGGCGCCAGCGAAGCCCGCGCCGGATGGCGGGTGTTGCCGATCTCGATCTCGTAGCGCCCGCCGAGGACGAAATCGTCGCCGACCCCGCCCTCCTCGGTCACGTAGCCCATGGCCACCGCCGCCCCCAGGGTGTGCCCGTACATGGCGGAGGTCGTATAGCCGTTCAGCACGCCATCCCGATAGATCGGCTCGTTGTGATAGAGCAACGGCTCGGGGTCTTCGAGCACGAACTGCACCAGCCGGCGCTTGAGCGGGCCGGCCTCGCGCTGCCGCAGCAAGGCCTCGCGCCCGATGAAACCCTGCGGCTTCTGCCAGGCGCAGGTGAAGGCGAGCCCGGCTTCCGGCGGCGTGTCGTGCGGCCCGATGTCGTGGCCCCAGTCGCGGTACGCCTTCTCGATGCGCAGGGAATTGAGCGTGTGGTAGCCGCAGTGGCGCAGG
>JACPRU010000037.1 GCA_016189835.1 Deltaproteobacteria bacterium | reverse complement strand
GTGATCGATGCCCCCGGCCGCCGGATAGAGGAAGCTCGGATTGTAGCCGAAGGTTCGGCGGTTGGTTCCCTGCGCGCCGCGCACCACGTCTTCCCACGCCGGCTTCGGGATCGACCAGGACACCCAATCGGCGGTGAGCGATGCGAGATCGGCGCGGAACAGCTTCTCGTTGTAGGGGAGCATGAAATGCTTGCAGATGCCGGGGCCGAAGGTGGCGAGCGCCCATTCCCGAAAGCTGGCGTCTTCGCCGCAGCGCCGCGGCGCTTGCAGCGTCGCGAGAAATCCCATCACGCACTCGCGCACCACCGGCCGCGGCAGACCGTGGGTATTCACCTGGAACGGGTAGTCGGTGTAGGTGCCGTGCGAGTAGATTCCCGACCGGCGATCGATCTTCACGAACGCCGATTCGCCGAGCAGGTCGAACACGAGCCGGCGAATCTCCGGCCGCCTCATGTGCAGCAGGTGACCGGTGTAGTCGAACGTGAAGCCGCCCTCGCGAATCGAGCGACAGAGGCCGCCCACCTCCGCTTCACGCTCGACGAGCAGGTAGGGCCGATGGCCGAGGCTGTAAGCTGCGCTGAGCCCCGCGAGGCCGGCGCCGACGATCAAGACGGGGTCCCGTTCCGGCGCCATCAGCCCCCGATTTTCCGGACGCCCGCCGCGACTGCAAGGAGCACCGCCGCGATGCAGGCCACGAGCAGCGCCGCCGTGCGGTTGTCCGGGGCGTCCATCAGCGCGATCCCCGACAAGGCCAGGAGAAGGCCGGCGGCATAGGTGACCCCCACCGTTCGCACGACGCTCAGGCCCGCACGTTTGAGCCGCAAGGCGACGTGATCCGGGCTGCCGTGAAACGGCGAGAGGCCCTTCTCCAGTCGAACCAGCGACACGAACGCGAGGTCGAAGAGCGGCACGCCGAGGAGGAGCACCGGGGTGAGCATGCCGAGGTCGTTCTTCGTCGTATAGCCGACGTTCATCGCCAGCGCCGCCAACGTGAGGCCGATGAACAGGCTCCCGGAGTCTCCGAGATAGATCCGTGCGGGTGAAAAATTGAAGCGCAGGAAGCCGAGCAGGCTTCCGGCGAGCGACGCCGCCATCACCGCCACCATCGGCTCCCCGTGCCGGACCGCGATTCCCGCCAGGAACAGCGCGGCGATCATGGCGACTCCGGCCGCCAATCCGTCCATGACGTCCATGAAGTTCAGCGCGTTGGTGACGGTGAGGAGCCAGAGCGCGGAAAGCAGGAACGCGGCCAGCGGGGGAATGAAGACGAGCTTGATGAAGATGCCGGCCTTGATGAGCACGGCCACCGCCACCGATTGTCCGGCCAGCTTCTCCAGCGGCGAGAGCACGCCGAGATCGTCGATGAGCCCCACCAGCAACATGAGAGTCCCCGACAGCAGGATGCCGAGCACGGCATGGCTGAACTCGAAGACGACCGCGAGGCTGATCAAGAAGGCGAGGAACACGGCCAGGCCGCCGAGATAGGGAACCGGCTCGGCGTGGGTCTTCAGTCGGCCGTCCGGCTCGTCGACGATCCCGAACTGAATCGCGGCGCGGCGCATGAGCGGCGTGATGTAGAGCGCCGCCAGCGCGGAGAGGACGAACGCGGTGATCGTGGCGATCATGGTGCCCCCGCTTGCCGAGCTGGCCTCGGCGCGGCGCACTGCGCCGGGTTCGAGAAGCGATCGAGATGCTGGCCGATGCCGAGCAGGGCGAACAGCAAGATGGGGTTCGCCGGAGCGTGCCAGTCGATGTCGAGGAGTCCGTGGAGCGTGAGCAGGCCGACCGCGGCCGCCACCGCCGTCGCGCCCCGGCGGCCCGGGTGCTGCGGCGGCAGCCGTGCCGCGCGACGGTAGCCGCGGACCGCCCGCACGAGCGATGGAACCAGCCAGCCGAGCAGCGCCCCGGCGCCGACGATCCCCAGCTCGGCGAACACTTCGAGGAAAAAATTGTGGGGATAGCGGGTGTAGTACGTGTCGATCCGGTACTGCTCGAAGTAGTCCCAGAAGCGGCCGAGTCCGACTCCCAGCAGCCAGTGCTGCTCGATCATGCGCAGGCCGCCCTGCCAGATGGCCACGCGGCCGCGCCAGCCGACCTGCCAGAGCTCCTCGAGGCTCAGCTTGGCGAGCAACGCCGACGCCGCCACGACCAGCGCCGCGGCACCGGCCAGAGACCGGCGCCAGGTGAGTCTCCGTCCGCTGCCGAGAGCGAAGGCGCCCCCGGCGATGACCAGCAGCAAGAGGGTGGCGCGAGATTGGCTGAGGAGCAGCGTGATCGCCAGCGTCGTGACGGCGAGCGCCGAGGCGAACGGCTGCCAGCGCGCCCCGCCCCGCGGCGCGAAGCCGACGCAGAGCAGGATCACGCCCGCCAGGAACGCGGCATAGCAATTCGAGTTGTAGAAATTGGCGTTGACGTAGAGCCTGGGCGTGCCGCCGAGCTCCCGGATCAGCGGAGCCAAGCGCGGGAACATCACCCAGTACTGGTACTGGCCGTATGCGGCCGTGACCAGCGCCCCGAGCAGCAGGCCGGCGATCCAGGCCCGGATCTCGCCAAGCAGCGGCGGCTGCCACGACAACAGGGCGTACAGCAGGGCGGCGCAAAACAGCCCCTCCGCCTCCAACGCCGCGCGCGGCCCCGAGGCCCGCAGGATCTGAGCCGCGCTCCACCAGCAGACGAGCACGACGAGCGCCGCCGTCGGAGCCGCCGGCGGGTCGACGGCTCTCCCCAGCCTGGTGGCGACGAACAGCCCGGCGAGCGCCACGAGGGCGAGCGCGAGATAGCGGATCGCCGGTTCCGGCTCCAGCGAGACGAGAACGTTGCCGCCGCCCAGCAGGGGGACCAGGAGCCCCACGCCGAACAGGGCGATCGAGCGCTGTCGGGGAGCCGGCTTCAATGCCGAGATCCTTCTCGGCGAATCTCGACGGCGGGCGCCGCTCCACGGCGTCCCGGCACGCGGCCGACCGCCGCTCCCAGCGCGGCGGCGAGGATCAGTGCGGCCCCGGAGATCAAAGCTCCCCATCGCAGGGAGCGCGGACGATAGACGAAGTCGACGTCATGGTCACCGGCGGCGAGGGCAATGCCACGCACGAGGGCGTTGGTACGGATGATCTCTACTCTTGCACCATCGACCCGCGCTTCCCAACCCGGGAAGAACGCGTCGTTCAGGACCAGGAAGGCGCCCTCGCGGCAGCTCGCACGGAGCCGAACCGCGTCATCGCCGTACGAGAGCACCGCAACCGCTCCACGGCGGTGCTCCCCGACCGGCTCGCTCCAGCCCGGCGGCAGCTCGCTGACCACGGCCTCGACGCCGAGCTCGAAGCCCGGGGCGGCGATGGCTTCGAGAGCGGCCGCGCCGTCCGGGATCCGCCGCAAGCGCGACGCGAGGTAGGCGATGGGTAGCGCATCGCGCAGGCGATAAGCGAAATAGCGAGAAGGCTGCCGCGGCTCGACGGGCTGGAGGGACGGGGATTCGCGCGCATCGGGGCCGACCAGGTAGGCGATGGAAAAGGCGCGCAGCAATTGCAGCGCGGCCTCTCTGGACAAGCGCGGCAGGACGCCGAGCAGCAGCTCGACCGATTTCGGCAGGAAGCCTTCGGCGCCGCTCAAGTTGGCGACGCCGTAGACCATCCCGACGTCTCCGAAGAGGGCCGACCACAGCTGCGCGACTCCCTCGTCGCCGGGAGCCGCGGGCCATCCGGCGACGGACCCTCCATCGCCCGCCGCGGCGGGCCGGTGCGCCTGATAATGGAAGATGCGCTGGTGCGACGAGCGCATCTCTTCGACGTCGATGATCGCGGGCCGAGACGACAGTTCGCTCCACGATGCGGTCTGCGCCGCAATGCCGCTGATCGGCACGAGGTCGACGGCGACCAGAGCGAGGAGGAGAGCGGCGAAGCTGCCGCGTCCGATCCAGTCTGCGCGCCGTAAGCCGAGCAGCGCGATGAAGACGCCGAGGACCGCGAGCAGGTGAATCAGACCGGCCGCGAGATCCCGCCCGGCGGCGACGGGCTGCTCCGCCCCGTGCAGCCAGAAGACGATCGCACCGGCGAGCCCGCACGATACCGCGGTGAGCGTCGCCGGACGTCGCGCGCGCGGGTCGGCGCGGACCACGAGATCGGCACCTTCGGCGGCGAGGATCGCGACCCCGAGGTGGACCAGGAAGTAGAACTTCTCCGGGTAGCGAAATCGGGCGAACAGCTCCGGCGCCAGGTCGTGGAGCAGCGGCAGGACGGGCAAGCGGTCGCCGAAAGCGAGAACCAGGCCGGCGGCGGCGATGACGAGCCAGGGCCGGCCGCGAGGGCGCGACAGGGCCGCGACGGCCAGACAGAGGGAGGCGACGCCCGGATAGAGACTCCCGATCAACGGCTCGACCGCTGTCCGGGGGACGTCGCGGAACAGCAGGCCGAGCAGCGAGACGGGCTGCAGGGACCAGTGGAAGACCTGGGCCGCGTCGATCGGATCGCTGCGCGTCGATTCGCCGAGATACTCGATCGTGGGGAGGATCTGGAACGCGGCGGCGGCCGCCGCCAGCCCGCAGGCTGCCGCCAGCATCGCCGCGTGCTCGCCGAGCGACGCCCATCCTCGAGACCCCTCGAGCCACCGGCAGCAGACCGCCGCGGCGATGGTCATCAGGAGATGCTCCGGCGAGCCGGCGAGCAACTGGAGGACGATCACGGCAGCCACCGCGAGCCAGCCGGCCACCGAACGGGTCGCGGTCCAGCGGCGCCAGGCGATCAGCAACCAGGGCGCCCAGGCGGCGCTCTGCAGGTGATTCGTCAGACTGAGCAGCGAGACCAGGTACCCGCCCAGGCAGAAGGTCAGGCCGCCCACCGCCGAGGCGGCGGGCGCCAGGCCGCGATCGCGCAGGAAGAGGCACATGCCGATCAGCGCGAGCTCGTAGTGGAAGACGAGCAGCAGATCGAAGCCGAGGGGGAACGGCAGCGAGACGAGCAGGCTCGGCGGGTAGAAGACTCCCGCTTGCAGGCTGCCGAGAAAGGGCGTGCCCAGGAAGATCCACGGATTCCACAGAGGGATCTCCCCGCTGCGCAGCGAGGCGGCGAGGAAGTGCTTGAAGGGCAGGACGAAGACCAGCAGGTCGCGATGGACGGGGACGAGATCGGCGCCGAGAAAGCTCGCGCAGGCCAACAGAGGGACCACGGACAAGCCGACGGCGAGCAGCGCGCCGCGCGGCCCTCGCGTGGTCGCTCGCGGCACGTCGGTCAAGAGCCTCCTCGTCCGGCATCGGCCCGCGACGCCCCCGGGCGCGACGCGGCGAAGCCGGCGATGGCCGCGAGAATCGCCAGGCTGGCGACGGAGATCACCGCTCCGCGGCGCAGGCTCGCCGGACGGTAGCGGAACTCCACGAGGTGACGGCCGGCCTCCAGCGCCACTCCACGCACCAGAGCGTTGGCGCGGAGAATCGGCGAGGGGCGGCCGTCGACGGTCGCCTGCCAACCCGGAAAGTCGGATTCCGCGAGCACGAGCAAGGTGCGATGAGTGCTGTGCGCCTGCAGGCGCACGGCGTCGCTCTCGTGGGAGAGAATCTCCACCTCGCCCGCCGCTTCCATCCCGTCGCTCGCCGCGTCCGTCCAGTCCGGCGGCAGCTCGCCGACGACCGCATCTCGTCCGAGGCGGAAGTCGGCCGCGATCAGGCGGTTGAAGGCATCGCGGACCGACGGTGCCGTCCACAGCCGGTCGGCGAGGTAGGCGAGCGGCAGTGGTTCACGCACGCGATAGGCGAAGAACGGCGACGGCTCCGGCGGCGCCACCGGCTCGATGGCGCTGCTGTCGAGGGGCACCGGACCGATCAGAAAGCGCACCCCGTAGAGACGGAGGAGCTTGAGCGAGATCTCGCGCGGGACGATCGACAGTACCCGCCGCAGGCTCGCATCCGAGTCCCGGTCGAGCCCGTCCGCGCCGCAGATGGTCCCCACCCCTTCGACCATCCCGGCATTCATGAACAGCGTCGGCCAGACGGTCTCGATGAAGCTCTCGAGGCTGTCCGAGCCGCGAGAGATGCGCCACCACTGATCGAGACCGGGCACGGGCGCTTCGCCTTCTGCCGCGATCGTGTTGTAGTGGAAGAGTCTCTGGCGCGTCTGCCGCAGCTCGTCGACGTTCGCCAGCGGGCGCCGCGAGCGGAGCGCGGACCAGCCGAGCGTCGGGTTCAAGGACCGCTGGGCGCTCAGCAGGTCGCCGGCCACGAGCAGCGCGACGGCCACCGCGAAGGTGCGCGGCCCCAGGAGAGAGCGCTTCGCCAGCAAGACGACCACGACGAACGCGCCGAGGATCGCGACGAGGCGCGCCGATTTGAGAACGAGATCCTCGGCCAGGGACGCTACCGTCGAGGGCGCGGCCGCCGCTCCGGCGAGCGCGGCGACGATTCGCGGAGGGATCTGCGGAGCCGTCCAGCACAGGCCCCAGAGCGCGGCGCCGACGGTCAGCAGCACGGCCGCGAAGATCACGCCGACGCGCTCGGCGCCGCCGCGCCGATCGATGAGGCGCCGCGCACCCTCGCCGGCCAGCACCATCGCCGAGAGATGAACCAGGAAGAAGAACTTCTCGGGATAGCGGAATCTTCCCAACGCTCCCGGCGCGAGCGAATAGAGCGCGGCGAACAACGGGGAGTTCTTCCCGAGCGCCAGCAGAGTGCCGGCCGCGATCAGCGCTCCCCACAAGCGTCGCTCTCGGCCCGAGGCGAGACCGACGGCCGCGAGGCAGAGGGGGACGAGCCCGAAGTAGAGGCTCGCGATCCACGGCGGCGTGGCGCCGGCGCCGGAAGCCGCGGCGGCGGCGGGGTGCGGCGGGGTGGTGTTCGGCAACAGCAATTGCAGAAGCGCGGCGGGCTCGAGCGACGACTGCGTGGTCTCGTCGAACGAGAAGCCGGCGGCGCGCACCGACTCGCCCAGGTACTCGAGCGTCGGCAGGACCTGAAAGGCGGTCAGCCCCACGGACAGCGCCAGCAGCGCGCCGAGCCAGACCAGGCGCGCGGGCACCCGGGTGCGGCGCGGTCCGGCATGTTCGACGGTCCAGGCGGCGAGCACCGCGAGCGTCATGAGCGAGGTCTCGGGCGAGCCGGCGAGGATCTGCAGGGCGACGGCGAGAACGAACGAGATCAATCCGGGCGCGGAGTAGCCGCGGCTCAACCGGAACCAGCCGAGGAGAACCCATGGCGCCCAGGCGGCTCCCTGCAACTGATTGGTGAGGTTCAGCATGGAGACCAGGTAACCGCCCAACGTGAAGACGAGGGCGCCGATGGAGCTTGCGGCGATCGACAGCTCGCGGTCGCGCAACAGCGCGTAGGCACCGGCCAGAGCGATCCAGTAGTGTGCGAGGAGGAAGACGTCGAAGCCGAGCGGAAACGGCAACAGCAGGAGCAAGCTCGGCGGATAGAGCACTCCGGTTTGCAGGCCGCCCAGGAACGGCGTTCCCATGAACACCCAGGGGTTCCACAGCGGCAGCTCACCCCGCCGCAGGTGCTCCGCCAGGAAGTGCTTGAAAGGCACGAAGAAGAACAGCAGATCGCGGTAGAAGGGCACGCGGTCGCCGTCGAGCAGCTCGGGGAAGTTCAGCGTCACCACCGCGGCCAATGCGCCGAGGGCGAGGGCCGATCGGGAGGCCGTACGCACGCCGTTCTTCATGGAAAGATCGGTGCCGCGACCGTCGGTTCGGGGGCCGCGGCGGGCTCGAACGGCTCGGTCGCGCGCACGAACACGACCGCCGTCGGGTCGGCGTGGACTTGCCGCCAGCCCGCATGCTCGGCGAGCATTCTGGCCGCTCCGCCACGCCGTTCGACCAGGGCGATCGCAGCGTCGGCGAGCATCTCCTCGCCGCCGGGGCGTCCATCGCTGAATCGCCACGCACGATCGATCACGTCGGGCGGATACGCCGTGGTGTATCGGCCATCGATGCTGACGCGGCAGGCAGGATAGAGATGCCAGATCGCGTATTCACCCCAATCGAAAGCGACCGCGAGATTGCCCGACGAGCCCGCGCGCTTGAGAAATCGGACCGCCTCGACGGGGAACTGTTCGGGAGATACGTAGATCTGGAAGCGCAGATCGCGGCACAGTCGCCAGGCCGCTTCGACCTCGAGAGCGGCGATGGCGACTAGACCCGCCGCCAAGACGGCGGCGGCTCCTCGAGAGAACTCGCGGAGGCGCAACCGCAGGGTCTCGCTCAGCAGCGTGAACGTCGCCGCCAGGTGAGGGGCGGCGAGAACCGCGAACATCGGCAGATGTCGCTCGTGTCGGAAGGTGGCGAGCGCCGCCAGACCAAGGACGGCGAGGCCGGGCAGGTCGCGAGACCTCGACCACAAGGCACCCAGCGCGCACAGCCCGACGGCCGCCTTGAATCGCAGATTCGCGAGACCGAGGAGTGGAACTGGGGCCCATTCGCTGATCTCGCGGCTGCGCAGCACGTCCGCGACGAGAAAGGCCGGGAGCCGCCAGCCATAGGGGTTCAAGAGCAACGCGCCGACGCAGGCCGCGGCGACGATCGCCAGCTCGGTTGGACGCCTTCCGGCCGGCCGAGCCCACCCGTGCAGGGCGCCGAAGGCGAGCAATACGGCGATCCCCGCCAGCACCCCGCCGTGAGTATTGATCCATGCGGCGAACACCAGCGGCAGGACCCAGAGCCGCGGCGGATCGTCACCGCCGTGCGCGTAGCCGTCGAGACGGTCCCACACCACCGCCAGCGCCAAGAAGGAGAAGATCTGCGGCCGCACCAGATACCCGTACGACATCAGCGACGCGGCGAAGACCAGCGCCACGACGGTCGCTGCCGGGTCGTCCGTACGGCGGCGCGCGGTTTTCGCCATCACGGCGAGGGCGAGCAGCCCGAGGGCCACCTTGAGCGCCAGCAGGCCCGCGGAGCCGAACACCCGGTAGGTGGCCGCGAAAGAGCATTCGGCGAGGATTTCGTGGTTGATCCAGGGGTGGGATGGCGCCGTGTACGAGTACTGGTTGAGCACCGGCAGGCGCAGCGAGGCGAGCATCTCGCGGCCGAAATAGACGTGGCCCCAGAGATCGTTGTCGGCGACCGGCACCGAAAAGAAGAAGATTCCCGACGCCGCCACCAGCACCCACCCGCACCAGCCCCACGGCTTCATCTCGATCCCGCATCTCCCCGGTCGCAGTCGCCGGGATCGCGTTGGCGGCGGCGCCGTCGAATGCCGGCCACGAAGAGAGCGGCGAGCGCGAGCAGACCGACGGCCGAGAGAGCCGCTCCGCGGCTCCAGGAATCAGGCCGGTAGCAGAACCGTACCGAGTGCCGGCCCCTCGGCACGACCAGGCCGCGGACGAATGCGTTGGTTTGGAAGATCTCCGCCGGCCGGCCGTCGACGTCGGCCTCCCAGCCCGGGAAATACGAGTCGTTCAGCACCAGAAACGCGCGCTCTGCGGTCTCGACGTCGAGTTTCACCTCGTCGGATCCGTAGGAGACGAAGTGAACGCGACCGCGGGGGGGGGCCCCCGCTTCGCGAGGATTAGACCAACCCGCCGGCATCCTGTCCACGATCGCCGCGCTCTCGACCGGGAAGTCGGCGGCGAGCAAGCGGCGCAGCGCGTCGCCCTCGGCAGCAACGACTTCGAGGCTGGAGACCAGGCGAGCCTGCGCCAGGGGTTCGACGAGGCGGTAGACGCGGTACCGCGACGGTGCAGCGGCCGGTGTCGCCTCGAGCCCGGGGATCTCGTCGAGCGGGCTGGTTCCGATCAGCCAGCCGACCGAATAGAGGCCGAGCAGCCGGACGGCCTGTTCGCGAGAAGCGCCGGAGAGCGCTTGCAGCAGTACCGCGTTCGAGCGCCGGCCGATGCCGTCGCCGCCCGACACGCTGCCGACGCCGTACACCATGCCGATGTCGGCGAAGAGGATCCTCCACGTGTTGGCCCACAAGGCCCGCGGATCGTCATCCGCCGCGGCGACCCGATCGAGCTCCTGCAAGCCGCGCACGGGCTCGGGCGGCGCGCCGGGGAACGAGGCGGATCTCGTCTGGTAGTGAAATACCCGCTGGCGGTCGGCGCTCAGTCGCGCCGGTTCGATCACGATCGGCAGCGCCCGCAGGTCCGACCACGCGATCGTCGAGCGCAGGCCGCGATGGACCGCGCCGAGGTCGACGGCGACCGCGAGCAGCAGCAGCGCCGCGAACGTTTCCGGCGCCAAGCGATCGGACCGCCGCAGCCACACGATCGCCAGAAGAATCCCGGCGATCGCCGCCAGGCGCGACGAGAGGTAGACGGCCTGCGCCGTCAGCGCGGCGATCGTCGAGGAAGCTCCGCCGCCGCGCGCGGCGCCGACCAGAGCGGCGATCAGGGCCGGGTCCACGCGATGGACGCAGAGCACCACCGCCGCGAGCGCCAGCAGGCTCGAGGCGGCCAGACACGCGATCCACGCGCCGCGAGCGCCACGCTGGGCGAGCTGCTCGCATCCTTCGGCGGCGAGCACGGCGGCGCCGAGATGCACGAGGAAATAAGCCTTCTCTGGATAACGAAAACGCCCGAAGATCGACGGCGCTAGATCGTAGAGCAACGGGAGCACCGGCGAGTGACCGCCGAGAGCGAGCAGAAGCCCGAGCGCGACCAGTGCCGCCCAGAATCCCCGGTCTCGGCCGCGCAGCAGTCCGACGAAACCGAGACACAGCGGGATGACCCCGAGGTACAGGCTCTGCATCCAGGGGGCATAGGCTTCCAACCCGAGCGGGAAGGCGCTTCCGGGCGAGCGAGCCGGCGGCTGCATGCGGGGCAGAATCAGCTGCAGAAGAGAGACCGGCTGGAGCGACCAGGCCGACACCTCCTCGAACGAGAGGTGCTCGCTACGGTCCGACTCGGCGACGTACTCGGCGGTGGGGAGAATCTGAAACGCGCCGACCAGCAGCACGAGCAACAGGGCGCCGCCGAGCGCCAGGCTGACGCGCAGGCCGTCGGCGGGATGGCCGAAGGATCGGTAGGCAGCCCAGCTGGCGGCTGCGCCGAGCGTCATCAGCATCGTCTCGGGCGAACCGCCGAGCAGCTCGACGGTGGCGACGGCGACCACCCGCGCCAGGTCGAGCCGTTCTCGGGTGCGGCAATAGCGGGTCCAGAACAGCAATACCCAGGGTGCCCAGACGCCCGCCTGGAGGTGGTTCGTCTCGGCCATCATCGAAATCAGATAACCGCCCAGCACGAACGTGAGACTGCCGACGCCGCAAGCGGCGGACGACAGCGATCGGTCGCGAAGCAACGCCCAGGCCCCGGTGAGCGCGATGAAGTAATGGACCAGCAGGAAGAGATTGAAGCCGAGCGGAAACGGCAGCGCGAGCAGAGCGCTCGGTGGATAGAAGACGCCGCTCTGCAGGCCGGCGAGGAACGGCGTCCCCATGTAGATCCAGGGGTTCCACAGCGGGATCTCGCCGAGGCGGATCCGTTCGGCGAGAAAATGCTTCATGGGCAGGACGAAGAACGCGAGATCGCCGTACAGCGGGACGGATCCGGCGCTGAAGAGGTCGCCGAGGCAGATGCTCACCAGCAGGCAGCAAAACAGCAGGCCTCGGTTCGAGCCGTGAGCGCCCAGCATCCTCTATGGTCCGTCGCGCTGCGCGAGCCCGTCGCGGCTCCAGGGGCGCGGCTTCGCCGCAGGGCCCGCGGCGCGATGCCCGCGGCGGAGGCGGGGCGCGCCCGCGAGCAGGCCCGCCGCGACGAGCAGGCTCACGATCGAGATCCACGCGCCGATTCTGAACGACGCGGGTCGGTAGACGAGGTCGACGACGTGCGTTCCCGCAGGCACCACCAGGCCGCGAGCGAAGAGATTGGTGCGATGGATCTCGGTCGGCTTGCCGTCCACGGCGGCCTCCCAGCCGGGGAAGTACGAGTCGTTCAGCACCAGAAACGCCCGGCGGTTGGCGGAGACCGCTACGCGCACCCGTTCGTCCGCCCGGACGACCGATTCGACGATTCCCGGCGACGTCCCGTCCGGCGCCGTGTCTTGCCAGCCGATCGGCCGCTCGCCGACCACGGCCTCCTGTTCGGCGCGGAAATCGGGGCGGATGAGCAGATTGGCGGCCTGCAGCTCGGAGCCGGCCTCGCGCAGACGCGAGACCAGACGAGCGAACGGCAAGGGATCGATGATGCGATAGGCATGATCGAGGGCGGGCTTCGCCGGCTCGAGAGGTTCGATCCCGGGCACGTCGAGAGCGCGCGGGCCGATCAGGTAGCCGACGCCGTAGCTGCGCAGCAGACGAACTGCCCGCTCCCGGGGAAGGATCGACAGCGTGGTTTGCAGCAACACGGAGGAATAGGGCGAGAAGCCGTCGCCGCCGCCGATGTCACGGAACCCGTGGACGATGCCCTGGTTCAGGCAGAAGGCGCGCCACATGCGAATCGCCGTCTGTTCGAACCTCGGCGATTCGATCGGCGGGAACCACTGTTCGAAGCCGGCGATGGGCTCGGCGGGCCCATCGCCGGCCCTGACGGCAGTGGTCTGGTAGTGGAATACGTACTGATCCCTCACCCCGGGGGCGGTCGGGTCCACGAGCAGCGGCTCGCCCATCAACCTCGACCAGGAGACCGTCGAATTGAGTCCGTAATGAGCGGAAGACAGGTCGGCGGCCACCAGTGCGACCAGCAGGCTGGCGAACGCCGTTTCGCCGAGCAACGCCTTCCTGCGCAGGAGGAGGAGAGCCGAGAAGGTCGCCAGGATCAGCACCAGGCGCTGGCACTTGGAATCGACGTCGAGCGCCAGCTTGACCAGCTCGTCGGCCGCCAGGCCGCCGCCGCGGAGCATGACCAGGAGCCAGAGATAGTCCTGCGGCCGCGTCCATCGCAGGACCAGCAGGAGGGCGCCGATGGCGAGCAGCGTGGCCCCCGCCACCACGGCGATACGCTGCGCTCGTGAATCACGGCGCAGGAGGAGGTCGGTTCCTTCGGCGGCGAGCACCATCGCGCCGAGATGCACGACGAAGAAGAATTTTTCCGGAAAGCGAAAGCGACCGAACAGGCCGGGAAGGATCGTGTGAAGCGCCGCGAAGAAAGGCGCATGCCGGCCGAGCGCGAGCAGGAGCGCGACGATGACGAGAGCGCCCCAGAGCATTCGCTCGCGGCTCCTGGCCGCTCCGGCGACGGCCAGGCAGAGCGGCGGCAGGCCGAGGTAGAGGCTCTGGATCCACGGCGTCCTGCGCTCGAGGATCGGCGGGATCTCCGCTCCGGAAATCGCCGGATTCCAGGAGTGGGGCAGGAGCAGCTGCAAGAGCGAAATCGGCTGCAGCGACCAGATCGTCACCTCTCCTTCGGAGAGCCCCCCGCGGCGGACGGACTGTCCGAGGTACTCGATGGTGGGCAACAGCTGAGACGCGCAGATGGCGAGCGTGAGCCCGAGGACGGCGCCGAAGACGACTCCGAGCTGCCCGAGCCGTCCCCAGCGGGGGGCGGTGTCGTAGACCGTGCAGGCCGCCAGCACCCCGACCGTCATGAGCAGCGTCTCCGGCGATGCTCCGAGCACCTGCAGCCCGAGAAACAGCATCAGGGCCGCGAGCGCGGGCCGCGAGGGGCGGTTGCGGTAGCGCGCCCAGCAGAAGAGGATCCACGGTGACCAGGCGCCGGCTTGGAGATGGTTGGTGACGTTCATCAACGAGACGAGGTAGCCGCCGAGGACGAACGTCAGGGTGCCCACGGAGGCGGCCGCCGCCGACAGCCGGCGCTCGCGCAGGAACAGCCACGAGCCGAGCACGGCCGCGACGTAGTGGGCGAACAGGAAGAGGTTGAAGCCGAACGGAAAGGGCAACAGGAGGAACGCGCTCGGCGGGTAGAGAACGCCCGTTTGCCAGGAGGCGAGAAACGGCGCCCCCATCTGGATGTACGGATTCCACAGCGGCAGCTCGCCTCGCCGGAGGCGCTCGGCGAGGTAGTACTTCAGGGGGACGACGAACGTCAGCAGGTCGCGATAGGCCGGAAGCTGATCCCAGCTCAGCAGGTCGCGGAGCGTGAGGGCGGTGACGGCGAGTAGGAAGGAGATGGCGAGGGCGGAGACGAAGCGGGATTCGGGCTGCATCTCGAGGAACCGCGCTCGAGCTTACAACCGCGCGCCGACCCTCGCGGGGGCCGGCGAGGAAGGGAGGCACGGCTCCCCGATCGAGAAGCCGTGCCCCCTTCCGCCGAAACTAGGCCGTGGCAGGAGGCCTTACTGGATCTGCCCAGTCGTCGACTGGAAGGTCCAGGTCTTCGTGCCGCCGGTCGGGCTGGCGGTCAGACCGTACTGAGTGGCATCCGCCGTCGGGCCGCCGATGCCGACCGAGACCGCGGTGCTTTGGCGGTACCCGAACGTCCGCAGGATGTCCGTGGTCACGGTGGCGTAGGTGTTGGCGTTCGACCCGTAGTAGGCCTCCATGGCCGTCGCCATGTTGTGGAGGTCCGACTTCGCCTTGGAATCGGCCGCCTGCTGCTTGTAGGTGGCGTACTGCGGAATCGCGATGGCCGCGAGAATTCCGATGATCGCCACGACCACGAGTAGCTCGATCAACGTGAAGCCCTGTTCGTTCCACCTCTTCATATCGATGCTCTCCCTTTCTGGCAGACTATTGCGTGCCCTTGCCGCTCGCTCTGGTAAGCCAACTGATAAGCAACCGTCAGACCAGATCGAGCGAATGACTCGATTATCCTACAGGAAGATATTCTTCACAAATCTATTCAATCGGTTAACAGGTCGCCGTGGTTCTCAACACGCCCCATCGAAACCCTGACGAAATCGATCCGTAAGCCCTAGATTGACAAAAAACGGCGCTCGACCCGTCAATCCCGTACTCTTCGCCGGGTGGATGGCAACGGTGCGGTGCCCCGGGCACGCCATCGTCAATGCCGGACCTCTCTCCCATCGACGTCCCCGAATCCATATTTGCTCAAGCGGTGTCGGAGAGATCGATAGTTGATGCCGAGGATCTCGGCTGCCCTCTTGCGGATTCCACCGGCTCGCCGCAGCGCTTCCTCTAATAGCCTGCGCTCGATGGTTTCGAGCTCGCTGTCCAGGTTCGAGGAACCATCCTGCATCCACTCGACGGCGATCGACGAGCCGGCGCCTCGGGGGCCGTCCGGCGGCGCGTCGCGGGCGGAGGGGGCGCCGTTCTGCAGGCCCGGCGGGAGATCCTCCTCGCGGATGATCTCCCCTTCCGCCAGCGCGACGGCGTGCTCGATGACGTTCTCGAGCTCGCGGATGTTGCCCGGATAGCCGTGCGCCAAGAGCCTTCGCGACGCCCCCGGAGAGAGCCTGCAGCGCGGCCGGTGCAGCGCCTCGCAGAAGCGGCCGAGGAAGTGATCGATCAACAACGGCAGATCCTCGGCGCGCTGTCGCAGCGGGGGCATCTGCAGGCAGATCACGTTCAGCCGATAGAAGAGATCCTCGCGGAACTTGCCGCAAGCCACCTCCGCCTCGAGCTCGCGGTTGGTCGCCGCGACGATGCGGACGTCGACCGCCACCTGGGACTGCGCGCCCACCGGGGTGAACGCTCTTTCCTGCAACACCCGCAGCAGCTTCACCTGCAGCGCCAGGGGCAGATCACCGACCTCGTCGAGGAAGATCGTGCCGCGGTCGGCGGCGCGGAAGAGCCCCCGGCGGTCGGCGACCGCGCCCGTGAACGCGCCGCGAACGTGGCCGAACAGCTCGCTCTCGATCAGGTTGGCGGGAATGGCGGCGCAGTTGACGACCACCATCGGCTTGTCGCGGCGCGAGCCGAGAGAATGGATCGCCTGCGCGGCGAGCTCCTTGCCCGTTCCGCTCTCGCCGGTGATCAGCACCGTCGAGTCGGTGGGGGCGATCTTGCGGATGAGCTCGACGATCTGCAGGATGCGCGGGCTGCGGCCGAGGAATCCGATGATCTCCGGAACGTCGCTCGCCCGTGGCCTCGGCGCCGGTTCCGCGGCCGGCTCGGGCAGCGTCTCCGCCGTCAGCTTCTTGAGGCCGGTGACGTCCTGGAGGATGTACAGCGCCCCGATCAGGTTCTGGTAGGTGTCGCTCAGTCGAGCGCTCGTACAGCGCAGGGTCTGCTCCTCGGCATCGGGCCGCGCGCGGTGCGCGAGCTCGATCGGAATCGGGCTCGGGTCGCGCACGCTCTTGGCGCCGACCGGCGGGCGGAGCACGGGGAAGATCTCCGAGATCCGCTTGCCCAGCAGCTCGGCCGCGGGCCGGCCGATGATGGCGGCGATCGCCTGGTTGGCCGAGGCGACGACGCCTTCGGCATCGGTGGTCAGCACGCCGCTCTCGAGGTTCTGCACCAGCACCCGCTGCAGGTTGTCGAGGCGCTGGAAGTTCGCCTCCGACTGCTCGAGGGCGCGCTCGGCCGCGGCGATGCGCTCGACGAGGATCGACGACAGAAACGCGATCGAGAAGAACGAGGCGATGTTCGCGGTGATGTGGTAGAGGATTCCGAGGCCGGGCTCGGGGACCGTCATCGGCAGCGAGCTCGGCAGCGCTCCGTAGTAGGCGAGGTTGATGAGGGTGCCGTAGGAGAGCGACGAGAGCGTCGCCGCCAGGAAGGCGCCGGGCCGGAACAGCAGCAGCGCCGCGCCGATGATCGCCAGGTTGTACCACACGGCCATCGGGCTCTCGAGCGCGCCGGTGAGGAGCACCGCCGCGGAGATGAGGGCGATCTCCGCGACGATCTGCACGAGGGCGAACGCGCGCAGGCGGGTCGTGCGCGAGACCGCGTACGCCGAGGCGATGGAGAAGGCGTAGGCGACGACGATCAGCGCCGTGAGCGAGCGCAGCGGGTAGCTCGGATCGGAGCCCGGCGACAGGTGCGTGAGCGCCAGGGCGCCGAGAAAGACGGTGACGCCGAGGATGCGGGCGAGCAGCCAGCCGCGAAGGCGTCCGCGCAGCGCCTCCACCGCCAGGTCCGGGCTACTCGCAGCCGGCGGCATCCCTCACTGACTGATCACGGAACCGAGCTGGAAGATCGGCAAGTACATCGAGATCACCAGACCACCGATGACGACGCCGAGGAAAACGATCACGATCGGCTCCATCAACGCGGTCAGGTTGGCGATCGTGTTGTCGACCTCCTCCTCGTAGAACTCGGCGATCTTGCCGAGCATGGAGTCGAGCGCGCCGGTGGTTTCGCCGACCGCGATCATCTGGCAGACCATCGGCGGGAAGACCTTGCTCTGCGTGAGCGGCTCGGCGATCGTCTTGCCCTCCGAAATCGAGATGCGCGTGGCGAGCACGGCCTTCTCGACCACGCGGTTGCCCGCCGTCCGCGCGGTGATCGCCAGCGCGTCGAGGATCGGAACGCCCGAGGAAACCAGCGTGCCGAGCGTGCGCGTGAACCGGGCGACCGACGACTTGCGGAACAGGTCGCCGAAGACGGGCAGGCGCAGCAGGAAGCCGTCGATCGACAGGCGACCTTGCTCGGTGCGGTAGAGCCACACCACGAGGAACACGGCCACGACCAACGCCGTGATGATGTACGGGAAGAAGCGGACGGTGAAGTTCGACAGGTTGATCACGAACTGCGTCGGGGCGGGCAACGCCTGGCCGAAGCTCGAGAACAGCTCGGCGAACACCGGGATCACGTAGACCAGCAGGATCGCCGTGACGGCAACCGCCACGGTGAGGATCGACGCCGGGTAGATCATCGCGCCCTTGATCTTCGCCCGCAGCCGCGCCGCCTTCTCCATGTAAACGGCGAGCCGGTTCATGATGTTGTCGAGAATGCCGCCGACCTCGCCGGCCGCGACCATGTTGATGTACAACTCGTCGAACAGCTTCGGGTGCTTGCGCAGCGATTCGTTGAACGAGGACCCGGCCTCGACGTCGTCCTTGATCTGCTGGATGGCCTTGCGCAGCGGCTTGACCGTGGCCTGCGCCTGCAGGATGTCGAGGCACTGCACGATCGGCAGGCCGGCGTCGATCATGGTGGCGAACTGCCGGGTGAAGACGACGATGTCGCGAGTCTTCACCTTCTCGCCGAGCCCCGGGATGGTGATCTGGCGGTCGAGCCCCTTGCCCTTTTCCCTGATCTTGGCGGGAAGCGGCTGGATGCGCTGCGTGCGCAGACGCACGATCACCGCGTCGCGCGTGGTGGCCTCCA
Source organism: Deltaproteobacteria bacterium (assembly GCA_016189835.1). Lineage (GTDB taxonomy): Bacteria > Desulfobacterota > Binatia > JACPRU01 > JACPRU01 > JACPRU01. The sequence goes on along the minus strand of JACPRU010000037.1, from coordinate 37,265 downwards.
TCTCCCCGCGCATGACCTCGCCCCTCGGCGAGATCCCTTCCCATCGAAATACCGCCATGACTCTCCCTCGCTTCTGTCGGAGTCCGCGCCCGCGCGGTCTCAGCGCCGCATCGGCTTGGCCGCGGCCGGCGCGCCGGTGAGCATGGTGTGCAGCTCTTCCGGCTCGGTGGCGTGCCCCATCGCCTCCTCGAAGGAGATCAGCTTTCGCTGAAAGAGATCGACCAGCGATTGACCCATCGTCTGCATGCCGTGCTTGGCCTGCCCGACCTGCATCTGCGAGTAGATCTGATGCACCTTCTGCTCGCGGATCAGGTTGCGGATCGCGGCGTTGGGAATCATCACCTCGCAGGCGAGCACCCGGCCCTTGCCGTCCATGCGCGGCAGCAGCTGTTGCGAGATGACCGCCTCCAGCACGACCGAGAGCTGCGCCCGGACCTGGGGCTGCTGGTACGGCGGAAAGACGTCGATCACGCGGTTGATGGTCTGCACCGCGGAATTGGTGTGCAGGGTCGAGAACACCAGGTGGCCGGTCTCGGCCACGACCAGCGCGGTCTCGATCGTCTCGAGGTCGCGCATCTCGCCGATCAGCACGATGTCCGGATCCTGGCGCAGCACGTGGCGCAGCGCATTGGTGAAGCCCTTGGTGTCGGCGAACACCTCGCGCTGGTTGACCAGGCAGCGCTTGCTCTCGTGGACGAACTCGATCGGATCCTCGACCGTGACCACGTGCTCGCGCCGCTCCATGTTCACCTTGTCGACCATCGAGGCCAGCGAGGTCGACTTGCCGCTGCCGGTGGGGCCGGTGACCAGCACCAGCCCGCGCGGCTGCTTGCAGAGCTCGTTGACGACGAACGGCAGGCCGAGCTCCTGGAACGACTGGATCTTGTAAGGGACGGCGCGGAACGCCCCGCCGACCGAGCCCTTCTGCAAGAACAGATTGCCGCGGAATCGCGCGAGCCCGCGCACGGCGAACGAGAAGTCGAGCTCGAGGTCTTCCTCGAAGCGGTGCTTCTGCGCCTCGGTGAGCAGGCTGTAGCAGAGGTTCTTGGTGTCGGTCTGCGTGAGCGGAGGGTAAGGGAGCGGGGAGAGGGCCCCGTTCACGCGCACCAGGGGCGGACTGCTGACCGCGATGTGCAGGTCGGAGGCGCCCTTCTCGATCATGATCTTCAGGAACTCTTGGATGTCCGCCATCGGGGGTCCCTCACGCTAGGCAACGGACGTAGTGTACACGACCCGCGCTTCAGTCCGAAACGGTGACGCGCACCACTTCCGCCACCGTGGTCACCCCTTCCCGGACCTTGTTGAGGCCGGCCGCGCGCAGGGTGTTCATCCCGAGCGCGATCGCCTTGCGCTTGATGTCGAGCGCCGAGGCCCCGACCAGAACCATCTCGCGAATCTCCTCTCCCATCGGCAGGACCTCGTAGAGAGCGACGCGCCCACGGTAGCCCGTGTTCGCGCAGTCCTCGCAGCCCGCGCCCTGATAGAAGCGCAGCGCGTCGATCTCGGATTCCTGGAGGCCGACCTCGAGCAGCGCTTCCCGCGGGTGCTCGATCGGGGCCCTGCACCTCGCGCAGATCACCCGCGCCAGGCGCTGGGCGAGGATCAGGTTCAGCGAGGAGGAGACCAGGAACGGCTCCACGCCCATGTTCAGCAGCCGGTTGATGGTCGACGGGGCGTCGTTGGTGTGCAGCGTGGAGAGGACCAGGTGTCCGGTCAGCGCCGCCTTGATGGCGATCTCCGCGGTCTCGAAGTCGCGGATCTCGCCGACCATGATGATGTCCGGGTCCTGACGCAGGAAGGAGCGCAGCGCGGCGGCGAACGACAGGCCGATCGAATCGTTGATCTGCACCTGGTTGATGCCGACCAGATTGTACTCCACCGGGTCTTCGACCGTGGAGATGTTGTCCGAGATCCGGTTCAGCTCGGAGAGCGCCGAGTAGAGCGTCGTGGTCTTCCCGCTGCCCGTCGGTCCCGTCACCAGCACCATGCCGAACGGGCGCGCGATCGCTTCCTTGAAGTCGCGCAGAGCGCCGCTCTCGAAGCCGAGCTTGGTCATGTCGAGCTGCAGGCTCGACTTGTCGAGCAGGCGCAGCACGACCTTCTCGCCGAAGATCGTCGGGATGACCGACACCCGGAAGTCCATCTCCTTCGATCCCGGGAGCCGCAGCTTGATGCGCCCGTCCTGCGGCAGGCGGCGTTCCGCGATGTCGAGCGCCGCCATGATCTTCAAGCGCGAGATCAGCGGGTTCTTGAGCTTCAGCGGCGGCTTCATGATCTCGTAGAGCACGCCGTCGATGCGGAACCGCACGCGCAGCATCTTCTCGAACGGCTCGATGTGGATGTCGCTGGCGCGCTTGCGGATCGCGTCGGCGAGCAGGGCGTTCACCAGCTTGACGACCGGCGCCTCTTCGGTGGCGCGCTCGAGCTCCTTGAGGTCGACCTCCTCTTCGCGGACCAGCTCGACGTCCTCGCCCTCGATCTGGGTGAGGACCTCCTGGATCGCGCTGTCCGACTGGTACCAGTGGTCGATCGCCTTGCGCACCAGGGACAGCCTGGCGAGCATGACCCGCACGTCGTAACCGGTGAGGAACTTGACCTCGTTGATGGCGACGAGATTGGACGGGTCAGCCATGGCGATCGTCAGCGTCGATCCGGCCAGGTTGAGCGGCAGAAGATGGTGCTTGTTGGCCAGCGCGAACGGAACGAGCCCGAGGATCTCGGCGGCGATCTCCAGGGTCATCGGGTCGACGATCGGCAGCCGGTACTCCTTCTGCAGATGGGAGACCAGCTGCTCCTCGCTGACCACGCCGAGGCGCACCAGATGCGCCGCCAGGACGCCGCCGTGCTGCTGCTGCTCGGTGACCGCCTTGAGCAGCTGATCCTGCGTGATCAGCGCTCGCTTGAGCAGAAGTTCGCCGAGGCGGGACATGCCGATCGCCGAAATCGCGTCAATCGGTGCCGCCGGGAGCGCCCGGGTCTGGCTCGGCGATCTTCAACGCGGCAGGCATGCGAACGTCACCGAGAAGGCTAACGCAGCGCCGCAGGGGGGTCAAACCACGCCGAGCCTACGATCGCAGCGCCGCGCGCATCACGTCGAGCGGCGCTCGGCGGCCCGTCCAGATATGGAACGCCAAGCCGGCTTGCTCGAGCAGCATGCCGAGGCCGTCGCCGGTGCGCCTCCCGCCGCGCAACGCCGAGCGCAGGAACGGAGTCGGCCGCGCGCCGTACACGAGGTCGTAGAAGAGGCAGTGATCCGGCGTCGCCGCGATCGCCACCCGCGGAGAGCTTTTGCCGTCGAGGCCGAGTGAGGTGCAGTTGACGATCAAGTCGGCGCCGCCGACCGTGTCGGCGGCCATCGCGGCGTCGAGCGGCCCCACTTCGACGACCGGCCCACCGTGCGCTCGGACGTCGCGCGCCAGCGCCGACGCGCGCGCCACGTCGCGGTTGAGGATCGTCATCCGCCGCAGGCCCTCTCCGGCCAGCGCCCAGGCGACCGCCCGCGCCGATCCGCCGGCGCCGAGCAGCACCGCCGCCCGGCCGCGCCCGCGGAAGCCGAGCGCTCGGACCGCCCGGCGAAAACCCTCGGCGTCGGTGTTGTGGCCGACGAGCCGGCCGTTCTCCCGCACGACCGTATTGACCGCGCCGATCTCGCGCGCGGCGGGAGCGAGCCGGTCGAGCAGAGGCAGGACCGCCTGCTTGTGAGGCACGGTGACGTTCAGGCCGGCGAAGCCGAGCGCGCGGACGCCGGTGATCGCGCGGCGAAGGTCGTCGGGCCGCACCCGCAACGCCACGTAGACGTAGTCGAGCCGCAGCGCGGCGAACGCGGCGTTGTGCATGGCGGGAGACCGCGAGTGCTCCACGGGGTCGCCGAGAATGGCGACCAGGCGGGTGGTGCCGCGGATGCGGTTCACCGTTGCAGCGCGGCGTGCGCGGCGGCGAGTCGCGCGATCGGCACCCGGAAGGGCGAGCACGAGACGTAGTCGAGCCCAGCGTCGTGGCAGAACGCGACCGACCGCGGGTCTCCGCCGTGCTCGCCGCAGATGCCGATCTTCAAGTCGCGCCGGGTCCGCCGGCCCCGCTCGATGGCGACCTTCACGAGCTCGCCGACCCCGGATTCGTCGAGCGAGGCGAACGGGTCCTCCGGCAGCAGCTTCTGCGCCAGGTAGCGCGGCAGGAAGCTGCCGGTGTCGTCGCGCGAGAAGCCGAAGGTGAGCTGCGTGAGGTCGTTGGTGCCGAAGGAGAAGAACCGAGCTCGCTCGGCGATCTTGCCCGCGAGCAGCGCCGCCCGCGGCACCTCGATCATCGTGCCGACCAGATGCGGGATCCTCTTCAGCCCGGTCCGGCGCAGCACCTCGCCGTAGACGCGCTCGATGATCGCGTACTGATGATCGAGCTCCGCGGGCGCCGACACCACCGGGATCATGATCTCGGGCTCGGCCTTCTTCCCCTGCCGCAGCAGCTCGGCGGCGGCCTCGAAGATGGCGCGCACCTGCATCTCGGTGACCTCGGGATAGCTGATGCCGAGGCGCACGCCGCGGTGCCCCATCATCGGGTTGGTCTCGTGCAGCGCCGCGGCCCGCCGCTCCAGCTCGTCGATGTCGATGCCCACCTGCGCGGCCAGCTCCTCGAGCTTCTCCCGCTGCTTGGGGACGAACTCGTGTAGCGGCGGATCGAGGAGCCGGATCGTCACCGGCAGGCCCTGCATGACCTCCAGCGTCGCGAGAATGTCCGACTTGACGTCGACGAACAGCTCGGCGAGCGCCGCGCGGCGCTCGCTCTCGCTCTCGGCCACGATCATCCGGCGCAGCTTGCCGAGCGGAGCGTCCGAGCCCTCGCCGTAGAACATGTGCTCGGTGCGGAACAGGCCGATGCCCTCGGCGCCGAACGCGCGCGCCCGCGCCGCGTCTTCCACGGTGTCGGCGTTGGCGCGTATGCCGAGGCGGCGGAATCGATCGGCCCATCGCATGAGGCTGCGATACTCCCGGTTGTGCTCGAGGTTCGGGGCGACGAGCGCGATCCGGCCCTCGTAGAGCTTGCCCTCGGTGCCGTTCAAGCTGATCCAGTCGCCGCGCCGCAGCGTGCGCGAGCCGACCTGGACCGTGCCTGCTTCGAGGTCGATCTCGAGCGCGTCGCATCCGACGATGCAGCACTTTCCCCAGCCGCGGGCGACCAGCGCCGCATGGCTCGTCATGCCGCCCTTGGCGGTGAGGATCGCTTGAGCGGCGTGCATGCCGTGGATGTCCTCGGGGCTGGTCTCCTCGCGCACCAGCACCACCTTGGCGTCCTCGCCGCTCTTCTGCGCCGCGATGGCCGCGGCCTCGTCCGCGGTCAGCGCGATCCGGCCGTAGGCTCCGCCCGGCCCCGCCGGCAGCCCCTTGGCGATCGCCACGGTCTCGAGCTCGGCCTTCGGGTCGAGCATCGGCAGCAACACCTGCACGAGCGCGGAGGGGCTGACGCGCAGCACCGCCTCGCGCTTCGCGATGAGCTTCTCGTTGGCCATGTCGACGGCCATCTTGACGGCCGCCACGCCGTTGCGCTTCCCGACGCGGCATTGCAGCATCCACAGGCGCCCTTCCTGGCTCGTGAACTCGCTGTCGAGCATGTCCCGGGAGTGGCGCTCGAGCCTTCGCTGGATGCGGGCGAGTCGACGATAGGCGTCGGGCATCGCGGTCTCGAGGCTCGGCAGGTGCCGGGTATGCTCGGTCTTGCCCGCCTCGTTGATCGGCAGCGGTGTGCGGATGCCCGCGACGACGTCCTCCCCCTGCGCAGTCGGCAGCCACTCGCCGTAGAAGATGTTCTCGCCGGTGGCGGGATTGCGCGTGAAGCCGACGCCGGTCGCCGAGGTCTCCCCCATGTTGCCGAACACCATGGCCTGGACGCTGACGGCGGTTCCCCACTCGTCGGGAATCTTCTCGATCCGGCGGTACTCGACCGCCCGCCTGCCGTTCCACGACTGGAACACCGCGCCAATGCCGCCCCAGAGCTGCTCCCTGGGGTCTTCCGGGAACGGCCGGCCGAGGACCTCGAGGACCTTGCTCTTGTAGACGTCGATCAGCGCGCGCAGATCGTCCGCCGACAGCTCGGTATCCTGCCGGACGCCCCGCGACTCCTTCAGCCGCTCGAGCTCGCGCTCGAGCTGCTGGCGGATCCCCTTCCCCGGCGCCGGCTCGATGCCCGCCGCCTTCTCCATGACCACGTCGGAGTACATCTGGATGAGCCGGCGCTGCGCGTCGTAGACGAAGCGCGCGTTTCCCGTCTTGGCGACCAGGCCTTCGCGGGTGACGTCGTTCAGACCGACGTTGAGAATCGTCTCCATCATCCCCGGCATCGAGCTGCGCGCGCCGGAGCGAACGGAGACCAGCAGCGGGTTCTGGGCGTCGCCGAACTCCGCGCCGAGGATCGTCTCGATGCGCCGCAGGTTCTTCTCGACGTCGGAGCTCAGCGTCGCCGGCAGCTTGCGGCCGTGCTCGTAGTAGTAAGTGCAGACCCCGGTGGTGATCGTGAAGCCGGGAGGGACCGGCAACCCCAGCCCGGCCATCTCGGCGAGGTTGGCGCCCTTGCCGCCGAGCAGCTCCTTCATCTTCGCGGTGCCGTCGGCTTTGCCCCCGCCGAAGAAGTAGACGATCTTCCTTGCGGGCGACGCCTTGCGGGTCGGAGCGGCCTTCGCGCGTGCAGCGTGCTTCACAGCAGAACGGGTCATGGTGCTCTCCACTCGAGCCGGTAAAGCGGGGCTCAGTACCACGCGCCGGCGGAGGCCGCAACGAAGCCGCCGGGAGCCGTGGAGATTTCAGACCCGTCACGGTAGCGACACCAGTCGCACGGCTCGCAGGGTGACCGCCAGAGCGATCAGCGCCCAGCACGAGATCGTCAGACCCAGACGAAAGGACTCGGGCCGGTAGATCATGCTCACGGAGTGTTTGCCGGACGGGACCTCCACGGCGCGGGCCAGATCTCCGTTGGATCGGAGGATCGCGGCGGGGCGGCCGTCGATTTCCGCGCGCCATCCGGGGAAGTACGAATCGGCGACGACGAGGAGCGCGCTGCCCGTCGTCTCCACCACCACCGACAGCGATTCGGGGCCGTCGTCGGCGATCCGCAGCGATCCGTCGGCGAACTCCCCGCGCTCGGCTCCGCCCGGCGAATCGAGCAACACCACGTCGGCGCCCGGTTGGAACGACGGCTGCGACATCGCACGAAAGGCCTCCGGCGCCGAGGGCAGCCGCCGGAATCGCCGGGCCAGGTAGATGCGCGGCGCCGGAGCCTCCAGGCGGTAGATCCACGAGCGCTGCGGCCCGGCGCGCTGCACGATGGCGAGCGCCGGATCGTCGAGCCGTTGCTCCCCCACGAGGAAACGGACGCCGAGACTTCGCAGCAGCCGCAGAGCGTCCGGGAGCGGAAGTCCCTGGAGCGCGGCGTACAGTGCGCCGACCGCGGGACGGAGCTCGCTCAGGCTGTCGAAGCCGTTCGTGTAGCCGACCCCGTAGGCGAGGGGGACGTTCATCGCGAGCTTCGCCCAAAGCTCGTTCTCCCGCGCGCGCAGATCGCCGCCGATCCAGAATCGCGGCAGCCAGGGCTCGAGGCCGGCGGGAGTGGCCTCGTATTGGAAGATCCGCGCGTCCGGCCCCTCTTCGACCAGCGACCGAGGCGTCGAGCCGAGCAGCTGATCCCAGTCGGAGAACAGCATCGCCGGCTCGTGGACCGCCCAGAGGTCGACCAGGGTGGCGATCAGGAGCGCGCCGGCGAGCAGCCGGCGGATCGGCTCGCGCACGCGCGCGGCGTGCTCCTCGACCCACGCGAAGCCGACGGCGGCGAGGACGCTCGCCGCGACGTGCGCCGTGAAGAGGAATTTCTGCGGATAACGAAACGTTCCCAGCACCCAGGGGAAGCAGGCGTAGAGAAGCGGGTAGACCGGCGTGAAGCGGCCGAGCGCCAGCAGCAGGCTCGCGGCCAGCGCGAGCGCCCAGCGCCGGCCGCGGCGGGTCGCGCAGCCGATCAGCGCGAGCGCCAGCGGAACGATGCCGATGTAGATGCTCCAGAAGATCGGCACCTCGGCTTCCCGGATGTTCGTGACGATGCCGCCGTCCAGGCGATGGGGAGAAAGCAGCGTGAGCAGAGTCTGCGGTTCCAGCGAATTCTCGAGCGCGAGCCCCGCGCCGAGCCCCGCGGAACGTCGGGTCTGCGCGAAATACTCGGCGGTCGGCAGGAGCTGCGCCGCGGACAGAGCGATCGCGAGCAGGCCGGCCAGGCCGACGAGCGCGACGCCGGACCAGCCGCTGCGCTGCCGGCGCCGCGCCAGGCAGGCGGCCACGGCGACGAGCACCGCGGACTGAGCGAAGGTCTCGGGGGCGCCGGCCAGCACCTGAAGCGTCAACAGGCCCACCAGCCACGCCAACCGCGCGGGCCGAGGTGCGCCCGCCACGTCCTCGGCGGCGGCGAGCGACAGCGGGATCCAGGCGACCACCGACAGGTGGTTGCCGGCGGTGACGGAGATCATGATGCCGCCGAGCATCATCACGAATGCGCCGAGCAGGCGGGCACGCGGCGGGAGGCCGCGGCGCCGCAGGAGGGCATCCATGCCGAGCCCGGCCATCCAGAAATGGAAAGCCAGATAGAGGCCGAAGCCGAGCGGAGCGGGCATGAGATCGATGAGGGCCGACGGCGGGTAGAGAACCGCGCTCTGGTAGTTGCCGAGAAACGGCACGCCGAACGCGGCCTCCCGCGTCCAGAGCGGCAGCCGGCCGTGCGCCAGTGCGTGGGCCGCGTAGAGCCTGAAGGGCAGGAAGACGTTCACGAAATCGCGGAAGACGGGCACCTGCCCGGCCACGATCGCCGGCGCGAAGAAGCCCGCGGCGAGCAGCAAAGCGGCCACGGCGATCATGGTTCTCGGCGACCTCCCCGGACGCGTTCGAGAATCCGGAGCGAGGTCATGAGGGGCTGTCGCCGACGATCGAGATGGACGCCCCGAGTCCGTCCACGAGGGCTTGGAGCCGCGACCGATCGTCGCGCCCGACGTAGAGGACGCGGCCGGTGAGCCGCTGCGCGACGCCGGGATCGCCGAGTCCCTCCGGCCCGGCGCAGAACAAGGGACGGGCCGCGGGGTACGGGTAATACTCGGGGTGCAGAGCGATGGCGGCGAGCTTCTCGTCGAGCTTCAAGGCTGCGCAGTCGGTGACCAGGCCATCGGCGCCGGACCGCAGGGCGGCGGCGACCAGAGCATTCTGGGACGCGACGGCGTCCAGAAACTGGAGATTGTACGTCAGCCGGTCGGCGCCGGCGTTCTCTTCGGGGACATCGTAGAGTCGTTGGCCGTAGATCTCGAGCGCACCGTGGCGCGCGGTCACGGGATCGAGCGAGCTGAGGTTCGCGACCCAACTGACGGCCCACAGGACGGTGACCAGGGCGGCGAATCGCCCGCGGTTGCCGATCCTCGCCGCGGCGACGCCGAGCGCGACGTACGGTCCGAGCAACAGCGGGATGCCGTAGCGCGGAATCGTCCAGGTGGGGATCGACAGCACGAGCAAAGCGTACGACGGCGAGAAGATCGCCAGGAACGTCGCGCAGCGGAAAGCCCCGGGGGAAGGCGGCTCTCGCCGGCGTGCCGCGGTGCCGAGCGTCAGGGCGAGCGCCGACAGCGTGATCGACCATTGCCAGTTGTAGATCAGCGCGTTCTCCAGGTTGCGCCGCAAGAACGCGTTGAATACGCCGAGGTGCAGCAGCCGCTCGCCGAGATAAGCGTAGGTGCTGCCCCCGGCGGCCTGGCCGAGCAGGTCGCCGCGCCACTCCGACCCGCCGAGTGCACGGAGGAAGACGGCCCACGCCAACCCGGCGGCGACCGCCGGGAGAAAGTCCGCGACGTCGTCGGCGAGCCGGCGCCGGCCCGCTCCGCGGCGCAGCCGATCGAGAAGCCGAGCGGCGAAGAACGAAGCGAGAGCCACGAGCGCCGTCTGCTTGAGAAAGACCAGCGGGATGAGCGACCAGCGAAACGGCACGAAGCGATCGGCGGCGAAGAAGTACAGCGCCGAGGCCACCACGGCGAGCAGGACCGTCTCGTGGGTCGGATAGAACGCGTTCACGAGCACGAGCGGGCACGAGTAGAGGAGGAGCGTGGCCGCGAACGCCGCCCGAGACGAGTAGCAGCGGCTGACGACCGCGTTCACCATCAGAGCGCCCACCGCGAAGCACGCGACGCCGACGGCGGTGTACGCGGCGGGGGATCGACCCACCAGCCCGAACGCGAGCGCGACCAGCCCCTGCAACAGCGGGGGGTGGGCGGTGTGGGTCAGGCGATAGAGCGCGGGAAGTCCCTCGGTGGCCACGATCGTGGCCTCGCGATAGAACAGCAACGGATCCAACGCCGGCGTCTCGCCGATGTGACGTCCGGCGGCCGACAGGAAGCACGCCATCGGCAGGAGGACGGGGATCCACGTCCGGGAAGGGGATGAGCGCCGCATCGTCGCCAACGCCGCCGTGCCCGCGAGCCGATGCCGCGGCTCACATCCCGAGGATCTCCCTCAGCAGCGCCGGGGAGCGCAGCGGACGGCGCAGGTGGTGGGCGATGAAGGTCTGTAGGAGCGCGCGGACTTCACCGCCCGCGGACGCCGGCAGCTCGGTCGGCCGGCCTCTCTGCAGCAGGAGCATCGAGACGATTGCCGCCTCGGAGACGGCGATCCCCGATCCGTCGCCGCAGCCGTCGCAGCAGAGACAGCCCGTGCGGGGATTGAAGCGAAAGCCCTTGCCCGGCTCGGCGCTCGGCCGCCGGCACCGGCTGCACAGGTCGAAGCGCGGCTCGAGGCCGGCGAGAGCCAGCAGCTCGACCTCGAACTGCCGCAGCCACAGCGGGCTCGGGGAATCCGCCGACCCATCGATCCGGGCGAGCGTCGCCTCGGCGAGGTCGAACACCGCCGGCTCCGCCTCCCGCCCCTCGACCATCGAGTCGATCAGCTCGACCACGTAGGTCGAGTACGCGTAGCGGTCGAGATCGAAGGCGAGCTTGCGCGCCGAGCGCACGATGTCGGCGGACTCGATGAAGCAGAGATCGGCCTGAGGGCGGCTGCGAAAGCCGAGCTGCACGTGCGTGAACGGCTCGAGCGAGGCGACGAAGCGCCGGCGCGATTTGCGAGCCCCCTTGGCGATCCCCGACAGCTTGCCGAACTCTCGGGTGAGGAACGTGACGATCTTGTCGCTCTCGCCGAAAGCCCGCGTCCGCAAGACGAGCGCCGCAGAGTAATGGGAAGTGCTCGTGCGAATCGACTTTCCCCTGGCAAAGGGATTTTCCGTGGTTAGTCTAGGGAAAAATCGCGCTCGAGGCTACGTGCGCCCGAAATCCGCGGAGAGAGTTGGCCGACGAATGGCAGACGACAAGGCAGACGAGAAGAAGGATGGCGAGCAGGCGCGGGCCCCGGAACCGCCCGAAGTCGCTTCGCAAGACGGCGAGAATCGTGTCGCCGCGCTCGAGCAGGAGCTGCGCAGCAAGTCGCAGGAGGCGGCCGCGAGCTACGACCGCTACGTGCGAGCCGTCGCCGACGGCGAGAATTTGAAGAAGCGACTGCAGCGCGAAAAGGGCGAAGCCATCCGCTTCGCGAACGAGAACCTGCTGCGAGACCTGCTGCAGGTGATCGACGGCCTGGAGCTCGCGCTCGAGCATGCCGCACTGGGTGGAAACGGCAAGTCGGTCGTCGAGGGCGTGCAGCTCACCCTGCGCCTGTTTCGGGACGTGCTGGAACGGCACGGCGTCAAGGAGATCGGCGATCCGACGGGCGCCGCCTTCGATCCCGCGACTCAGGAGGCGGCGGAGCTGCGATCCAGCCCTGCGGTTCCGCCAAACACCGTTCTTCGGCTCCAGTCGAAGGGCTACCTCTATAACCAGCGGCTGCTGCGACCGGCTCGCGTGATCGTCGCCGCCGGGCCGACCTCCGGGGAAGGCGAGGAGCCCGGCGAGAACGAGCCGGCTCAATAGTAATCCGCGCTCGTCCTCCCCGGCCGGGTGTGGCTCGTGACGGAGCGGCGCTTTTCGGGCCCGTCCGGGTTTTTCTCGGCGGGTCGCGTTGAAAGTGGTCCGCGGATGATTACCTACGGGTTTGCGACGGTGACAATCAGCGGGTCGAGCCTCTCGGCGCCGCTCAGAAGGGTGGCCCTATGGCTAAGGTAATCGGCATCGATCTCGGAACGACCAACTCCGTGGTCGCCATCATGGAGGGGGGAGACCCCAACGTGCTGACGAACGCGGAGGGGGCGCGCACCACGCCTTCGGTCGTCGCTTTCACCGAGAGCGGCGAGCGGCTGACCGGTCAGGTTGCCCGGCGCCAGGCGATCACCAATCCGCAAAATACCGTGTTCGCGATCAAGCGGCTGATCGGCCGCCGCTTCGACGATCCGCTGGTGCAGAAAGCGATGAAGTCGTTGCCGTACAAGATCGTCAAGGCCGATAACGGCGACGCCTGGGTGGAGATCCGCGGCAAGAAGTACAGCCCCGCGGAGATCTCGGCGTTCGTGCTGCAGAAGATGAAGCAAACGGCAGAGGACCATCTCGGCGACAAGGTGACCGAGGCGGTCATCACGGTTCCGGCGTATTTCAACGATAGCCAGCGTCAAGCGACCAAGGACGCCGGCAAGATCGCCGGCTTGAACGTGCTGCGCATCATCAACGAGCCGACGGCGGCCTCGCTCGCCTACGGTCTCGACAAGAAGAAGGACGAGAAGATCGCCGTCTTCGACCTGGGCGGCGGCACGTTCGACATCTCGATCCTCGAGCTCGGCGAAGGCGTGTTCGAGGTCAAGGCCACCAACGGCGATACGTTCCTCGGCGGCGAGGACTTCGACCAGCGGGTGATGGATTACCTCGTCGACGAGTTCAAGAAGGATCAGGTGATCGATCTGCGCCCCGACAAGATGGCGCTGCAGCGTCTGAAGGAAGCCGCCGAGAAGGCGAAGTGCGAGCTGTCCACGGTCTCGGAGACCGAGATCAACCTTCCCTTCATCACCGCCAATCAGACGGGCCCGAAGCACCTCAACATGAAGCTCACCCGCGCCAAGCTCGAGGCGTTGTGCGCCGATCTGCTCGATCGTCTCGACGGGCCGTGCATGACGGCGCTGAAGGACGCGGGGCTGACCGCCAGCGACATCGACGAGGTGGTGCTGGTGGGCGGCATGATCCGCATGCCCGCGGTGCAGGCGCACGTGAGGAAGCTGTTCGGCAAGGAGCCCCACAAGGGCGTCAATCCCGACGAGGTGGTGGGCGTCGGTGCGGCGATCCAGGCCGGCGTTCTGAAGGGCGAGGTGAAGGACGTTCTGCTGCTCGACGTGACGCCGCTCTCGCTCGGCATCGAGACGCTCGGCGGCGTGTTCACCAAGCTGATCGAGAAGAACACCACGATCCCCACCAAGAAGAGCCAGATCTTCTCGACCGCGGCCGACAACCAGTCGGCGGTCACCATCCGGGTGTTCCAGGGCGAGCGCGAGATGGCCGCCTACAACAAGCTGCTCGGGCAATTCGATCTCGTCGGCATCCCGCCGGCGCCGCGCGGCGTGCCGCAGGTCGAGGTGACGTTCGACATCGACGCCAACGGCATCGTCCACGTCCACGCCAAGGACCTGGGGACCGGCAGGGAGCAGTCGATCAAGATCACCGCCTCGAGCGGCCTCTCGAAGGACGAGATCGAGCGCATGGTCAAGGAGGCCGAGGCGCACGCCGAGGAGGACCACAAGCGCCGCGAAGCGGTGGATGCCAAGAACCAGCTCGACGGCCTCGTCTATCAGACCGAGAAGACGCTCGCCGAGTTCAAGGGCGACCTCGACGACTCCACCAAGTCGGCGATCGAGTCGGCTCTCGAGCGCGCCAAGAAGGCCGTCGAGAAGGGCGAGATCGACGAGATCCGCTCCGCCACCGAGGCGCTCACCCAGTCGTCCCACAAGCTGGCCGAGGTCATGTACAAGCGCACGGTGAAGGAGGGCGAGGGGCCGGCCAGCGGCGACGGTGCGCCCGGGTCTTCGGCCGAAGCCGGATCGGGCGGCGAGCCCAAGGGCGACAACGTGGTCGATGCCGACTTCGAAGAAGTGAAGTGAGTCGCGCCCCCCTCTTTCCGGCGGGACTGGAAAGAGGGGCGCTTCCCCTGTCATAGATAGCCGGAGATGCCTCCGCCCAAGCGCGACTTCTACGAGGTGCTCGGCGTCGGTCGCGAAGCGTCCCAGGACGAGATCAAGAAGGCTTACCGCAAGCTCGCCCTGAAGCATCATCCCGACCGCAACCCGGGCAACAAGGAATCCGAGGAGCGCTTCAAGGAGGCCTCCGCAGCCTACCAGATCCTCGGCGACCCGGAGCGACGCGCGCAGTACGATCGCTTCGGGCACGCCGCCTTCGACCAGCAAGGCGGGTTCGGCGGATTCGACTTCAGCGCGGGCTTCGAGGATCTGTTCAGCGACATCTTCGGCGACTTCTTCGGCGGCGGTCGCGGCCGCTCCCGCGGGCGCGCCCGCCGCGGCGAGGACCTTCGCTACGATCTCACCATCCGCTTCGAGGAGGCGGCGTTCGGCTGCGAGAAGAAGCTCGCCGTGCCGCGCTGGAAAGGATGCGAGACCTGCGCCGGCAAGGGCACCAAGGGCGGCACGGCGCCGCGCACGTGTCCCTCGTGTCGAGGCAGCGGCCAGATCCGCTTCCAGCAGGGATTCTTCTCGATCGCCAAGACCTGCAGCCAGTGCGGCGGCGAGGGCACGATCATCGCCGATCCTTGCGAGACCTGCGGCGGCGGCGGTCGCGTGCGGGTGACGCAGCAGCTGAACGTCAAGATCCCCGCGGGGATCGACGACGGCTCGCGGCTGAAGCTGCGCGGCGAAGGGGAAGCCGGCTTGGGCGGCGGCCCGGCGGGCGACCTCTACGTGGTGATCTCCGTCAAGGAGCATCCGATCTTCGCGCGGCACGGCAAGGACCTGATCTGCGAGATTCCGGTATCGTTCACGCAGCTCACGCTCGGCGCCGAGATCGAGGTCCCGACCCTGGAGGACAAGGCCAAGCTGAAGATCCCGGCGGGGACGCAGACCGGCGCGGTCTTTCGGCTGAAGGAGAAGGGTATCCCCGACCTGCAGGGCTACGGGCGCGGCGACCAGCTCGTGCGCGTGCACGTCGAGGTTCCACGCAAGCTGACCGCGCGACAACGGGAGCTGCTCGAGGAGTACGCCCGCAACGGCGGCGAGGAGGTGAGCCCGCTCAACAAGGGCTTCCTCGACCGCGTCCGCGAGATGTTCGGCTAGGCGTCCGTGGAGCCGCCGCGCAGGAGCTGCGCGCGGAGCCAGCCGCGGCCCCGCAAGCGCCGGGTAGATCGCTCCGTCCTGCTGGTCGCGCTGCTCGCCTCCCTGTCGAGCGCGCAGGCCGCGACCCGCGAGCCGGCCGCGGCGGCTGCGCCGGGCGAAGCCGCGCGGTTCGCACCCCGGTCCGCGCCGCCAGCCGCCGGTCCCGAGGCCGCGGTCGGCGTGCTGCTGCCGCTCTCCGGACGGTACCGGACCTTCGGCGAGTCCTGCCTGCGCGGCATCCGCGTCGCGCTCGGAGCGCTGGAGAACCGCACTCCGGTCGTGCGCACCGTCATCCTCGATAGTCTCGGCGACCCTTCGCAGGCGGCCTCGGCCTACCAGAAGCTCGCCGGCGATCCCGGGATCGTCGCCGTGCTCGGGCCGATGCTCGGCGCGGAGATCGACGCGGTGCAGACGTACGCCCACGGCTTCGGGATGCCGACGCTGACTTTCGCGCAGCGGGCGGTCGGCGTCGGCGGGCCGCTGTTCCGCTTCAGCTTGACCAAGGAGGATCAGGCCGCGGTCCTGGCGCGTTACGCCGTCGTCGAGCGCGGGCTGCGGCGCTGGGCGATATTTTATCCCGACGACGGCTACGGCCGGGAGATCGCCGGGAGCTTTCGCGAAGCCGTGGAGGCGCTCGGCGGCCGCGTCGTCGCCGACGTGGGCTATCCACCGGGCAAGAGCGACCTGCAAGCCGAGGCCAAGCGCCTGCAATCGCGGATCGGCGTCGTCGAGAACCAGCCGCCGCCGCTCGACGGCGTGTTCCTGCCCGAGTCGGCCGAGCGGCTGGCGATGGTCACCTCCTACCTCGGCTTCGTCGACATTCGCGGCGTTCAGCTGCTCGGCGCCAGCGGATGGGATCGGCCGCAGGGTCTGCTCGGCGCGATGCCGGCCGTCGAAGGAGGCGTGTTCGTCGACGGCTTCTTCCTCTACAGCTTCCGGCCGGAGGTTCGAGCCTTCGTCGACGCGTTTCGCGACGCCTACCACGGCGACCCCGGGACGCTCGAGGCGTACGGTTTCGACGCCGCCGCGCTGGTGCGCGACGTCATCGCCGCCGGAAGCACGAGCCGGCCGGCGGTGCTGGAGCAACTACGTCGTCCGTCGCTGCGCCGGGGCGCCACGGGAGAGACCGTCATCGCCGCCGGCGGCCGGATCGAGAAGGGATTGTTCCTGCTCGAGGTCGAGGAGGGCACGGTCCGCGAGATCGACGCTGCGGCGCCGGCGATCTCGGGTGAGCCGGCGCCCCCGCCACGGCCGGCCGCGGCGGAGGACAGGCCGCCGCGGCCCGAGGGCGGCGTTCGCTCCACGGAGGACCGCCTTGGCGAATAGCCGGCAGCGGCTGTCGGATCTCGGCGAGTTCGGGTTCCTGGCGACTCTTCGCGGCTTGCGGATCCCCCGCCGCGGCGTCGAGGTCGGCATCGGCGACGACTGCGCGGTGGTCCGCTGCGGCGCCGGGCGATGGCTGCTCACCACCGATGCGCTGGTCGAGGGCATCCACTTCCGCAGGCGATGGGACACGCCGTCCGGTCTCGGCCGGCGCGCCTTCGCCGTCAACGCCTCCGACATCGCCGCGATGGGCGGCTCGCCCCGCTTCGCGCTGCTCTCCCTGGCGGTGCCGGCCTCGGCCCGCGTGAGCGAGCTTCGCGGCCTGATCCGCGGGTTCGCCGCGGCGGCCGGGGCCGCCGCCTGCGCCCTGGTCGGCGGCAACCTGAGCGCGAGCCCGCGGTGGATGATCTCGGTGATGCTGCTCGGCGCGGCCGAGTCGCGCCCGCTGCTGCGCTCCGGCGCGCGCCCCGGCGATCATCTCTACGTGAGCGGCCGGCTCGGCGCGGCGGCGTTCGGCCGCGAGATCCTGCTCGGCCGTCGCCGCGGCACGCGCCGCCAGACCGCCCGCTTCCGGCGGCCGTCGCCGCGCCTCGAGCTCGGCCGGATGCTGGCGCGGACGCGCACGGCGAGCGCGGCGATCGACGTGAGCGACGGCCTGCTCTCCGATCTCGGCCACATCTGCCGCGCCAGCGGCGTGGGCGCCGTGGTCGAAGCGCGGCGGCTGCCCCTGCCCGCGACGCTCGCGGCGCTCGGCGCCGAAGACCGCCTGCGCCTCGCGCTCTCGGGCGGCGAGGACTACGAGCTGCTGTTCACCGTGCCGCCGCACCGCGTGCGCGCTCTCGAGGCCGCCTCCGGTCGCCTGGCGGTGCCCGTGACCGCCATCGGTCGGGTCGTCCGCGGACGCGGCATCAGCGTGGTCGGTGCGCCGGGAGAGCGGCTCGCAGCCGAGACGGCCGGCCACGACCACTTCCGCGCAGGTGCCGGCCGGCGGCGGCCGGCGACTATTCCGCGGGCGCGCAAGCTGCGATAAGGCGGCGGGCGTGGATCGGACGAGGCTCAAGCGCCTGCTCGCCGACGTGCGCCGCGGGCGACGCAGCGTCGAGGCGGCGCTCGACGAGCTTCGGCATCTTCCTTACGAGGATCTCGGCTTCGCCAAGGTCGATCACCATCGCTCGCTGCGCCAGGGAGTCCCCGAGGTGATCTTCGCGCAGGGCAAGAGCCGCGCGCAGATCGTGGAGATCGCCGAGCGCATCGCCGCCGGGGGGCACAACGTGGTCGTGACGCGCATCGGCCAGGGCGACGCCGAGGCCGTGAGGTCGCGGCTGCCGGGCATTCGCTACTCCGAGGCGGCGCGGGTTGCCTGGTGGGTGCGCGGGCGCGGCGCGAAGCGGCTCGGGCGCGTGCTGGTGATCTCCGCGGGGACCGCCGATCTGCCGGTCGCGGAGGAAGCGGCGGTGACCGCGAGCGCCGCCGGATGCGAGGTCGATCGCCTGTTCGACGTCGGCGTCTCCGGGCTGCACCGGCTGTTCGATCAGAGCGCGCGCATCCGCGCGGCGGAGGTGGTGATCGTGGTGGCCGGCATGGAGGGCGCGCTGCCGAGCGTGGTCGCGGGATGGATCGAGCAGCCGGTGATCGCGGTGCCGACCAGCGTCGGCTACGGAGCGAGCTTCGGCGGCCTGGCGGCGCTGTTGTCGATGCTCAACTCGTGCGCCGCCGGCACCACGGTCGTGAACATCGACAACGGTTTCGGGGCGGCGGTCGCCGCGGTGCGGATCCTGCGCGCGCGCCGTCGCCGCCGGCCCTCAGCCGCGCATCGCGGCTAGTCGACGGCTAGTCCGCTAAGGCTGCGCGCTCGCCCGCGGCTCGAGCGCCACGCCGGCAAACGACTTGGCGTCGAACGCTTCGGCGGGGACGTCGGCGCTCTCTCGCCACTCGAGCGAAAGGACGTCCTTGGTGCGCAGCTTGAAATCCTGCATGACCACGCGCTTCGGCCGCCAGGCCGAGCCGACGCGCACGAAGTCGTGGTTGCGCAGCATCTTCACCAGGTTCGTCATGCCGTCCCGGTAGAGCAGGACCTGCAGCAACGAGAACCGCGCGCGGTCGAACTTGTAGACCATCAGCGAGTACTGCGAAGGCGGGATCTTCGGCTCGCAGACCAGCGTGAACTGCTCTGCGGTCAGGTCGGCGAGGCGCATCGCGGCACAGCGCGCGGGCGAGAACGGCAAGAAATCCTCCGCGGCGAAGCTGGTGGAGCCGATCCGGGCCTTGGCCTCGGCCCGGCTCACCTTGCCGCCGCTCGCCAGGTGAAGCTCCGCGGGGCCGAGCGCCAGCACGCGGAGCTTGGCGCCCGCGAGCACCACCAAGGTTTGCGCCGGCAGGCCGGCATCGGCCGCGACGCGCTCGACGATCACGAGCCGCTCCTGCCTCTTGCCGTCGAGGCCGTCGATGTCGGCGGTCGCGTCGGCGCGCAGCGGCGTCGATGGCTTTCCCGCCTCCACGGCCTGGCGCACGAGGTCGGCCATCGCCTCCGCGAAAGCCGCGCCGCGCAGCAATGCCGCGCCGGCGAGGCAGGCGGTGAGCACCCGGCGCCGGTTCATCGCGGCATCCTTCGGTCCCCCGGTCGGCGAAGTCAAGGTGCTCTTCCAGTCAAGGTGCTCTTCCTTGACTCGAGGCCGAAGGGGTGGCCGAGGCCAAGGGCATCACCGAGATGAACAAGGCCCTCGCCGGCAGCGGCCCGCGCGGCCGCTGCGGCGGTCGCCCCGCCGGTTGCCGCCCGCCGACGACTGTGGGAGACACCGGCTCGTGACGACCGCGGGCGATCATCCGTTCACGTCCGACCTGTTCGTGCGGCTCGACGAGACCGACGACGCGCTCTTCTACGCGATTCCTCGGAAGGTCGTGCACCTCGACGAAGGCGCGGGGGCGGCGGCGAGCCGGTTCTACGGCGAGACCCTGCCGCCGAACGGTACGCTCCTCGATCTGATGGCGAGCTGGCGGTCGCATCTGCCCGCCGATCTGCCCCGCCGGCGAGTGATCGGCCTCGGCATGAACGCCGAAGAGATGTCCGACAACCCGGATCTCGACGAATGGGTGGTGCACGATCTGAACAAGCAGCCCGCGCTGCCGTTCGCCGAGGCGCGGTTCGACGGCGCGCTGCTCACCGTGTCGGTGCAGTACCTGGTGAAGCCGATCGAGGTGTTTCGCTCCGTCGCGCGCAGCCTGCGTCCGGGAGCGCCGTTCATCGTGTCGATCTCGCACCGCTGCTTTCCGCCCAAGGCGGTGAAGATCTGGCAAGAGTGTCGGAACATGCGCGAGCGCATGGAGCTCGCCATGGCGTACTTCAGGTTTGCCGGCGGCTTCGACGCGGTGCAGGGCGTCGATTTGAGGCCCGAGGTGCGCGCCGGCGAGGATCCCGTCCTCGCCATCTTCGGCAAGCGTGAAGGCGATGCGGCGGGCGTGCGCCGCCCCGCGGCCGGCTGGCGCCGCCGCTAGCGCGATTGCCGCGAACGTCACGTTTTCACCGCCGCGGCGTAAACGCATGCCCCCGAGCAGTCGCCGAGAGCCCGTCGCCAGCCCCTCGGAAAACATCCGAGAGGGCGCAAAGGGGGCGAAATCGCGAGAGTATTTCATGGTGGGCGAAACGGGCAGAGTGCCGTGCCGGCGATGGTGCGGCGCGGGTATGGAGCTTGCAAAAACACCCAACCGTGAAGACTGCAACGCGAAACGAGACGCCACGATCGGTTTCCAGTGGCGGTGCCCCCGGGGCGGGAGGCTCCATGTTGAACAACCTCCGCGACATCTACTCCGACCCGGATACGATATTCGTCGTCAGCGTGATCTCCGACGCCATGCAGCGCGGGGTTCGTCACTTCAAGCTCGACGGCACGCCGCTCGGCCGGCTGAACGAGGTGATCAACGCGCTCGCCGAGGACGGCGAGATCCTGATGGACCCGGACGGCTCGCAGGACTGCGCGAGACATTGAGCTCATCGGCCGGGGTAGTGGCGCAGGCCCAAGCGCCTCTCCTCCGGTGCTCGCCGATCGTCGGTCGTCACACCCTCCCTCTCCGCTCCCCGCGTTCCCCGCGTCGACTTTGCGCTTGACAATCTCGCCGGTTTGCTAGTGAAGCTCGGCGCGTGCCGCTGCTCTCGCTCGAAGTGATCCGCTCGACGTGGAACGCGATGGCCGCGTGGACGCCGGCGCAGGCCGATCGCCGGGCCAAGCGCTTCGTCGAGCGCCAGCCGATCGTCAACGCCGCCGTGCTCGCGCTCACCGAGGACGCGGGCGAGGATGCCGCGTCGATGGCGCTGTACTGCGCCAGCGCGGTGGCCGCCTGCTACGAGAAGGCACGTCACCGATCGCTGCCCCGGGTGCGCGAGACCGTCATGGACGAAGCGCTCGACGGTATGCAGCGCTGGGGACGGGATCTCGAGAACATGGACGAGCAGCTGCTCGCTCGCCGGGCGCTGTACGGGCGCGACCACGATCAGCCGTATGTGGTCGCCGAGCTGATGCGCTACTTGATGGACGCCGCGCGCGAGCGGGAGTTCGAGGCGAAGCATCTCGGTACGATCTTCTCCGTCCTGCTGGTGGTCATCCGGGCCTTCGACCGGGTCTCGGGCGTCCCGCGCCGCGTGCCCTCCATGGAGCAGGTGTTGAAGGAGGTGACCGGCGGCCCGTTGCCTTCGCTCCATCGTCAGGGGCCATGCCCGTGCGGCAGCGGCCGGCGCTACCGCGACTGCTGTCTGAAGCGGCGGGCCCCGGCGGCCGTTCGCGGGCGCCGGCTCCAGGCTCCTTGAAGCTCGCCTCCTGGAACGTCAACTCGATCCGCGCCCGTCTCGATCGGGTCGTCGAGTGGATCGACCGCAACCGTCCTGACGTCCTCTGCCTGCAGGAGACCAAGGTCGCCGACGACCTGTTTCCGCGCGAGCCGTTCGAGAGCCGCGGCTACCAGGTGACCGCCTTCGGCCAGAAGACCTACAACGGCGTCGCCATCGTGTCGCGGCAGCCGGCGGCCGACGTCGTGCGCGGCCTGCCGCTGCCGAATCCCGATCCCGGGAGCCGCCTGCTGTGCGCCACCGTCGCCGACCTGCGCGTCGTCAACGTCTACGTGCCGAACGGGCGCGCGGTCGATTCTCCCTACTTCGCGCAGAAGCTCGATTGGCTGCGCCGCCTGAGCGGCTATCTCGACGAGACGGCGCGCCCGAGCGACGCGATCGTGTTGTGCGGCGACTTCAACGTCGCCCCCGAGGACCGCGACGTGCACGACCCCGCGGCGTACCGCGATCAGGTCCACTGCCATCCCGAGGAGCGCAAGGCGCTCGCCGAGGTCGCCGCCTTCGGCCTGATCGACGTCGTCCGCCGCCATCATCCCGAATCGGGGCTCTACTCCTGGTGGGACTACCGGCAGGGCGCGTTTCACCGCAACCGGGGCCTGCGCATCGATCACGTCTGGGCGACCGAGTCGGTCGCCGCCCGCTGCAGCGGCGCGGCGATCGATCGCGACGCGCGCAAGGGGAAACAGCCCTCGGACCATGCCCCGGTGATCGCCGAGATCGCCTGAGAGGTCGCGACTTCTCGTCGTCAAGGGAGGAACCATGGTGAGTCGACGCGAGTTCTACGTCTCCCTGCTGCTCGTCGCTCTGGCCGGTGCCTGGCTCGGCGCCGCCTGGAAGGCGGGGACCCCCGCCGGCCGCTCGCTGGTTCGCGCCGCCGAGGCGCAGATGCTCGCCGCCAAGCCGTTCACGTTCGCCGCCGTCGCGCGCCGCGCCACGCCGCCGGTCGTCAACATCTTCACCACCCAGCGCGTGCGGGTGACTCCGTTCGGCCAGGGCGACCCGTTCGATCAGTTCTTCCGCCAGTTCTTCCCGGAGCTGCCCCGCGAGATGGAGCAGAAGAGCCTCGGCTCCGGAGTGATCATCGACCGCGAGGGGAACATTCTCACCAACCACCACGTGGTCGCCAACGCGGACGAGATCCAGGTGAAGCTCGCCGACACGCGCAGCTTCCCGGCCGAGCTGGTCGGCAGCGACGCGCGCACCGACGTGGCGCTGATCCGCATCCGCGGCAAGAACCTGCCGCAAGCCGAGCTCGGCGATTCCGACGAGCTCGGCGTCGGCGACTGGGTGCTGGCGATCGGCAACCCGTTCGGGCTCGAGGAGACCGTCACCGCCGGCATCGTCAGCGCCAAGGAGCGGGTGATCGGCGCCGGCCCGTTCGACAACTTCATCCAGACCGACGCCTCGATCAACCCGGGCAACTCCGGGGGGCCGCTGGTCGACATCGACGGCAAGGTGGTCGGCCTGAACAGCGCGATCTTCAGCCGCAGCGGCGGGTCGATCGGCATCGGCTTCGCGATCCCGATCAATCTCGCGATCCAGGTCGTCGATCAGCTGCGGGCGCACCGCCGCGTCGTGCGCGGCTGGCTCGGCGTGGTGATGCAGGACGTCACGCCCGACCTCGCCCGCTCCTTCGGACTGCCGAGCGAGCAGGGGGCGCTGGTCTCCGACATCTACCGCGGCGGGCCCGCGCACCGCGCCGGCATTCGCCGCGGCGACGTGATCGTCGGCTTCGACGGGCGGCCGGTGAAGAACTCGCGCGAGCTGTCGCGCTGGGCGGCCGAGGTCCCGCTCGGTCACTCGGTGAAGATCGACGTGGTGCGCGGCGGCGTGCGCCGGAGCTTCGACGCGGTCATCCAGGAGGCGCCGGCCGAGCGCGGCGCGTGAAGCGCGATCCGGCATCGCCGGGGCACGGCCCGCGGCTGGCGGGCTTCGCGGTGCCGCTGTTCTCGCTGCGCTCGCGGCGCGGCGGCGCGATCGGCGAGATCGACGACCTCGTGCCGCTCTGCGAGTGGGCGGCCGATGCCGGCCATCGCGTGATCGCGCTGCTGCCGCTCGGCGAGCTCGGCCCGGGGGAGGCGAGCCCGTACAACGCGCTCTCCTCGTTCGCGATCGACCCGCTCTACCTCACGCCGGCGACGATCGAGGAGCTGCGCGGCGACTCGATCCCCGCGGGTCCGGACTCGACCGGCGTCGTCGATCGCGAGCGGGCGCGCGCCTGGAAGCAGCCGCTGTTCGACGAGGCGGTGCGCCGCTTCCGCGCGCTGGCGGCGCGGCACGACCGCCGCCGGTGCTTCGACGATTTCCGAGGCCGCGCGCCGTGGCTCGCGGACTACGCGCTGTTCCGCGCGCTCTTCGAGGAGCACGCCGGACGATCGTGGAGGCAATGGCCCGAGGCGCTTCGGCGCCGCGATTCGCGGGCGCTCGGCGCCGCGCGCCGTCGTCTCGCCGCGCGAATCCTCGCCTTCGAGTACCTGCAGTTCGCCGCCGCCGAGGCTTGGTCGCGCGTCCGCCGCGCGGCGGACGCGCGCGGCGTCCGGCTGATGGGCGACCTGCCGTTCGCTCCGTCGGAGAACAGCGCCGACGTGTGGGCGAACCGATCGATCTTCGATCTCTCGCGATCGGTCGGCGCTCCGCCCGACGCGTTCAGCGCCAGCGGTCAGCGCTGGGGGCTGCCGATGTACCGCTGGGCGGTGATGCGCCGGCAGGGCTGGCCGTGGCTGCGCCGCCGCGTGCGGCGCATGGCGGAGCTGTACGACCTGTTTCGCGTCGACCACGTCGTCGGGCTGTTCCGCACCTTCCACTTCTTCGGCGACGTGCCGAACGGCTTCGATCCCCCCGGGGAGAGCGCGCAGATCGCGCAGGGCCGCGAGATCCTGCGGTGGATGATCGACGAGGGGAAGCCGGCGCAGGTCGTGGCAGAGGATCTCGGCGTGGTTCCCGAATTCGTCACCGCGGCGCTCGCCGCGCTGGATGTCCCCGGGTACAAGGTCCTGCGCTGGGTCCGCCAGGGCGACCGCTTCGTCGATCCGGCGTCCTATCCCGAGTGCTCGATCGCCACCACCGGCACTCACGACACGGACTCGCTGGTGGAATGGTGGGGCGGGCTGCCGCCGCCGCCGCGCCGCGCCCTGCTCGATCTGCTGCCCGTCCGCGACGGCGACGGCGCCGAGCTCTCGCCTGAGGTCCGCCGCGCCATCCTCGGCCGCCTCTATGCCTCGCCGTCACGCATGGTGATCCTGCCCGTCCAGGACCTCTTCGGCTGGCCGCAGCGCATCAACACGCCGGCGACGATCGGCGACGACAACTGGCGGTTTCGCCTGCCGGTCGAGGTCGAGCGCCTGGGCTCGGACGAGCGGATCGCCGCGGAGAGCGCCGCGCTCCGAGCGTTGATTGACGCTGCCGGGCGATTACGGAGAATGGGCTGAACGGTCACACCCCGCGGGCCGCCGGCTCGCGGCGACGCTGCGCAGACGAGGGGACTTCGAGGTGGCGATGGACCAGTTCAAGAGCGGAAGCGTGAGCGCCAACGGTCTGCGGTTCCACTACCTGGAGGCGGGAAGCGGGCCGCTCGTGCTCTGCCTGCATGGTTTTCCCGACCATGCGCGATCGTTTCGCTTCCAGCTCCCGGCGCTCGCCAAGGCCGGCTTCCGTGCGGTGGCGCCCTATCTGCGCGGTTATGCGCCGAGCGACGTTCCGGCCAACGGGCCCTACCAGTCCGCCGCCCTGGCCCGGGACGCGGCGGCGCTGATCGACGCCTTGTCGCCCGGCGAGCCGGCGTACCTCTTCGGGCACGACTGGGGCGCGCTCGCCGCGTACGGCGCGGCGATCCTCGCTCCCCGGCGCGTCCGCAAGGTCGCCACCGCCGCCGTGCCGCACGGTCCGCAGCTCATGCAGGCGATCGTCACCAGCTACGCGCAGATGCGCCGCTCCTGGTACATCTTCATGTTCCAGTTGCCGACCGCCGAGGCCGCGGTCTCGCACAACGGCTTCGAGTTCCTCGATCGCCTGTGGGCCGACTGGTCGCCGCGATGGAGGCTCCCCGCCGAGGAGATGGCGTCGCTCAAGGCGACGTTCCAGAAGCCGGGCGTGCTGGCCGCCGCGCTCGCCTACTACCGCCACACGTTCAACCCGGCGCTGCAGGTTGCCGAGCTCGCCGATCTGCAGGCGACGCTCATGACCGCTCCGATCGAGGTGCCGGCGCTGGTGTTCCACGGCCAGCACGACGGCTGCATCGGGGTCGAGACGCTCGAGGGCATGGAAGCCCTCTTCCCGAAGGGACTGCAGAAGGTCGTGCTCGTCGATGCCGGGCACTTCATCCACCAGGAGAAGCCGCAAGCGGTGAACCAGGCGCTGATCGCCTTCCTCCAGTCCTGATCTACTACGGCAGAATTTCGTCTCTTGGCACGACGAATGAGATACGAGACCACAATAGGCGACCGCCGTTTGGTTGCGGCCGTGCCGCGCTGAGGGAGAGGCCGTGAGCTTTCTCGACTTCATCGCCCGGGCCAATCCCGAGTACGTCGAATCGCTGTACCGTCAGTACCGGGCGGATCCCGCCTCGATCGACGAGCGCTGGGCGTTGATGTTCGCGGGCTACGAGTTCGCCGGCCGCAGCGATGCCCTCGAACCGCAGGAGCCGGCGCCGCGAGTCGCGGACCTGGTCGAGGCCTATCGCAACTTCGGGCACCTGATCGCCGACCTCGATCCGCTCGGCCACAGCCCGCGCTCCCACCCCTTCCTGGAGCTGCAAAAGTTCGGCTTCGGCGCCGACGACCTGGCGCGCACCGTATCGAGCGGCTCGGTCTGCGGGTTGACGAAGGCTCCGCTCGGCGAGCTGCTGGGGGCGCTGCACGAAACCTACTGCGGAACGCTCGGCGTCGAAGTGCTCGACATCCGCGACAACCAGCAGCGCGATTGGCTGGAGAGCCGCATGGAGAGCACCCGCAACCGTCCGGAGCTCGCCCCCGCGGAGCGCGTGCGGGTGCTCGAGCGGCTGATCGCCGCCGAGACCTTCGAGCAGTTCCTGCACACCAAGTACGTCGGCCAGAAGCGCTTCTCGCTCGAGGGCGGCGAGGCGCTGATCCCGCTGCTCGATACCGTGGTGGAGGAAGCCGGGACGAGCGGCGTCGAGGAAATCGTCATGGGGATGCCGCACCGCGGCCGGCTGAACGTGCTCGCGCACGTGCTGCACAAGCCCTACGAGATGATCCTCGCGGAATTCGAGGGGGTGTTCCTGCCGGCCGGAATCCAGGGCGACGGCGACGTCAAGTATCATCTCGGCTATTCGCGCGATCACACGACCCGCGGCGGCCGCCGGATCCATCTGTCGCTGTGCTCGAACCCGAGCCACCTCGAAGCCGTCGATCCCGTGGTCGAGGGCATCGTGCGCGCCAAGCAAGGCTACCTCGGCGACCGCGAGCGGCGCCGCGTCGTCCCGGTGTTGATGCACGGAGACGCGGCCTTCACGGGCCAGGGCCTGGTGTACGAGACGCTGGCGCTCTCGGAGCTCGCGGCGTTCACCACCGGCGGCACGATCCACATCATCGTCGACAACCAGATCGGCTTCACCACCTCGCCGCGCGAGTTCCGCTTCACGCGCTATCCGTCGGACCTCGCGTCGGTGATCGAGGCGCCGGTCTTCCACGTCAACGCCGACGATCCCGAGGCGGCGGTGCAGGCGGCGCAGCTGGCCGCGGCGTTCCGTCACCGCTTCCGGGTCGACGTGGTGATCGATCTCGTCTGCTACCGCCGTCACGGCCACAACGAGGTCGACGATCCGACGCTCACGCAGCCGGTGATGTACCGCGAGATCGCGCGGCATCCGACCGTGGTCGCACGCTATGCCGAGCGGCTGCAGCAGGCGGGCGTGATCGACGCCCGGCGGGTCGAGCAGGCGCGCGGCGAGGTCAGGGGCGTGCTCGAGGACGCGCTCAGCTACGCGCGCGACTTCCTGCCGCGCCAGCAGGTATTCGCGCTCGGCGGCGTGTGGAAGGGATTCACGTGGGCGGGCTCGGACTGGAGCGCCGATACTCGCGTAGGCGCCGCGCGGCTGCGCGACGCCGCCCGGGCCTTGCGGCGGATTCCCGACGGCTTCACGCCCCACCCGCGCGTGCGCAAGCTGCTCGACGCCCGCCACGAGATGGTGGAGTCCGGCCGCGGGATCGACTGGGGCTGCGCCGAGACGCTGGCCTACGCGACGCTGCTGCTCGAGAAGACGCCGGTGCGCCTCACCGGCCAAGACACCGCCCGGGGTACGTTCAGCCATCGCCACGCCGTTCTCTACGACGCCGAGGACGGCCGCGAGCACGTTCCGCTCAACCACCTCGCCGCCGGGCAGGCGGAGATCGAGGTCGTCAACAGCCTGCTCAGCGAAGCAGGCGTGCTCGGCTTCGAGTACGGCATGTCGAGCGCCGACCCGCGGCGGCTGGTCGTGTGGGAGGCGCAGTTCGGCGATTTCGCCAACGCCGCGCAGGTGATCATCGACCAGTTCATCGCCAGCGCCGAGTCGAAATGGCAGCGCATGAGCGGCCTGGTGCTGCTGTTGCCGCACGGCTACGAGGGGCAGGGCCCCGAGCATTCGAGCGCCCGGCTCGAGCGCTTCCTGCAGCTCTGCGCCGATCAGAACCTGCAGGTCGTGAACCTCACCACGCCGGCCCAGCTCTTCCACGCGCTGCGCCGCCAGATGCACCGCACGTTCCGCAAGCCGCTGGTGGTGATGAGCCCGAAGAGCCTGCTCCGTCATCCCCGCGCGGTGTCGGCGCTCGAGGACTTCAGCGAGCGCGGCTTTGCCACGGTGCTCGGCGATCCCGGCGATCCGCCGCCGCTCGGCGTCCAGCGCGTGCTGCTGTGCTCGGGAAAGATCGGCTACGCGCTCGACGACGAGCGCGAGGAGCGCGAGCGCTCCGACGTGGCGATCGTGCGCGTCGAGCAGCTCTATCCGTTTCCCGCGGCCGAGATCGGCGTCCAGCTGCGCCGCTATGCGAACGCGGTGGACGTCCGCTGGGTGCAGGAAGAGCCGAAGAACCAGGGCGCGTGGCCGTTCGTCGCGCCGCTGCTGAGGGAAGTGCTCGGCGCCGATCGAGATCTCGGTTACGTGGGACGAGACGAGGCGGCGAGCCCGGCCACCGGCAACTACAAGGCGCATGAGGGCGAGGAGGTGGCGATTCTCGACGAAGCCCTGAAGCGCCCGCGCCCGCGCTCGGCGGGAAACGGCCCGCGTCGAGCGGATCGCGCGGCCGGCTGAGCCACTAACAGGGCACGGCCTCGCTGTTTTGCACGAAGATATGAGATACGAGGCCTCGGTACGCGACCACCGTGTGGTTGCGGCTGTGCCGCGCTGAGCTAACAGGGCACGGCCTCGCTGCTTTGCACGCAGATATGAGATACGAGGCCTCGGTGCGCGCCCTCCGTGGGGTTGCGGCTGTGCCGCGCTAGGAGAGGAAGACGCATGGGGGTCGAGGTGCGCATCCCGTCGCTGGGCGAATCGGTGAGCCAGGGGGTGATCGCGCGCTGGCTGAAGGAGAACGGCGATCTGGTCGCCGTCGACGACGCGCTGCTCGAGCTCGAGACCGACAAGGCGACGCTGGAGATCCCCGCCGAAGCGGCCGGGCGCCTGGAGATCCTGAAGCCCGCCGGAGAAACGGTCGAGGTGGGCACGGTGGTCGCGCGGATCGCCGACGGCGCCGCCGCGTCCCGGCCGGTCCCGCCGGCCGCTCCCACCGACGCCGCACCAGGCGTCGAGCGAGCCGATACCGTCGAGCTGGCGCCGCTCAGCCCGGCCGTCCGCAAGCTCGTCGCCGAGAACGCGCTCGATCCCGCCAAGATCGCGGGCACGGGAAAGGGCGGGCGGCTCACCAAGGAAGACGTGTTGCGGGTCATCGAGGGGGGGAGGCAGGAGGAAGCGGCCGCGAAGGTCGAGCCGGGGCCCGAGGCTCCCGGCGCTGCCCCGGCGAGCATTCCCGAGGCGGCTGCGCCGGCGGCGCGGCCGGCGCCGGACGTGGAGCGGGTCGCGATGACGCGGCTTCGCAAGCGCATCGCCGAGCGGCTCGTCGAGGCGCAGCGCACGGCGGCGATTCTCACCACGTTCAACGAGATCGACATGTCGGCGGTGATGGCGCTGCGCAAGCGCTACAAGGAGCGCTTCGAGAAAGCCTACGGCGTGGGCCTCGGCTTCATGTCGCTGTTCGCGCGCGCCTGCGTGCTCGGGCTGCGCGACCTGCCCGTGATCAACGCCTCGATCGAGGGCGACGACGTCGTCTACCACCGCCGCGTGCATCTCGGCATCGCCGTGGGCACGCCGCGCGGCCTGGTGGTGCCGGTGGTGCGCGGCGCCGATGCGCTGTCGATCGCCGGCCTGGAGAAGGCGATTGGCGAGCTGGCGGCGCTGGCTCGCGACGGCAAGCTGCTGCCCGACCACCTCGCCGGGGGAACGTTCACCATCTCCAACGGCGGCGTGTACGGCTCGCTGCTGTCGACGCCGATCCTCACCCCGCCGCAGTCGGCGATCCTCGGCATGCACAAGATCGAAGAGCGGCCGGTGGCGATCGACGGGCAGGTGGTGATCCGTCCGATGATGTACGTGGCGCTCTCCTACGATCATCGCCTGATCGACGGCGAGCAGGCGGTGACGTTCCTCGTGCGCGTCAAGGAGCGTCTCGAGGATCCCGCGCGGATGGTGCTGGAGGTGTGAGGAGTCACGCATGTCGAAAGGTAGCGGTTACGACTTGGTGGTCATCGGCGCCGGGCCGGGGGGCTACGTGGCGGCGATCCGCGCGGCTCAGCTCGGCATGAAGGTCGCGTGCGTCGAGAAGGAGCCGACGCTCGGCGGCACGTGCTTGCGCATCGGCTGCATCCCCTCCAAGGCGCTGCTCGACTCGAGCGAGCTCTACGAGCAGGCCCGCGAGCGGCTCGAGGTACACGGCGTTAAGGTGGCGGGGGTGGAGCTCGATCTTGCGACCATGATGCGGCGCAAGGACAAGGTGGTGAAGGGCCTGACCGGCGGCATCGCTTCGCTGTTCAAGAAGAACGGCGTAACTCACCTGCGCGGCACGG
The DNA here is from genome assembly GCA_016189835.1 of Deltaproteobacteria bacterium. Lineage (GTDB taxonomy): Bacteria > Desulfobacterota > Binatia > JACPRU01 > JACPRU01 > JACPRU01. Next base: position 6,769 of record JACPRU010000037.1, on the reverse strand, counting down.
CACGCGTGGCGGCGGCCGGCTCGGTGGAGGTGAGCGGCGCCGACGCGGGCGCGCTCGCCGCCAAGAGCATCCTCATCGCCAGCGGCTCCGAGCCGATGCCGCTCCCCGGTCTACCGTTCGACGGCGAACGCGTGGTCAGCTCGGAGGAGGCCTTGTCCTTCGACGCGGTGCCCGGGCGGCTGCTGGTGGTCGGCGCCGGCGCCATCGGGCTCGAAATCGGCTCGGTGTGGGCGCGCCTCGGCGCCGAGGTTCGCGTCGTGGAGTTCCTCGATCGCATCCTGCCGCTGATGGACCGAGAGCTCGGTGCGGCGCTCAAGAAGGTGCTCGAGAAGCAGGGCCTCTCGTTTCGGCTCTCGGCGAGCGCGCAGAGCGCGACGATCGGCGAGGACGGAGCGCTGAGCGTGACGATCGACGCCGGGGGGAAGACCTCCACCGAAACCTTCGACAAGGTGCTGGTCGCGATCGGCCGCCGGCCGTTCACCGCGGGGCTCGGTCTCGAGGCCGCCGGCGTGAGGCTCGACGCGAAGGGCCGCATCGAGGTCGACGAGCGCTTTCAGACGTCGGTGCCGGGAGTCTACGCGATCGGCGACGTGATCCGCGGTCCGATGCTCGCCCACAAGGCCGAGGAAGAAGGCGTGGCCTGCGCCGAGCGGCTGGCCGGCCAGGGCGGTCACGTGAACTACGACGCGATCCCGAGCGTCGTCTACACCTGGCCGGAATTCGCCTCGGTCGGCAAGACCGAGGAAGAGTGTGCGGAGCAGGGCAGGCGAGTGAAGATCGGCAAGTTCCCCTTCTTCGCCAACGGCCGGATGCGCGCCATGGAAGAGCGCGACGGCCTGGTCAAGGTCATCGCCGACGCCGCGACCGATCGGCTGCTCGGGGTGCACATCCTCGGGCCCCGGGCGTCGGACCTGATCGCCGAGGCGGCGCTGGCGATGGAATTCTCGGCGAGCGCGGAGGACCTCGCCCGCACCTGTCACGCGCACCCCACGCTGCCCGAAGCGGTCAAGGAGGCGGCGCTCGGCGTCGCCGGCCGCAGCATCCACATCTGATCGCCATGACGGCCCTCGTCCTCGCCGCGCTGTTCCTGCCGCTCACCCACTTCGGCATCTCGAGCAGCCGCCTGCGCGACGCGCTCGTCCGCCGCTTGGGCGAGCAGCCGTATCGCGGCCTCTACTCGCTGATCACGCTCGGCGCCTTGGTGTGGCTCGTGCGCAGCTACCGCGCGGCTCCGACCGAGCTGCTGTGGGTCGCACCCGCCGCGGTGCGCGGCGTCGCCGTGGCGATGGTCTTCGTCGCCTTCCTGCTCATGGTCCTCGGGGCGACGACGCCGAATCCGACGACGATCGGCGCGGAGCGGCTGCTGGAGCGTCCCGACGTGGTGCGCGGGATCCTGCGCGTGACGCGCAATCCGTTTCTGTGGGGCGTCGGTCTGTGGGCGCTCGCTCACGTCGCCGTCGTGGGCGACCTCGCCGGCGTCGTGCTGTTCGCGAGCATCGGCGCGCTCGGGCTGATCGGCGCGCCGCTGGTCGATGCCAAGAAGGCGGAGCGCCATGGCGAGCGCTGGCGGGCCTTCGCCGCGGCGACGTCGAGTGTTCCGTTCCTGGCCGTCGCGCAGGGCCGGCAGCGCCTGGCGCTCTCGGAGATCGGGTGGTGGCGGGTCGTCCTGGCCGTCGCGCTGTTCGTCGCCACTTTACTGGTCCACCGCTGGGCCTTCGGCGTATCGCCTCTGTGACGTGGGGGCGCTACCTAGCCGGGCGCTCGCCGGCCTGCACTTGTGGGACCGTCCGAGTCCGGACGTCTTGCAACGTTTCGTGGTCCGGCCTCCGTCCATCTGTCTCGCGCATGCACTGTTATGATCACTGTCACAGTCTAAGGCCAACGTGCTTACGCACTGATCAATAAGTCGACGCCGGTTCTCTGGATCGCGAGCAGCAAACGCGACTTGAAGACGGGTGCCGACGCGGTGCAGCGGGGAATCCGCCACCAGCTCCTGGCCCGCGCGGATCGGCGAGAAGTACCCAGAGGCGACCGGGCCGAGAGGTTTCGGCGATGCGTCTCGAAGGCTCCCGGCGCCACAATAACTCCCGGCGTTTCCTTTTCGGTCCTCCTACGGCAGCATCGGTGAATCGTCGGCGAGCCCCTCGCGCTCAGCTCGTCGCGTCCCTCCTCCCGATGTCAGCCTCCATGGATTCGGCGACGGTTGAGGTCTGACGTTCCGCGGCGCATTCTGGCGGTTCATGTTCGGTCGTCCGTCCTCGGTGAAAGTGCTCGCTGACCTCGAAGAACCCATTCGAGCGGAGCTTTTCGGCGTCGAGCGTCTAGAGCAGCACGCCGAAAGTCTCGCCACCGCGCAGCGGGGAAGGACCGTCCGGCGTCGCGGTCGGAGCATCGGGCCGCGCGTGGTGGAGAACGGCCGCGTCCTCCTGGAGTCGTACCGGGCCTTGGCGCGGACGATCCGCGAAGGGCACGCGAACACCCCGGCGGCCGAATGGCTCGTCGACAACTTTCACATCGTCGAGGAGCAGATCCGCGAGATCCACGACGACCTGCCGCCGAGCTTCTACCGGGAGCTGCCGAAGCTGGTCGAAGGGCATCTGGAGGGCTTCCCGCGTGTTCTCGGGATCGCGTGGGCGTTCGTGGCCCATACCGATAGCCGCTTCGATCCGGAGATGCTCCGCCGCTTCGTCCGTGCTTACCAGCGAGTCGCGCCGCTGACGATCGGAGAGCTCTGGGCGGTCGCGATCGCGCTCCGTATCGTTCTGGTCGAAAACTTGCGGCGCCTAGCGGAGCGGATCGTTCGGTCCCGAGCCGCTCGCGAAGAGGCCGACGCGCTCGCGGACGGTCTGCTCGGTGTACCTGGACGCACTCGGCTCTCGCCCGGGACTGCTCTTCGGCGCTTCGAGGATGCCCCGCTCGCACGCGCGTTCGCGGTTCAGCTGGCGCAACGGCTCCGCGAGCAGGATCCCGCCGTGATGCCGGCGCTGCGGTGGCTCGACGAGCGCCTCGCGGAGCAGGGGGCGACCGTCGACAAGCTCGTGGACCTCGAGCTGCAAAGCCAGGGAGCGGCGAACGTCACCGTACGCAACGTCATCGGCAGCATGCGGTTCATGTTGGTGTTCGACTGGGAGAGCTTCTTCGAAGGCGTCAGCCTGGTCGACGAGACCCTCCGCGGCGGCGCGGAGTTCTCCGCGATGGACTTCCAGACGCGCGACCGCTACCGCCACGCGATCGAGGAGCTCGCACGAGGGTCGGGACGCTCGGAGCTCGAAGTGAGCGCCGAGGCTGTGCGGCGCTCGCAGCGCGCGGGTGGAAACACCGACGGCGCCCCGGACGGTCGCAAGAAGGACCCCGGCTACTACCTGATCGCGGAGGGGAGAGCCGGCTTCGAGACGGATCTCGGCTGCTGCATCTCCCCGATGCGCCGGTTGCTCCGCGCGTACATCACTACCGCGAACCCCGGCTATGTCCTCACCCTTGCCGTCGTGAGCGGCGTGCTCGTCGCGTTTCCGCTCTCGCAGCTCGGCGCGGCCGGCATCGGACCGGCGTCAGCAATCCCTCTCGCGCTCCTCCTCCTCTTTCCGGCTTCCGACCTGGCCATCGCGCTGGTGAATCGCGCCGTGACGGAGATCATCGGTCCTCGCTCGCTTCCGAAGCTCGAGCTTCGGCAGGGCGTCCCGGCAAGCCTCCGGACGATCGTCGTCGTGCCGGCCCTTCTCACCAGCGAAGACGAGATCGACGAGCTGATCGACAGACTCGAAGTGCACTATCTCGCCAATCCGGACGGCGTGGTGCACTTCGCGCTGCTTTCCGACTGGACGGACTCGACTGCCGAGCATGGGCCCGGCGACGACGACCTCCTCGCCGCGGCAACGGCCGGGATCGCGCGGTTGAACGCGCGCCATAGCGCAGTTCCAGGGGGTGGCGGCCGATTTTTTCTGCTCCACCGACGCCGCGTTTGGAACCAGAGCGAGGGAAAGTGGATCGGTTGGGAGCGAAAGCGGGGTAAGCTCCGTGAGCTGAACCGGCTTCTCCGCGGCGGAGCGGATACGACGTTCGTGCCGTTCCCCGACGGCGCGCCGCCGGTGCCTCGCGACATTCGCTACGTCGTCACTCTCGACGCCGACACGCGCCTGACGCGCGGTGCCGCCGTTCGTCTCGTCGGGACGATGGCCCATCCGCTGAACCGTCCCCGGTTCGACCCGGCCGAGTCGCGCGTCGTCGAGGGTTATGGACTCTTGCAGCCGCGCGTCACCTCGTCGCTGCCGACGCGGAGCGACGCGTCGCTCTTCCAGCGCATCTTCGCGGGACCCTCGGGTATCGATCCCTATGCCTCCGCGATCTCGGACGTGTACCAGGATCTCTTTCACGAGGGGTCGTACACGGGAAAGGGGATCTACGACCTCGACGCGTTCGAGGCGGCCCTGGCCGGGCGCGTGCCGGAGAACGCGCTCCTGAGTCACGATCTCTTCGAAGGGATCTTCGCGCGCGCCGGTCTCGTAACCGACGTCGAGCTCTTCGAGGACTTTCCCCCGCACTACGAGGTCGCCGCGGCGCGGCAGCACCGCTGGGCGCGGGGCGACTGGCAGCTCCTGCCCTGGGTCCTGGGCCACGCGCGCGACGGAAGCGGCCGCCTCGTGCGGACCGGCCTCCCTCCGATCGGCAAGTGGAAGCTCCTCGACAACCTGCGACGCTCCCTGTCGGCCCCGGCGGCCTTTCTCACGCTTCTCACCGGATGGACGCTCCCTGGCGCTTCGCCCGCCGTCTGGACGAGCTTCGTGCTCGGGAGCATCGCTATCCCGGCCCTTCTGCCCTTTTTCCTCGGGATCGTGCCGCGGCGGCGCGGTATCGCGAAACGGATGCACGCTCGCGCGGTAGCGATGGACCTCGTCCTCGCCATCTCGCACGTCGCGGTCGCCATCACCATGCTCGCCCACCAGGGGTGGTTGATGATCGACGCCGTTGTGCGGAGCCTTGCCCGCCTCTATGTGACACGCCGCCGGCTTCTCGAGTGGATGCCGGCGGCGCGGGCGCGATCCGGTCTCGATCTCACGCTGAAAGGCGCGTACGCGCGCCTCGCCAGCGCTCCGGTGCTCGCCGCCATCGCGGTAGTGATCGTCCTTCTCGCGCGCCCCGCGGCCGCGTCCGTCGCGGCGCCGTTCCTTTTCCTGTGGGCGCTTTCGCCCGCGATCGCGCTCTGGGTAAGCCTGCCGCCGCGCGGCGCGGGTGCGCCCTCGCTCTCGGCCGAAGACGCGCGCTCCCTACGGCTGATCGCACGTCGGACATGGCGCTTCTTCGAGACCTTCGTCGGCCCGGAAGCGCTCCCACCCGACAATTTCCAGGAGGAGCCGAGGCCAGTCGTTGCCCACCGCACCTCGCCGACGAACCTCGGCATGGCTCTCCTCTCCACCGTCGCCGCCCGCGACCTCGGGTGGATCGGAACCGTCGACATGGTCGAGCAGCTCGAGGCCACGCTCGGCACGATGTCCAGGCTCGAGCGCTTCCGCGGTCATTTTTATAACTGGTATGACACGCGCGACCTTCGCCCGCTCGAGCCCAAGTACGTCTCGTCGGTCGACAGCGGCAATCTCGCCGGCCACCTACTCGCGCTGTCGAACGCGTGTCGCGAGCGGATCGACCGGCCGCTCCTCGACGCCCGGGTGCAGGCGGGAATCCTCGACGCAGTTCTCCTCGCTCGAGCCTCCTTCGAAGCGCTCGGCGACCAGCGTCGTTCGGAGCTCGTGAGCCGGAAGCATCTGGACGATGCGCTGGCCGCGTTCGCCGCCGAGCTCGAGTCCGTTCCCTCGACGCCTGCCGAGTGGTCCGCTCGCCTGATGGAGCTCCAGGCGAGCGCGGGCAATGTGGTCGACGTCGCGCGTGCCCTCCTCGGGGAGGCCGACGATACGGCCGGTGCGGAGCTGCTCGCCTGGGCGGAGGCCGCGCGCGCCTGCGTCGCGAGCCACGCGCGCGATTGCGAGCTCGTGCCTGTGGCCGCGTGGCGCGCGACCGACGTGACTGGTGGATCGATGCCGAGTCTCGGCGCGATGGCCGAGCGCTGCGAGGCCGCGATCGCAGGGGCGGCGGAGGCGGCGGTCGGCGATCTCGGGCGTGCGGCCGGCGCGCTCGTCCGCCGCCTCTCGACGCTCGCCCGGCTCGCCGACGATCTCTTCCACGGCATGGAGTTCGGCTTCCTCTTCGACCCGGCGCGAAAGCTCTTCGCGATCGGCTACCGCGTGAGTGACGGCAGCCTCGATCCCAACTGCTACGATCTCCTGGCGTCCGAGGCGCGGCTCACGAGCTTCATCGCGATCGCCAAGGGCGACGTTCCGCACACACACTGGTTCCGGCTCGGCCGCGCACTGACGCCGGTGGATCGGGGGTCGGCGCTCGTCTCGTGGTCGGGCTCGATGTTCGAGTACCTGATGCCGAGCCTGGTGCTCTCCTCGCCGCCGTCGAGCCTCTTCGACCTCACGTGCCGGCTCGTGGTGCGGCGGCAGATCGAGTACGGGCGGAAACGGGGAGTGGCGTGGGGCGTCTCGGAGTCCGCCTTCAACGCCCGCGACCTCGAGCACACGTATCAGTACTCGAGCTTCGGTGTCCCGGGACTCGGCCTGAAGCGCGGCCTCAGCGAGGACGTGGTCATCGCGCCCTATGCGACGGCGCTGGCCGCGATGGTCGACCCGGAGGCCGCGGTGAAGAACTTCGCGCGCCTCGAGGCCGCGGGCGGGAGCGGCCGATACGGCTTCTACGAGGCGCTCGATTACACCGC
>JACPRU010000035.1 GCA_016189835.1 Deltaproteobacteria bacterium | reverse complement strand
TGCTGGGATCACGTGGAGCGGATCCGCGAGTTCAAGCGGTCGCGCGACATGGCGCGGCTCGGTCGGGCCTTGCGCGCGCTTTTCGAGGTCGGCAAGAGCAGGGAGCAGTCCCTCATGCCAGCGATCATCGCGGCGTTCGAAACCGCGGCCACCCTGGGCGAGGTCGCGGGAATGCTGCGTCTCGCCTACGGTGCGGCCTACGACCCCTTCGGAGCAGTGACGCCGCCCCTCGATGGCGGCTTCCTGGATGCGAGGGCCGGCGCATGAGGCCGCCGCGCGTTCTCATCGCGATCCTCGGCTTCGACGGCCACGAGACCGGAGCGCTGGCCGCCGCCTCCATCCTGCGCAACTCCGGGATGGAGGTGATTTACCTCGGCCGCTTCGCTTCGCCCGAGACCATCGCGGCCACGGCACGTGACGAAAGCGCCGACGTGGTCGGAGTGAGCTGCCACTCCTGGGAGTATCGCTACTGCGTCGACGACCTGCTGCGCCGTCTCGGGGAAGGAGGCGCGAGAACCCCCCTCGTGCTCGGTGGTTCGATCCTGACTCGATCGGACGAAGAGCTGCTCCTCGGGAAGGGGGTCGCGGCGGTCTTCGGCGCGGGGGTCTCGCGCGGAGAGATCGTCGAGACCGTACGGCGCCTCGCCGCCGAGCACCGCGCATCGGCGGCAGCGGCCCCATTGATCGACGGTTGAGGAGTCGGCGCCGCTCGATGACGGCCGCGCAGGCGTCGAGCTGGAGGCGGGTGAGGGTCCGGCGCGTCGGGCGGGTCACCGGACCGTACGCAACCTCGGTGGACACCTCCGCCGCACCGAGCTGCAGCAACCGCAGCTAGGCCGCCTGCGCCGGGGCGGGGAACCAATGGCGCGTGCGGTTGCACACCGCGCACACCGACAGCATGACCGGCACCTCGATGAGCACCCCGACCACCGTGGCAAGCGCCGCGCCGGACTCCGGCCCGAAGAGCGCGATGGCCGTCGCCACGGCCAGCTCGAAGAAGTTGCTCGCGCCGATCAGCGCGCCAGGAGCGGCCACCGCATATTCGACGCCGAACAGGCGCATGAGGCCATACGTCAGCGACGAGTTGAAGTAGACCTGGATGAGAATCGGCACGGCGATGAGCACGACGTGCAAGGTCTTGGTCGTGATGTTGTCGGCCTGGAACGCGAAGATGAGCACGAGCGTAGCCAGCAGCGCCGCCATGCTGATCGGCGCGAAGCGGGGCAGCAGCACCTGCTCGAACCACGCGACCCCCTTCGCGTGGATGAACCACCGCCGCAGCAGCAGGCCCGCCGTCAGCGGAATCACGATGAAGACGATCACGGAGTAGAGCAACACCATGAACGGCACGTGCAGCGAGGACGCCCCGCTCACGAGGAAGCGGACGATCGGGGCGAACAGCAGCAGCATCAGCAGATCGTTCACCGAGACCTGCACGAGCGTGTACGCCGGATCGCCGTCGGACAGGTAGCTCCAGACGAACACCATCGCGGTGCAGGGCGCCGCCGCCAGGATGATCGCGCCCGCGATGTACTGGTCGGCGTCGGCCGGGCCGATCCACGGGCTGAACACCACGCGGAAGAACACCCAGGCAATGGCGGCCATCGAGAACGGCTTCACCAGCCAGTTGACGAAGAGCGTGACGAAGAGCCCCCGCGGCCGCCGGCCCACGTTGCGGATCGCGCCGAAGTCCACCTTCATCATCATCGGCGTGATCATGAGCCAGATGAGGATAGCGATCGGGACGTTGATCTGGCTGCCGGCGCCGAACTCGAGGCCGCGCAGGCCGGCCATGAGCGACGGCGCCGCCTTGCCCAGCAGGACGCCGGCGACCATGCACAAGGCGACCCAAAGGCTCAGGTACCGTTCGAAGGGATCGAGGCGCTTGGGTTCGCGCGCCACGCTCGCCAGCGGGGTATCGACAGCAGGTTCGGGCATGGCCTGTCCTTCAGCGGGTGGAGGCGGCAATCGCCTCGCGCAGGGTTGAGTCGGAAAGTCGGTTCACGGGCGGACCTTCTTCTGTCCGGAGACCACCGGCATCGTCGGCGTTATGACGGGGGGTGTCTGCGAGGGGAGAGCGCCCGCTCGAGCAGCGCCTTGAGGTACCCCACGGCGGCTGGATCGAGGCAGTAGCCTGTGCGCGCGCCATCCTCCGAGGAGTTGCTCAAGGAACGCTCGCGGCATCACGATACGCACACCCTCGTGTTCGCCAAGCCCGAGAAACGCCTCGTCCCCCGTGACGATGAACGCGGCCCGACCCGCGAGCGCGGCCGCGGCGTACTTATCGTCGTCGGGATCCTCGCAGACGGCGGGCTGGATCCGTTGCTCGGCCACGAGGTCCGCCAGTACCACGATGTCCTCGAACCAGAGCTTCGGATCGATCACGCCGCGGGTGAGCTTCCGGATCTTGGGATACGCCAGGGCGCGCAGAACCTCCTCGACGATGGCGGGTGAGAGGACGAGCTCGAAGGCCGCTTCCCGCAGGAACCGCTCGATGATCCGGCCCGGCGGGCCCTCGGGCCGGATCGCGGCGCTGACGTAGACGTTCGCGTCGAGGACGGCGCGGATCACCCGTCACTTGGTCCTGCGCCGCGTCTTCTTCGTCTGCCTACGGGCAACCCGCTGCGCCTCGAGAGCCAGCCCCACGGCCTGTTCCTCGGTCAAGGGGCCGCCGCGCTGCCGAGCAAGAAAGTCGAGTGCCTGCCGGCGGGCGAACCGCTGCATCTGTTCGAGACGTTCGATGGACACGAGAGCCGCGAGGGGCTTCCCCTTACGCTCGATGACGAACTCGTCGTGCCTGAGAGCGACTCGGTTGAGCAGATCGCCGATCCGCTGGCGGACATCGATGGTCGAGACCTTTTCCGTCATCGCTGCGTACCCACGCAACCATCATAGTTGCTCTGGATGCCTCGGACAAGGCGCCCCTGCCGGCCTGTCGAGCGGGTTCGCGCAGCGACAGCATCTGGCGAAATTCAGGCTAGCCGCGCGAGGTCACCGCGCCGACGAGCCCCCGGTCTTCGTCACCTTGTCGGTGCGCATCTACCACCGCCAGTCGCGTGGCTGCTCCATCGGGTCGTAGATCTCACCCTGCTCGAAGAGCGAGGCGCAGACGTGCTTCGCGTCGTCGCTGTTCCAGACGAGCGTCACGCCCGTGCGCCGCGGATGGGCGACGATCTCTTCGGGCTCTTCGCGGCCGATGAAGTCGTGGTCGAAGTTGACACGCTTTCCCCAGCAGATCTCGACCCGGGTCGCGGTACCAGTCGCGGATGTCGTGGCGAGAGCTACTTCGCCGCTGGTTCGTTTGGCTGCATTCCGACGGCGAGGTGTGACCTTGCGAGCCAGACCAGGTCGCCGTTCCGCGCTCTCTCGGACGGCGCGGCGCTGGTTGCGGGTCCGGGCATGGCCGCGCGGTCGTCCGACCGCGGGCTTCGTCTCGAAGCCTCACGGCGGGCACGGCGATTGCTTCTCCGCCCATGAGCGCGACTCGTCGCTGCGTGATCCGCGTCGGGGAGGACGAAGCCATGCCCACCATGACCACGTCGAAGCGGCAACTCGGCTGGGTGTTCGACCTCAACAAGTGCATCGGCTGCCAGACCTGCTCGGTGGCCTGCAAGGTCCTCTGGCCTGGGGAGGATCCGGGTACCGAGCCGATGTGGTGGATGACGGTCAACACGCAGCCGGGCCGGGGGACACCCCGCGATTGGGAGACGATGGGCGGGGGCTACGCCGACGGCGGTCTGCGGCCGGGCCGGCTGCCCACCGAGGAGGAGATCGGCGGCGGCTGGGACTTCAACTACGAAGAGGTGCTCGCCGGCGGCCGCGGCCAGAGCACCTACCTGCGCAAGAGCAGCGGCCAGCCCGGCTGGGGGATGAACTGGGACGAAGACGAGGGCGGAGGGGAATACCCGAACTCGTATTTCTTCTACCTGCCGCGCCTCTGTGCTCACTGCACTCGACCCGCCTGCGCGGAAGCCTGTCCGCACGACGCGATCTTCAAGCGGGACGAGGACGGGCTCGTGCTCATCGACGAAGAGCGCTGCCGTGGCGACCGCTCCTGCATCAAAGCGTGTCCGTACAAGAAGATCTACTTCAACCCGGTGCGCCGGGTTTCCCAGAAATGCATCGGTTGCTTCCCGCGCATCGAGAACGGCGTTGCCCCGGCGTGCGTGCGGCAATGCCCGGGGCGGGCGGCGTTCATCGGCTTTCTGGAGGACGAGGGGTCGGCGGTATCGAAGCTGGTCCGCCGGTGGCAGGTGGCGCTCCCGCTTCATCCCGAGTTCGGCGTGCAGCCGAACGTCTACTACGTGCCGCCGCTCGCGCCCGCGCCGCTGCGCGCCGACGGCAGCAGGGACGAGCGAGGCGAGCGCATTCCGCCAGCCTACCTGGAGTCGCTGTTCGGCCCCGCTGTCCATACGGCGCTTGCGACCCTGAAGGGGGAGCTCGAGAAACGGCGGGGCGGCGCCTCGTCGGACCTGCTGGACACGCTCATCCTGTACCACTGGCAGGATGCCCTTGGCCACCTCCGCCGTGATCCGGCCGCCATCGATTGGACGAGCGAAACAACGAAAGGACACCGTCGATGAGCCATGCACAAGACGCCGCGATGGATCGGATGCGCGGGAGCTGGGAAGACACGTATCGAGACAAGTGGAAGTGGGACACCGTCGCGTGGGGCTCGCACTGCGTCGACTGCTATCCGTCCAACTGCCCCTATCGCGTCTTCGTTCGCGACGGCCGCATCGTCCGCGAGGAACCTGCGGCAACGTTCACGACGGTCGAGCCCGGAGTCCCCGACATGAATCCCACCGGCTGCCAGAAGGGTGCTGCGTGGAGCCGGATGCTCAATGGAAAGGATCGTGTCACGTATCCCATGCGCCGCGCCGGCGAGCGGGGCGAAGGCCGCTGGACACGTGTCACCTGGGACGAGGCGACGACTGAAATCGCTGACGCGATGCTCGACGCCATCGAGGAATCGGGGCCTCGCACAATCTTGCGCCCGGGCACGACCGAAGGGGGCGGTCAGGCGATGGCCCTCACGAACAACGTCTTCTTACGGCTCGGGGCCACGGTTTCGGACCTTCTTGCCGAGGTTGGTGACATGGAGCCCGGGATGTACATCACCTTCGGACGGATTGGCATGTGTTCCAGTCACGACGACTGGTTTCACTCCGAGCTGGTGCTGATCTGGGCCAACAATCCGGCGCAAAGCAACATCACGACGGTCCATTACCTGACCGAGGCGCGCTACAACGGCGCCGAGATCGTCACGATCGCGCCCGACTACAGCCCCTCGGCGGTTCATGCCGATCAGTTCGTGCCCGTCCGGGTCGGCTCCGACGCCGCGCTAGCCCTGGCGATGTGCCGCGTGCTCATCGACGAGGGACTGGTCGATGAGCCGTTCGTGCGCGAACAGACCGATCTCGGCCTGCTGGTACGCACCGACACCGGCCGCTTCCTGCGCCAATCCGATGTCCGTGACGGCGGATCGGACGAGGTATTCCATCTGTTCGACACGCGCAGCCAGCGGATCGCCGAAGCGCCGCGAACGCTCGAACTTGGAGGGCTCGAGCCAGCGCTGGACGGCGCGTACGGCGCCACGCTGAAGGATGGCACCGAGGTCCAAGTGGTGCCGGCATTCGTGCTGTTGCGGCGCCGGCTCGAGGCGTACGCACCGGAAGACGCGTCAGGCGTCTGCGGCGTCCATCCCGAGACGATTCGTCAGCTGGCCCGCAAGGTCGCCAACAAGCGCACGCGCATCATCACCGGCTGGACGATGTGCAAGTCGTATCACGGCGATCTGATGGAGCGGGCCATGTGCCTGGTGATCGCGCTCACCGGCAATTGGGGCAAGAAAGGCGCCGGTATTCGCGGCATCTCGGGAGGTATGTTCGATGGGGCCTACAGCTTGCCGCAGAAGTTGCGAGTGGGTCAGCAGGTCACCGAAGAAACGTTTCGCGCCGAGGAGGAGAGGATACGGGCGGCCCTGGCTGCGGATCCGACGCTCACGCGTGAAATGCTCATGATAGGGGCCGGCTCCAAGAGCGGCATGGAATCGGGCGCGACCCCGCCCTTTTTCTTTTGGTACAACCAGTGCGGATACCGGGACGTCTATAACAAGCCCTCGAACAACGATCCCGGGATGAAGCGCCGCTTCGACGACTACGTCAACGAGGCGCTGGCGAAGGGCTGGTGGAAAGGTCTGGAGCATCCGACTGTCGAGGAGCCGCACCGCGTCCTCTTCAACATCGGGAACAACCCGTTGCGCATGCAGCGCGGCGGCCAGCGCATGCTCCTCGAGCATCTGTGGCCGACGCTCAATATGATCGTCACCCTCGACTTTCGGCTCTCGACCACCGCGCTCTACTCCGACTACGTGCTGCCCGTGGCGCAGCATTACGAAAAAACGAACTTCCCTTACACGGTGCACGACTCGATGTACCTCACGCTGTCGGATCGTGCCGTGGAACCGCAGGGGGAAGCCCTCTCCGACTACCAGGCCATGCTGTTGATCGCGCGCAAGCTCTCCGAGCGCGCCGTGGCGCGCGGGCTGCTGGAAGTGAAGGGGGCGGACGGCCGATCGATCCGACTGGATACGTTCTACGACGATCTGACGCTGAACGGCGCCTTGGCGAGCGACGATGCCGTTTGGGACGAGGCGATTCGCGACTCGGCCGTGATGGGAACCCTGCCGCCAGGCACTACGCTGGCGACGCTGCGGGAGAAGGGGTGGGTGCGCTTCACCGGCTTGGGCGCCGCGCCGCTCTCCCTGGCGGGAGCGTCGGACGTGCGCCCGGACGAAACCTTTACCCCGTTTCGTTGGCAGACCGAGAAGAAGGAGCCGTTTCCCACGCTCACTCGCCGCGCGCAATTCTACATCGACCATGAGTGGTTCCTGGAGGCAGGCGAGGAGTTGCCGGTGCACAAGGAAGCCCCGGCCATGGGTGGTGACCACCCCTTCGTCGTCACCAGCGGTCACTTGCGTTCGAGCGTCAACGGCATGCACAGCACCGACCGCACGATGCTCGCGACGACCCGCGGCAAGCCGGTTGCGCACATCAACGACCGAGATGCCGCGGCCCGCGGCATCGAGAACGGACAGGACATCCGCCTCTTCAACGACGACGGGACGATAGTCATACAGGCGCGCGTGACGCCGGCGGTACGACCGGGTCAGGTGGTCTTGTATACGGGATTCGAGTCGTATCTGCACCCGGGGTGGAAAGACTTACCGCACCTGGAAACCGGGATGGTCAAATGGTTGACGCTCGCCGGTGGTTACGGCCACCTGCGCTATCGCCCGTTGTTGTGGCAGCCTGTCCCGGTCGACCGGGGCGTGCGGGTCGACATTCAGAGGGCGACCTGACGCTGGAAGGACGCCCTCGGCCACCTCGACCGCGATCCTGCCGAGATCGTTAAGGGCGACGCACCCCTATGGACATCACGTTTGCGGACATCAAGAAGCGGTTCGAGGCCGAGGTCGCGGCGAGCGGCCCGCTCGCGTCGCGAGCGCAGCTGCCGATGTCCTACGAGTCGATTACGCCCGCCTGGCTCACCAGCGTGCTCGGCAGCGGTCATCCGGGCGCCGCGGTCGTATCCTGCCGATTGAGCGACCCGGACGAGGGCACCTCGAGCCGCCGCCGCATCTTCCTCACCTGGAACGAGGCCGGCGCCCGCGCCAAGCTGCCGGCTTCCGTATTCTGCAAAGGGACGCTGCGGCTGGAGAGCCGCTACATCCTGGGCATGAACGGCGGGGTCGAGGCCGAGGTGACGTTCTACAACGTCGTGCGGCCCCGTGTCGCGATCGAGGCGCCCGAGCCGTACTTCGCCAACTTCGATCCGCACACGTTCAACTCGATCATCGTCCTGAGGGACCTGACCGGGGAGGCCGAGTTCTGCCCGCACACGCTCACGCTGACGTTGGAGCGCGCGCAGAGCCAGATGCGGCTGCTGGCGACGCTGCACGCCCGGTACTACGAGAGCCCAGAGTTGGCGACCGCGCTCTCGCCCTTCAACAGCTGGGAGAAGTACTTCGCCGCCACCGTCCAGGAGGCCGGCTTCGGCGAGTCCTGTCCGCGCGGCTTCGCCGAGGCGCAGGACGTGATTCCGCCGCGGCTCTACCGGCGAGCCGCCGAGATCTGGCCGGCGACCTTGAAGTCCGTCGAGCGGCACCGCGAGCTGCCGCGCACGTTCGTGCATTCCGACGTGCACCTCAAGAACTGGTACGTCGCCGCCAACGGCGCCATGGGCCTGAACGATTGGCAGTGTGCCTGCAAGGGGAACTGGGGCCGCGATCTCGCCTATTGCATCTCCACCGCGCTGTCGATCGACGACCGGCGCGCCTGGGAGCAGGATCTGCTGCGCTTCTACCTCGAGCGCCTGCGCGCCGCCGGCGGGCCGGCGATCGCGTTCGACGACGCCTGGCTGATCTACCGCCAGCAGCTGTTCTCGGCGCTGGCCTGGTGGACGGGAACGCTCGGCCAGCCGCCGGAAGCGCCGAAGATGCAGCCGAAGGCCAGCTCGATCGAGTTCATCAAGCGCATGACCCACGCCATCGACGATCTCGACGCGCTGGCGAGCTTCGGGCGCTGAGGTCCGAGCGATCTCGCGCCGCGACCTTGACCGTCTCGCCGGCGGCGGCGATAAGCGGGGCCGGCAAATCCGCCGAGCGGAGGGCACGCCATGGGCAGACTCGATGGGAAAGTCGCGGTCATCACCGGAGGCGCGAGCGGCATGGGCGCCGGCACGGTGCGCCGCTTCGTCGCCGAGGGCGCCCGGGTGGTGATCGCGGACCTCGCCGACGAGCGCGGCGCGGCGCTCGCCGGCGAGCTCGGCGCCGCGGCGGCCTACGCGCATACCGACGTAGCGCGCGAGGACGACGTCGCGCGGGCCATCGCGCTCGCGGTCGATCGCTGGGACCGCCTCGACTGTGTCTTCAACAACGCCGGCCTCGGCGGCGTCGACGAGATCCTCGAGAACATCCCGCTCGACGGCTACCGCCAGACGATGGACGTTCTGCTCACGGGCGTGCTGCTCGGCATCAAGCACGCCGCGCCGATCATGAAGAAGCAGCGCTCCGGGAGCATCATCAATACCGGCAGCGTGGCGGGGATGCAGGCCGGCTACGGCCCGCACGTCTACAGCGCCGCCAAGGCGGCGGTCATTCAGCTGTCGCGCAGCGCCGCCATGGAGCTCGGTGAGTGGGGCGTGCGCGTCAACTGCATCTGTCCGGGAGGGATCGTCACGCCGATCTTCGGCAAGGCGCTCGGCCTGCCGGCCGAGCGGGCCGACGAAACGCTCGGCGCGGTCAGCGAGGCGCTACGGCTCTTCCAGGCGATCCCGCGCCCCGGCCATCCCGCCGACATCGCCTCCGCCGCGCTGTTTCTCGCCAGCGACGATTCGGCGTTCGTCAACGGCCACGCCCTGGTGGTCGATGGCGGCTTGACCACCGGCCGCCGCTTCAGCGACGCGCAGGAGTCGTGGAATACGTTTCGCGATCTGATGGGGATCCCGCGCAAGGAGGTTCCCCGGCCGGCATAGTCGCCCGAGCGGCGACGCGGGGTTTTCCCCCCGCGGCCGGCCGCCGACCGGAAGGCCGACCTACGCCGCTCGGCGGCGCGCCCGTCAGCGGGTGGACGGCAGCGCGATCGGGACGCCCATCCCCTGCACCGCCTCGAGCGCGCCCCACACGCCGGTGTAGTCGACGATCTTCCCGTTCTCGACGCGAAAGATGCTGGCGTTGGTCCACTCGATGGTCTTGCCGGTGGCGGGGATGCCGAACAGCTCGCCGCTGTGCACGCCGCGCACCCGCCACACCCCGACCACCTCGCGATCGGAAGCGATCAGCCGTTCGATGGTGATCTGGGGATCCGGGATGCAGCTGCGGAAATAACTCACGTGCCGCTCCAGTCCGCTGCGGCCCTCGCCCCAGCCGGCTGCCACCGCCGTGTGGTCGATCATGTCCCCGGCGGCGATCTCCTCGAGCAGTTTCAACCGGCCCGCGGCGACCACCTCGGTCAGGTAGCGGCGCATGACTTCTTCACATCTCGCCTGGCTCATGTTCGACGTCCTCCTGCTGCGGGTCCTAGAACGTGATCAGCGGCTTGATGATGCCGTCTTCCTTGGTCACCGGCCGCAACCGCCGACCTTGGTCGCGGGCGCCGGATGCGCCGCACCCCGCGGTACGGCTCGCCGGCGGAGGAAGCCGGGGCGATCGCCGGTCATGCGCCGAGCTTGAGTCAGTGCGAGGAGAATTTCAACGCGCCGCCGCCGGCGCAGCGCCGGGCGCGGCCGCGGGCCGCGCCCGGGCGTCACACCGCGCCGCGGCGGCGCAGCACGACGCCGGCGGCGCCGAGCGGAGCGACGATCCAGGCGGCGAGGATCGAAACGGCGATCGGCAGCAGCGCCGCGCCGAAGCGATCGGCGGCGAAGGCTCCGGCGGGTCCGAGCACCTCGCCGCCGCCGCGCACGGCCACCACGGCCGCCAGCTTGAAGGCCTGGAGGGGATTCAGGAGCGAGACGGCGAGCAGCGCCCGGATGTCGAGCTTCAGCGCGAGCGCGCTCGCCATCACGCCGAGATCGCCGAGAAACGCCAGCGCGAGCCACGCGAACAGCGCCGCACCCGCGGCGCCAGCGCCGCTGCGCGTCAGGCACGAGATCAGCAGCCCCAGGGCCAGCGCGGCCATGGCGAGCAGAGCGGCGAGGCCGACCATCGCCAGGTAGGCGCCGACCTGGGCGCCGCCCGCCCGCCAGGCGATGACGGCGCCGGTCGCGCCGAAGCCGGCGGCGAGCGACGCGCCGAGCGCGAGCGAGAGGCCGAGAAACTTTCCGTAGAGGACCTCGCCGGCGGCGACCGGCTGGGCGAGCAGACAGAGCAGCGTGCCGCGCTCCCGTTCGCCGGCGACCGCGAGCGCTCCGAGCGTGAGGCCGATCAGCGGAACCAGCAGCAACACCAGGTTGACGAGGCTGGCCGCGGTGCGGCCGAAGCCGGCGACCCCCGATCCGAAGAAGGACGAGAGCCCGAGCCAGGCGAGCGACAACGAGAGCAGCGAGAACGCGATCCCGAAGAGCAACAGCCAGCGGCTGCGGCGCGCGTCGCGCAGCTCCTTCTGACCGATGATCCAGACGTTTCTCAGCTCCATGGCCGGGCCTCAGCTCCGCTTCTCCCACTCGACGTCGAAGTCCTCGACCGGGAAGCCGTTGGCGACCAGGATGCGGATCGGCTTCGCCTTGTCGAACGGCGCCACGGCGACGTGCAGCCCGCGTCCGTTGCGGCACGAGGCGAGGCCGTGCCCGCCGAGCAGGGCGAGCGCCTCTTCGATGCGCTCCGCGGGCAGCCCGATGTGCAGGCGCGGGCCGCCGCCGAGCAGAGCCCCGACGTCGCCCGGCGCCCCCTCGGCGACTCGTCGCCCGCGCTCGAGAACGATCACGCGATCGGCCAGGCGAAACACTTCCTCGGGCCGGTGCGAGGTGAAGAGCAGCGTCGTTCCGGCGGCCTTCATCTCGGCGAGCAAGTCGAAGAAGCTCTCGCGCACCACCGGATCGAGGTTCGACATCGGCTCGTCGAGCAGCAAGAGCGGCGGGTCGCCGAGCAGCGCGACCGCGAAGGCGAGCAGGCGCTTGCGCCCGCCGGACAGCTCGCCCACCCGTTTCGGGAGCTGATCGGCGAGACCCAGCCGATCGAGGGCGCCGAGCGACGGCGCGCCCACGCCGCGCAAGCGCGCGTAGAACTCGAGGGTCTCGGCCACCGCGAGGTCGTCGTGGAAGCGGATCTCCTGCGGCACGAAGCCGACCGACCGCCGGCAGTCCTTGCCGTGCGCGCGGACGTCGAGACCGCCGAGCTGGACCGCGCCGTCGCAGGAGAGCAGGCCGAGCGCGCAGCGCAGCGCCGTGGTCTTGCCCGCGCCGTTGCGTCCCCACAGCGCGACCGCCTCGCCGCGGCGCACGTCCAGGCTCAGCCGGTCGACGGCCACCAGGCGCCCGAAGCGGCGCGACACCTCGTGCATGTGCAGCATGATCTCCGTGGTCCGCGTCGGCGCCGGCCCGCCCGGCGCGGGCCGGCGCCGCGCGGGCGTCGGGAGGGAGGGACTCAGCGAGAACAGCCCGGCGATGGCCAGCAGGCCGCCGCTCGCGGCGGCGAACCGCCAGCCGCGCGGTGCCGCCGGCGGGGACCATCCCGGCGGCGCCGCGGGCCGCATCAACGGCCGCTCGTCCTCGAGCTTCGGCTGCGGCTGGATCAGCGGAAAGGCGCGGGCGGCGAGGTCGATCGCCGCCGTCACCGGGCTGTAGAGGAACAGCCGCAGCTCGGGCCGGCGGTCGGCGAGGTGCTCGAAGAACCGTTGCGCGCGATAGGGCAGGTCGCCGATGCCGTCGCCGTCGGCGTCGTAGCCCCGGTAATCGCTCCAGTAGTTGCCCCGGCCGGCGACGCTCCAGAAGTTTCCGCGCAGCTCGCCGCCGCCGCTGATCACGACCTGCTCCTGGTTGTCGGCGAAGCTGTTGTCGGAGAGGAAGTTGCGGCGCAGCAGCGGCTGCATCTCCAGGCCGACGTCGTTGTAAGCGACGACGTTCCCCGACATCCGCGTCGCGGCGTCGAGCTCGCGCGGCGAGTTGTCGATGTAGACGCCGATTCGGTTGTCGAGCAACAGGTTCTCCTCGAGCACGGCGTCGTCCATGTCTTTCAAGCCGACGCCGTAGCCGCTCGGCCCGCGATTGCCGGCGATCCAGTTGCGCCGCAGCCGAACGCGGCGGCTGTACATCAGGTAGGTGCCGACCGAGTTGTCGGCCAGGCGGTTCGACTCGACGAGCGCGTCGTCGCAGAACATGAAATGGATGCCGTAGCGGCCGTCGTGGACGTGGTTGCGCCGGATCGACGCGCCGCGCGAGTACCAGATCACCACGTCGCGGCCGCGCGCCACCTCGTTGTCCTCCAGGCGCAGGTCGTGGGTGTACCAGGCGCGCACGGCGTCACCGCGGCGGGCCTCGTCGAGATTCTTGCCGGCGATGCGGTTGCGGCGCACCACGCTGCGATCCGCCTTGCTGAGCAGGATCCCGAACAGCGCGTCCTCGATGCGGTTGTCCTCGACCACCGCGTCGGGGCCGTCGACGGCGATCGCCGCGTCCTCGGCCTCGAGCGTCGAGCCGCTGCCGCGGACGCGGAATCCCGCGAGGCGGATCCCCGCGGCGCGCAGCCGCACCACCGTGCCGGTCCCGCCCCCGTCGATGGTCGGCCAGCCGCGGCCGACCAGCTCGACGGAGCGGGAGATCTCGACCGGCGCCGCGTAGGTTCCTCCCTCCACGTCGATGCGGTCGCCGTCGCGCGCTTCCTGCAGAGCGGCGGCCAGGCTCGTCCGCGGTTCGCTCGGCGACACGTGAAGCGTGCGGGCCACTGCCGAGCCCGGCAGGCACCCGGCGACCAGCACGATCGCCCACCACCCTGTCCACGCGCGGCCGATGGCCGGCTCCGTCAGCGCTCCGCCAGCGGCCGGTAGGCCCGCCAGTGGAAGTAGAGGCCGACGGCGATCGCCGCCGTGGCGGCCAGGGCGAGATGGAAGCCCGCCTCGACGCGGGCGACGGTGCTGAACTGGCCGACGAACCCCTGGCCGAGCACCGGCGGAACGAACGGCTTGATCGCCTGGCTGAGCGGCGCGCGAGGATCGAGATGCGTGCCGAAGTGACGCAGCCAGAGCTGCAGATCGACGAGAAAGGCGGCGGGAAAGAGCGCCGCGGGCAACGACAGGTACGCCGCGAAGCGCGTGTGGATGAAGACCGCGGCCGCCACCAGCAGCGCGATCACCGACACCGCGATGATGCTGAGCGAGCGCTCGAGCCGCGCCGCCTCGTCGAGCCGGCGCATGCCGATGTAGTGGTTCAGCGCGTCGATCTCGGCGACGTCGCCGGTCATGCGATCGAGATAGGCGTGGACGTGGAGGCCCTTGGGGTACTGGGGCGCGTGCAGCGTGAGCTTCCAGTAGGGGAGGAAGATCGACGCCACGAGGCAGGCGGCGGCGGCGCCGAGCAGCAGCGTCGGCAGCCAGTAGCGCAGCGGGCGGCGGCGCAGCTCGTGCGCGGGGACGCGAGGGCCGACCACCGCCCGCGCCGTGGCTCGCAAGGCCGGCCTCTCGGCGTACTGCAACGCCGTGCGGATCCTCGCCTTCAAGGCTTCACCAGCATGTAGCCGGCCATCTCGAGATGGAGCGCGGAGCAGAACTCGCTGCAGTAGAAGCTGAAGGCTCCGTCGCGGTCGGCGTCGAACTCGATCGTGTCGGTTTCGCCGGGCTCGAGGCTCAGGTTGATGTTGTAGTACGGGAGCGCGAAGCCGTGCGTGGCGTCGCGGGCGCGCTCGACGTTGGTGATGTGCCACACGACGTGATCGCCCTTGCGGATCTCGACGTGCTCCGGCGTGAAGTGGCTGCGCACCGCGGTCATCCAGACCTCGACCCGGTTGCCCTTGCGCTCGACGCGCTCCTTGCCGATCACGGTCGCGCTCGCGTGCTTGGCCTGCTGGTGGGGATCCCAGCCGACTTCCGGATAGGCTTCCCAGGAGTGCAGCTTGTCGGCCTTGACGATCTGCGCGTAATGCGGCTCGCCGATGCCGATCGGCATGTCGTAGAGCAGCTGCAGGCGATCGCCGGGCTGGGAGATGTCGATCAGCTGGAAGTTCTGCGGCAGCAGCGGCCCGACGTTCTGGAAGCGGTCGATCGACCACTTGTCCATCGCCACCAGGTACTTGCCGTTCGGCGTCGTGGTGTCGCCCTCGGCCGCGGCGAGATGCCCGACGTTGTAATGGACGGGCAGCTTGGTCAGCAGCTTCCACGGCGGGTCGGAGTGCTTGGACTGATACGCTCCGCCGAGACTCCAGCGGGCGACGGCGCTGTCGAGGAAGAGCGTCGTGTAGGCGTAGCCCTGGGCGTCGAACTGCGTATGCAGGGGGCCGAGGCCGAGCTCCACCTGGACCTCCTTCACGTCGTCGAACTTGAGCAGCGGCACGCCGTAGGGATCCTTCTTCTCGAAGCTCTGCTTCGCGATCGCGTCCTTGATCTTGGCCATGCTGTACACGGTCACGTGCGGGTCGAGCTTGCCGGCGACGACCAGATACTCGCCGCCCGGGGTCACGTCGACGCCGTGCGGGCTCTTCGGCTCCGGAGCGAAGTACAGCAGCTGCTCCGCGATCGAGGTCTGGAGCGGGATGTAGCGAAAGCCGTTGACCGTCTCGACCTTGCCGGCGGCGGCGACCTCGGCGGCACGCTTGAGATTGATGATGTGAAGGTAGTCCATGTCGCGCTGCGAGACTCCGGCCTCGAACGGCGGCTGGTTCTTCTCGATGCCGCCGGTCGCCATCTCGGTGTTGAAGGAGTTGCAGAACACCCAGCCATCGCTCTCGAGCTTGCCGGCGTCGCACAGATCCTGCCAGTACGGCGGCAGCTCCATCGCGAAGGACTTGTCGCGATCGATGCGGCCCTTCTGCCGGTCGAACTTCCAGAAGGTGACGAGGCCGCGGTAGGATTTCTGATAGTCCTCGATCGGCGCGTACCGGACGCCGAGCGGGGTCGCGTACTGGCCTCCCTCGACGACGTAGTCCGTGTTGGGGGTCACGAACGCGGCGCCGTGGCTGCTCATCGCCAGCGGATTGGCGAGGATCTGCTTGGTCTCGAAGTCGCGCAGATCGATGACCGCGAGGCGCGAATTGGCCTTGTCGCCGATGAAGAGAAACTGGCCGTCGTAAGCTCCGTCGGTCTCGCTCAGCGCCGGATGGTGGGTGTCCCCCCACGAGGTCTTGCGACCGGACGGATCGCCCGCGCGCAGCACCGCCTCCGTGGCGACGGAGCCGGTGCCCCAACCCTGCCAGGGCTCGGGGGTGAAGACGCCGATGACCTTCAGCAGCCGCATCGAGGGGACCCCGATGACCAGCACCTGCCCCGAATGTCCGCCGGAAGCGAACATCACGTAATCATCCAGGCGGCCCGAAGGCATGTACGTCTTCAGAGCGGCGACCACGTCGTGTGGCGTGAGATTGCGCTCCTGCGCCACCTTCCCGGCGTCGTCTCCGAGCCCCGTGACGGTATGCACCTGGGCCGGGGCTTCGACCTTCTCCTGCTGCTGACAGCCGGTGACTGCCGTCCCGCCGACCATCAGCGCGAGGCTGACGATTGCCAGGAACCAGCGGCAGGCTGCGGTCGGATTGCGCATCATCATGGTTCTCCTCGTTCTCTCTGCGATCGTGTGGGTGCTCATCGGTCGCTGGGGATTCCTGCAACTGCCCTGCCACACGCAGGCATCGCAAAGAGCAGAGAACTGTGCCGGATCTTTTCGCCGGATCTTCCCGAGCACCGGAATCGGCGCCGGCAAGCTTTACGAGAATCGGGAACGGCAAAGCCCGTTTCTGCTGTCGTCGCCCGCCACGCTCGCGAGGCGAAGGCCGCTATTGCATCGAAAAGGTACAACGCCGCCTTGTGGCCGATCGATCCACGGGGGTGGGGAGTCTTTTCCTGCGAGCCGGAAAAGACTCCCGACCCCTTTAGCGGGAGAGTTCGATCGCGGTCCGGTATCCCGAGTATCGCGGCTGGTCGATCGCCACCTGGTCGACGACCGTCTGCCGCAGGTGATCGGCGAGCCCGGGGAGGTCGAGAGCGATCGATCCGTCGCGCAGCCCGCGAACCAGCCGCCAGCGCAACGTCTCGAGGTCCCCCGACTCGCCGAGGATCCGCTCCAGCCCGCGCCGCTCGCGAGCGCGGTGGGCAGGGCCGAGCTCGATCTCGCGGAACAGGATGTCGAGCGAGTTCGAGGCGACGCGCGCGAGGAAGCTGGTGCGCCCGCGTGTCGCCGCCATGACCTCGTCGCGGAGAAAATCGCGAACGCTCGCCAGCAGCTCGTCCGCGCGCGGCATGTCGAGCGCCGACGGCCGGGAGGCGCCGCGCAGCGGCTCGACCGCGCCGGGGATCAGCAGGTTCACGCAGTCGACCTGGCATTCGGAGGAGCGCCGGCCGATCGCGGCTCGCTCCACGGAGTGGTCGGGTCCGACCCGGTAGATCTGCGTCATCGACAGCGTGCCGACCGCCCACCAGAACGATCCGAACACGGTCCAGAACTTCACGTGCTGCGGATCGACCCGCCGTCCCGACACCGACGCGTATCCCGCGAGCAGGTCTTCGAGCGTGCCGAAGCCGCCGACCGCGAGGTCCGTCCGCCCGAAGCGCCAGGAGTTCGTGCACAGCCACCCGAGGTCGCGAATCGGGTCGCCGAGGTGCGCGATCTCCCAGTCGAGAACCGCGATGAGGCCGCGACTCGGAGAGATCATCAGGTTGCCGTTGCGGAAATCGCCGTGAACCAGGCGGGGCGGGGCGGCGGGTGGCAGGTTATCGAGCAGCCAGCGCGCCGCGAGGTCGATCATCGGCTGCGGCACGCCGTAGGCCTGGTAGAGATTCCAGCTCTCGCGGACCAGCTCGGCGGGCGTGCGCGTGCGCAGAACGCCCGCCAGGCCGGCTTCGTGAACGTCGATGCCGTGAATCCGCGCGAGCACCTCGCCGCATTGCCGGGCGAGCCGCGGGCGCACCTCGGCGAAGTCCTCGCCGCGCACGATGCGCGCGCCGAGCGTCTCGCCGTCGAGCCACTCCATGAGAAAGCCTTCGCCGAGGTTGTCCCGCGGCTCGAACACGTGGACGATCTCCGGCTCCGGCACGCCGGCGGCGCGCGCCGCGGCGAGCAGCCGCGCCTCCACGGCCAGCCCGGGCCCCGCGGCGTCGAACCGCGGGCTCGCTCCGCCCGGGGCGCGGCGCATGGCGAAGCGCCGCTCGCCGCCCTCGGTGGCGGCGGCGACGCGGTAGGTCTCCTGGCTCGCGCCGCCGGAGAGCCGCTCGCAGGAGCGCAGCGCGCGAAATCCCGCCAGGCGCTCGCCGAGGGCCCGCGACAGGCGGCTCTCGAGGTCGGCGTGCGCCTCGGCGGCCATCACGCGCCCTCGCCGGCCGCGGCGCCGCTCATTCTTCGGCGACGCCCTTCGGGGCGCGCTGCTTCATGAAGCCGAACATGTAGCCGGCCACGCGCCGCATCTGGATCTCCTCCGCTCCCTCGGTGATTCGGTAGCGGCGGTGGTGGCGGTAGATGTGCTCGAAGGGCTTGTGGCGAGAGTAGCCGAGACCGCCGTGAACCTGCATGGCGCGATCGGCGGCCTCGCAGCACAGGCGATTCGCCCAGAAGTTGCACATCGAGACCTTGTCGGAAGCCGAGAACTTTCCCTGCACGTCCATCAGCCAGGCGGTCTTGTGGATCAGCGCCCGGACCATCTCGCACTGGGTCTGCAGCTCGACGAGAGGAAACTGGATGCCCTGGTTCGCCGCCAGCGGCTTGCCGAACGGCTTTCGCTCCTTGGCGTAGGCGACCGACTGGTCGACGCAGTACTGCGCGGCGCCGAGGCTCGACGCGGCCTGGCGGATGCGATTCTCGTTGAAGAAGAACTGAACGACCTGCAGGCCGCGGCCCTCGCCGCCGAAGATCGCCCCGGGCGGCACGCGCACGTCCTTCAGCGACACGTGGGCGTGGTCGGTCGGCATGTTGAACGTCCAGAGATACTCCTCGACCTTGAAGCCTTCGGCGTTGGTCGGGACCAGGAACGCGGTGATGCCGAGCGCGTCGCCGGCCTTGCCGCCGGTGCGCACGAAGATCAGGTCGTAGGGGGCGGTGTGCACGCCCGTGTTCCACGTCTTCTCGCCGTTGATGCGCCACAGGTCGCCCTCGCGCTCGGCGTGCGTCTCCATGTGCGTCGCGTCGGAGCCATGCGCGGGCTCGGTGATGCCGAACGCGAAGCCCGTGGTCCCCTCGAGCAGGCCGTCGAGGAACTGCTCCTTCTGCGCGTCCGTACCGTACTCGAGCATCAGCAGCAGCCCGACGTGGTTGCTGACGATCGAGTGCTCGTTCTGCAGGTCGCAGTGCAGGCCCAGGCCCTTCGCGGCGAGGTGCTCGCGGATGATCGCCATGCCGAGGATCGTGCCGTCGCGGCCCCCGTACTTCTTCGGCAGCGGGTAGCGGTAGAAGCCGGCGTCGTCGGACATCTTGCGGACCTTGCGCAGCAGCGCCTCCCATTCCGGGTTCGGCAACCCGCCGCGGTGCCAGTCCGTGCGCGCGTTCTCGCGGCGATGATCGAAGAAGCGGATGTTGTCGTCGGCGCGCTCGAGCGGCCCGAGCTCGCGCTCGATGAAATCGTCCATGTCGCGGAGAAAGTCGGCGATGTCTTTCGGAATCTCGAAGTCCATGATGCGGATTCAGCCTATCTGCGAGCGCATGGTCAAGGGGGCGCGGGATTTCGACGAAGCCGGGCCGAAAGTGTCGCATCGGCGCCGCGCTCGGCGGATCTCTGCCCGAGAAGGCCAGGCCGATCCTTGCTTTCCAGGCCGGGCAATCTCGGCACGGGTGTTGCTTCTCCCCGGTCCGAGGGGACACCCGAGATGAGCGCTGGCCGCGGACATCTGACCGATGACGACATTCGCTACGAGTGCCGGGTGATGCAGCGCTGGTGTCGATTGTTCCGCCGCACCGCCGCCGACTGGGTGACTCTCGAGGCCGAGCGGTTCCGCGCGCGGCACCCCGTCGGAGGCTCCCGGCCCGCGGGCCACCGGGCCGCCTGAGGCGCGAAGAGCCTCGCGGGCGACGCGAGCCGCAACCGCCGGGTCGCGCCCTCGGCGAAGAACCGACACGCCACGAGCGCCCGCGGGGGATGGCGGAGAGATCGCGCTGTGGTAAGCGAGAGCCATGCGCCCATCGCCGACCCGGCTCGCCGCCGCATGGCTCTTCTTCCTCTCGATCGGCGCGCTGGCGGCCGAGCCGATCGAAGTTCGGCCTCGCCGGCCGTTGACCGTGCCCACACCGGACCGGCCGAAGCTCGAGCTGCCCGAGGTCGAGCCACCGCAGCTTCCGCTGCGGCTCGAGCAGCAGCCGCTGCGCCTGCCGCAGGCCCGCCAGCGGCCGACGCTGAACGGTTTCCCGGAGGGAGAGCCGATGATGCCCGGCGAGGACGGCGCGGAGGATGACCCGGCTGCCGGGCCGAGCGAGCGCCGCTCGCTCCATCTCGAGCACCGTCATTGAGCGAATCGATCGGCATGGCTCGGTCGCTCGCCTGCGAACGATCGCTCCCGTCGCCCGACGTCGCGCGCGCAGCCGCGATCTCGTCTCGGCAGCGGCTGGCTCGACCGCGCTCCTGAACGGCTGCTGCTTTTCGATACAACTGTCGCTCGCGAACACATGATCGCGCGCGGCGTGCGACGGTCGCCGGCGGCGCCCGAGCGCCGGAGAGTCGACGAAAGCGTCAGCGGAGCGTGAGGTTTCGCCGGCTCGCCGATTCCGCTCGATCGCCGCGTCGCTGTCAGGAACCGCGCTTGCAACGTGGGAAAGGTGCCAAGGGGAGAAGAAGGGCCCGCCCCTGGGGCCAGGAGGAACCGGATGTCGTACTTTCTCACCGAGGAGCAGCAAGCGGTTCGGGATACGGCGCGCAAGTTCGCGCAGAAGGAGGTCCGGCCGCGAGCGGTCGAGATCGATCACGAGGACCGCGTGCCGGAGGACCTCGTCGCGCGCTGCGCGGAGCTGAATTTCTTCGCTCTCTTCGTCTCGCCGCGGTACGGCGGGCTGGGAGCCGACCTCACGACGACCTGCCTGGTCCTCGAGGAGATCGCCAAGGAGAGCCCGGCGTTCGCCGGCCTGCTCAACGTCGAGATCGTGCTCTGCCCGGGCTCCGTCGAGATGCTGGGAAGCGAGGCGCAGAAGCAGAAGTACCTGGTGCCGTCGGCCAAGGGGGAACGTCTGCTGGCTTGGTCCCAGACCGAGCCGGCGGGTGCGGCCAACGTCATGGCGCACCAGACCCGTCTGACCCCGGACGGCCAGGGCTACCGGCTGAACGGCGTCAAGATCTTCTGCACGCAGGGCACCGCCAAGAACTATCTGGTGATGGCGAGGACGTCGCGCAACGGGACCGAGGGCTACGGCTGCGCGATCGTCGAGCAGGGGATGCCCGGCTTCGTCGTCGCCCGCTACGAAGACAAGCTCGGCTGGCGCGGAACGAACACCGGAACGGTCATGTTCAACGACGTCTTCATCCCGCCCGAGAACGTCCTCGGCGATCTGCTGAGCGGCAATCACGATCTCGGCGTGGTCAACCAGGCGAGCTTCCTCGGCCACGCGGCGACCTCGCTCGGCTGCCTGGAAGGCATGTTCGAGAGGACCCTGGAGTACGTGAAGGGGCGTACGCTCTACGGCGCGCCGATGACCCAGGTGCAGCCGGTCGCCTACTGGCTGGCCGAGATCTACGCCAAGATCGAGGCCTGCCGCAGCCTGCTCTACACGTCCGCGCGCCGGCTGCCCACCGAGGGGCGTCGGGGCTTCGAGGAGATCGGGATCGACGGCCTGCTCGGGTCGCTTTGCAAGGCGCACGTCGGCGAGACCGCGGTGCAAGGCACCAACACGCTGCTGCAGATGTGGGGCGGCGCGGGGATCATGGACCGCACCGGCGTCAACCGCTACTTGCGCGATGCGCGCACCAAGATCGTCGCGGAAGGCGCGACGGAGATGCACTACGCGATCCTCTCCGCGGCGCTGCTCGGCGAGGCCGCGTTCGGCATCCCCAGCTCGACCGCGCGCGCGTGACCACGCCGAGAGCGCCCGGTCGCGCGGCCGGCAGCCGCGCGGGAGAGAGCATGGAAAAGCTGTTCCAGCCGTTCGAGGCGAGGGGTCTCAGGTTCAAGAACCGCATCGTCCACGAGCCGACCACCATGAACCTGTCGGATCCTCACGGACACGTGACGGACCGCCTGGTGGGCGTCTACGAGACCCTGGCCAAGGGCGGATTCGGTGCGGTCATCGTCGGCGCGACCTGCGTGCGCCATGACGGGCTGATCAACGAGCGCATGCTCGGCATCTACGACGACACCTACGTCATCGGTCTTCGCGACGTGGTCGAGGTGATCCACCACAACGACTCGCTGGCGGGCATCCAGCTGTTCTACGGCGGCCTCATCCCCGGCCTGGGCGCGACCGTGCCGCTCAAGCCCGGCGAGGGCTGGATCCCCGACACGGTCTCCTGGGGCCCGAGCGACGTGCTGCCGATCGGCAACCCCAAGCCGCGCGTCGTGCCCACCGAGGTCTACCAGAGCCTGGTCGAGGACTTCGGACAGGCCGCGCGCCGCGTCCAGGAGGCCGGCTTCGACTTCGTGTCCTTTCACTTCTGCCACGGGTCGCTGCCGCACACGACGCTGTCGCTGCTCTCGAACGTCGGCCGGCGGGACCCGTACGCCGACCGCTTTCTCTTCTGCGAACAGATCATCGAGCGCACGCAAGAGCTTTGCGGCGAGGGTTTTCCGATCGTTCCCCGCCTGTGCTGCGACGAGAACCTCGAGGGCGGCTACGACATCGAGTACTTCGCGGAGCACTACGCGCCGCGCCTCCACCGGCTCGGCATCGCGGTCCTCGACTGCACCTTCGGGTCGATGCTGCCGGCCAAGAGCCGCCGGACCGACGTCGCGTCGTTCGAGTTCATCGGCGGCGGGTTCTATACCCCGAACGTCGTCAACCTCGACAACATCCGCCTGTTGAAGCGCCGGCTGCGCGAACGGGGCATCGACATGCCGCTGATCGGGTCGTGCAACCTCGGCACCCCCGACCACCTGCGAACGATGGTGGAGGAGGGCGGCGCCGAGTTCGCCGGGGTCTGCCGCCTGTCGATCGACGATCCCGAGTTCCCGAACAAGATGCGCGAGGGGCGCGAGCGCGAGATCCGCAAGTCGGCGCGCACGGGCGCCTCGCTGTTGCAGGGCAACATCTTCGCGAAGGGCTGGTGCGGGTCGGCGCAGAACCCGGACTTCGGACGGGACCGCGAATACCGCATCCGGCCGACGACGCGCCCGAAGAAGGTGGTGATCGCCGGCGGCGGCCCGGGAGGCATGGAATATGCGCGCCTCGCCAGGATGATCGGCCACGAGGTCGTGCTGTTCGAGAGGAGCCGGCGGCTGGGCGGCGCGATGGACTGGGCGGGGAACTACCGGTGCCTGCCCAACGTCGAGTCGATGCGCCACCAGCCGGATTACCAGATCCACCAGCTGGAGCTGCTCGGCGTCGACCGCAGGCTCGGAATCGAAGCTACGGCGGAGCTGATCCTCGCCGAGAAGCCGGACGTCGTGGTGGTCGCCACCGGCTCCCGCGCGGTGCTGCCGCAGGTGCCGGGCTTGAGGGACGGCTGCAAGCGCGGCTTCGTGCTGACCCTCGACGAGGTCATGGCGCGGGACGGCGCCGCCGCCGATCCCGGACGCTCGGTGGTCCTCTGGGGTGCCGGCGAGGGAATCGAGCTGGCGATCGATCTGGCCCGCCAGGGACGCTCGGTGAGGCTTCTCGATCCGGGCGCGGCGCTGGCGCCGGCGGTCTACATCGGCTCACGCGCCCATCACGTGCTCCCCTGGCTGGCGCAGGCAGGCGTGCATCCCGAGCTCGGCGTCGTCGTCGAGCAGGTCGGCGAGAAGAGCGTCCGCGTCAAGCGGCCCGACGGAGCGGGCGAGACGATCGCTTGCGACGCGCTGATCGTCAGCCTGGGCCGCGAGTCCGTGAACGGGCTGGCCACGGCTCTGGCCGGTCGAGGCCCGACCGTGCACGTCATCGGCGACGCTCGCCAGCCGCGGTCGTTCGGAAACGCGGTCCACGAGGCGGCGTACCTGGTGCGACAGATCTGATCGGGGGCGGCAGCGCCCCAGCGGAGGAGCCGTGACGGCCGAGAGCGAGATGCCCGCCCCACCGGAGCTGCGTGCCGGGGTGTTCACGCCGCACATGCTGGTCGAGGCGCTCAACCGCGATACCGAGCGCGCCGTCCTGCACATGGCCGATGGCCGGATCATGACGGCCGGCGAGATGCGTGACGTCTTGAGCACCTACCTGCAGGCGTTCGAGGAGCTGGGCATCCGCCCCGGCACGCGCGTTGGCCTGCTGTCCAAGAACCGCCCCGAGGTGATGCACGCGTTCAACGCGGCGTCGGTGGGGCGGCTGTGCATCGTCCCCATGCATCCGATGGGCTCGCTCGACGATTACCTCTACATGATGGACGACGCGGGCATCGAGGTGCTGATCTACGATCCGACGAGCTTCGACGAGCAGGCCGCCGCCCTGAAGCGGGGAACGCCCGGCTTGAAGCACCTGCTCGCGTTCGGTCCGACGCGGGTGGGGCGCGACCTCGAGGCTCTCGCCGCCCGCCACGCGCCCCGGCCGCTGGTCGCCCCCGTCGTGCGCGCCGACGAGGTCAGCCGGCTGTCGTATTCCGGCGGCACCACCGGAAAGCCGAAGGCCATCATGACCACGAACCTGTCGGCCTGGTACACGCTGGTGATCATGATGGCCGAGTGGGAGTGGCCGGCGGAGATCCGCCATCTGGTGTGCGCGCCGCTCAGCCACGCGGGCGCCGCCGCGTTCCTCCCCACGCTGTTGCGCGGCGGATCGCTGGTGGTGCTGCCGGCCTTCGAGCCGGTGGCGGTCCTCGAGGCGATCGAGCGCCACCGCATTACCAGCGCGATCATGGTGCCGACCATGATCTACGCGCTGCTCGGTCATCCACGCTTCGCCGAGTTCGATCTCTCGAGCCTCGAGACGATCTTCTACGGCGCCTCGTCGATCTCGCCCACCCGCCTGAAGGAGGCGATCGAGCGCATCGGCCCGGTGTTCTTCCAGTTCTATGGCCAGGCCGAAGCGCCGATGACGGTCACCGTGCTCAAGAAGCGAGAGCATGATCCGTCCAACCTGGCGCGTCTGGCGTCGTGCGGCCGCCCGGTTCCGTGGGTGGGGGTGGCGCTCCTCGACGACCGGGGGCGAGAGGTTCCGGACGGCGTTCCGGGCGAGATCTGCGTGCGCGGTCCGCTGCTGATGGCGGGCTATCTCAACAAGCCGCAGCAGACGGCGGAGGCGTTTCAGGGAGGGTGGCTGCACACCGGCGACGTGGCCGTGAAGGATCCCGACGGATTCCTGAGGATCGTGGATCGCAAGAAGGACATGATCGTGACCGGAGGCTTCAACGTCTTTCCGCGCGAGGTCGAGGACGTGCTGTCGTCACATCCGGCGGTGGCGTCCGCCGCCGTGATCGGCGTTGCGGACGAGAAGTGGGGCGAGGCGGTCAAGGCGGTCGTGGTGCTGCGCCCGAACGCGAGCGTCGCGGCGGAGGAGCTGATCTCCCTGGTCCGCGAGAAGAAAGGAGCGGTGCAGGCCCCGAAGTCGGTCGACTTCATCGACAGCATCCCGCTCAGCGGTCTCGGCAAGCCGGACAAGAAGGCGCTGCGCGCGCGGTATGCGCGGGCGAAGACCTGAGCGCCGCCGCGGACGGCGCTCGACGCGGGACCAGGGCTCGAGGCGACCATGGCATCGGCAGAAGTCCCCTTCGCCGAGCGAGAGATGATCGCCCCCGACTTCAACGCGGTCACTCGCCTGGCGGCCGAAGCGGCGTACGAGATGGCGGCGGCCCGGGCATGGGCAGCGCCTGCGTGATCCACGTCCTCGAGAAGGCTTGAGGGCAGGCGGCGGCGCGATCGTTCGTCGCCGCGAGGGATCCGTCGATCAGGCCGACAGCAGCTCGAGGCCGTGCTCGAACATGCGCGGAGCGGCGACCGCCATGGTCTCCCATTCCGGATCGTGGCGCTTGCCCCGCCGGTGCAGCATCACGTTGAAGCAGGAGAGCACGCCCAGGCGGTAGCAGGCGAAGGCCGAGAACCAGTTCACGTCCTTGCGCGAGACCGCGAAGCCCGCGCTCTCCCAGTAGATCGCGACGATCTCGTCGGGAGCGAGCGGGGTGATCTCGCGCATCCGTCCGAGGTCGACCCCCGGCCCGGGGTCGGCGAAGAAGCACAACCATCCCAGGTCGAGCAGCACCGGCCCGAGCAGCGCCATCTCCCAGTCGATGACCGCCGCCACGCCGCGCTCGTCGAAGAGGACGTTTCCCCACTGGAAGTCGCCGTGGACGCATCCGGGGGGCGTTTCCGGAACGCCGGCGCGCAGCCGCTCGCGCAGCTGCGGCGCCCGGGCGACGTCGCGCGGATCGAGCGTCGGCCGGTCGAGCAGATGATCGAGTCGCCGCATCTCCTCGGCGAGCGGCTGGGGCTCGCCCCAGGCCGCGCGACGCGCTCGCCAATCGACGCGGTGGAGCGCGGCGAGCGTTCGCACGCCGAGCCGCGCCAGCCGCTGGATCTCGTCGCAGCGAAGCTCGGGGCGCTCGGCGAGCTTGAAGCTTTCGACGAAGCCCGCGACGAAGTACGGGCGTCCGAAGAAGCCCGGCTCGTCGCCATACCAGAGGATCGGCGGCACGGGGACCTCGGTGTCGGCGAGCGACTGCATTCTCTTCGCCTGCAGGACCACGTCGGCCGGCCCGGCGATGCGCACTCCCTCCGGAGCCAGGCGCAGCACCAGCTTGCGGGGCGCGGGGTCGGCCGCCGAGCGCAGCACGAAGCGGCAGCCGAACGCGGCGTGGCCGGGCAGCGGCTCCACGTCGCAGACCTGCGCGCCGGGGTCGCCGGTCTTCACGCGCAGCATCGCCGTGAGCTGCGCGGTCACCGGTCGGGTATCGACGGAGCCAGACACGCCGCGCCCCGGCCTACACGAACCGCACCCCGCGGCGCAACCGACCTCCGCCGGCCATAACTCGCTCCCCGGATGCACTGCGGCGCTCGACGGCCGTCGCGCCCGCCCTGCGTCTCGAGCTCACCCCGCCTCGCGAAATCGTCCGACGGCCGGCGGCTCGGGGCTAGCGGCGTGCCGGTCGTGCGCGACGAGCCGCGCCCGGCGGCACCAGTCCTCGAGGAGCGGGCGCAGGACCACGTCGCTGGCGAAGCCGGAGAAGGCGCGATCGATCGCGCTCAGCCGGGCGCGCTGCCACTCCTCTTCGGACCACGCGGCGGTTTGGTCCAGCACGGCGCTGGCCTCGTCCTCGGAGTCGTAGAGCCTGCCGGCCTCGCCGACGTAGGCCGCGGACCCCGGACAACGGCGCGCGATCACCCAGCAGCCGGTCGCCATCGCTTCGGCGATCGAGATCGGCATTCCGTACGGCTCGGCGAGCGTCGGCGTGTGCAGGTAGATGCCGGCCTCGCGCACCACCGCCTCGACTTCCTCGTAGGGGCGATCGACGCGCAGATCCACCGGGGCGCCGAGCGAGCGGTTGAGATCGACGAGCTCCTCGAGGTGGCGCGGGTAACCGATCGACCAGCAGGCGAACAGCACGAAGCGGTGGGAACGATGGCGGGCGGCGAGACGAACGAAGGTGGCGAGGCCCTTGGCCGGCGCGGCCAGCGAGGCCCGGACGACGAGGCGTGGATCCTTGCCGCGGGCCGGGGCGTAGCGAAGGGGATCGAACGCCACCGGCATCGCGTGCAGCTTCGCCTCGGCGCGGCCGAGCAGCGCCGCCTGGTGCGGGAACACGTACACGGCGTCGACGCTCTGGCTCGACAGCAGCTCGTGCAGGCGAGCCGGATCGAACTCCACGCCGTGTCCGCGGATGGTCATCGGCAAGCCCGCCGCCGCCACCTCCGGCAAGTAGCGTAGCGCGCGGTGAAGGTGGTGGGCGTGGACCACGTCGGGGCGGACCCGCGCGATCGCGTCGCCGAGCTCGCCGTGATGCAGCGGAACTCCCGCCGAGCAGGGGGCCGGGGGATCGCGTTCCGCCCACAGCTCGATCTCCACGCCCCAGCGCCGCATGCAGGCGATCTCCGCCTGCACGTACGACTCGGAGAGCGTGGGCGCGTACTCCAGGGCATACAGGATCCGCGGGCGCGTCTCGGGAGGGCGCGCGTGCTTGCGGCGAATCTTCCAGGTGCTGAAGGCGATGCTCTCGTCGTGGCTGATCCTTCGCCAGGGCCCGAAGCGATACTCGCCGGCGACGACGGGGACCGCCAGCGGCACGGACTCGGCCGTGTAACGCAGGATCAGATCCCAGTCGAGAAGTCGGGTCAGCGTCTCGTCGAAGCCGAGCAGCCGGTCGTAGAGACGGCGCCGATGCGCGAAGGCGATCATGGGAATGAAGTTGCCCTCGAGCAGGCGCTCGCGATCGAACGGAGCCCAGCGCACGAAGACCTCCGCGGGGTCGGCGGGCGACACGAGCAGCGCGCCGTACGCGGTGTCGCTGTCCGGGTGGCTCTCCAGGCGCTCGACGACGGCGGCCAGGAACGACGGATACCAGACGTCGTCCGAGTCGAGATAGGCGACGATCTCGCCGCGGCTCTCGGCCAGGGCGCGGTTCCGCGCCGCGGCCGCGCCGCGGTGCTCTTGAACGAACAGTCGGACGCGGCGGTCGGAGAGGAAGCGGTGCAGGGTGGCCACCGTGCCGTCAGTGCTGCCGTCGTCGACGATGAGCAGCTCCCAGCGCGGGTAACTCTGGGCGAGGACGCTCTCGACCGCTTCGACGACCTGCCGCTCGCGGTTCCACACCGGGAGCACCACCGACACCAGGCTCGATGCGGCCGGCGGCGGCGTGCGGCCGTCCTGATGGCGGGCGAGCCAACGCAGCGAGTCTCCCTGGAGAGTGAGCTGGCGGTGGGTGCGGTCGAGCGCCTGGCGCAACGCGCCGATGCGTCCGTGCGCCGCGCGGGCTTCGTCCTTCCACCCGGCCACCTCGGAGCGGGCGGCGGCGGTCTCCGCACGCAGCGCCGCGATCTCCTGCGGGCCGGTCAGGCCGCTGCGCAGCGCCAGGTACCGCACCGCCTCGACGATCGCCGCGCGCGTCCCCTTCGTGCACGTGGTGCGCAGAAACGAGCCGGCATGCCGCAGCAGGGGAAAGCTCATCGCGAACCTCCGACGCGAGGGCGTGGATTCCACGCGCGCGCGGCACTATGGGCTGACCGGATTTGGAAGTGCAAGGCGCCGACGGCGCCCCGCTATCGGCCGCCCCTGCCGGCGAGCTGGATGCCCTCGCCGAACGCCGCCACCGCTCCCGCGGCCTCGATGACGACCTGCGCGCAGGCACTCGTCGACGGTCCGCTCGACGTACGGCGGGTCGGCGGCGAGGGCGCTCATGACCGTCGCGGAGCCGGCGTGCCGGCGCGGTGACGGCGCGAATCGTCGGCGGGCGCGGTCATTCCTCGGCGCGCACGATCGTCAGCTCTCCGCGCTGCAGGCGCTCGCGCAAGCGCTTCTTGTCGAACTTGCCGACGCTCGTCTTGGGAATCTCGGCGACGAACGCGTAGGTCTCCGGCGTCCACCAGCGGGCGACCTTGGGAGCGAGGAAACTCCGCAGCTCTTCGGCCGACACGCTCTGGCCGTCGCGGGCGACGACGCAGGCGAGCGGGCGCTCCACCCACTTCTCGTCGGGGCGGGCGATGACCGCCGCCTCGGCTACCTTCGGGTGGCTCGCCAGCAGCGATTCCAGCTCGAGCGAGGAGATCCACTCGCCGCCCGACTTGATCACGTCCTTGGTGCGGTCACGGATCACCAGGTAGCCCTCGGCGTCGATCGTCGCGACGTCGCCGGTCGGGAACCACCCGTCGTGCAGCGTCTCGTCGCCGCGCTCGTCGCCGAAATAGGCGCGGGCGACGTTCACACCGCGGATCTCGAGCTCGCCCGCGCTCTTGCCGTCGTTCGGCAGCACTCGCCCGTCGGCATCGACGATGCGCACCTCGGAGGTCGGAATCGGCAGCCCTTGCCGGGCGAGCACCGCGTGGCGCTCGCTCGGCGTCTCGGCCCGCGTCGTCTGCTTGAGGCACGACATGGTGCCGAGCGGCGCTTCGGTCATGCCCCAGGCCTGGCGCACGGTGACGCCGAGACGCTCGTAGCGGCCGATCAGCGCGGCGGGCACCGCCGACCCCGCGCAGATCACGCGCTCGAGCGGGGCGAGGGTCCGCCCCGTGCTCTCGGCGAGCGCCGCCACGCCGTTCCACACGGTCGGCACGCCGGCAGAGAACGTGACGCGCTCGGCGTCGATCGCGCCGAGCACGTCGGCGGGCTGCAGGTTCGGT
The DNA here is from genome assembly GCA_016189835.1 of Deltaproteobacteria bacterium. GTDB lineage: Bacteria > Desulfobacterota > Binatia > JACPRU01 > JACPRU01 > JACPRU01. The sequence goes on along the minus strand of JACPRU010000035.1, from coordinate 25,992 downwards.
CCGGGCAGCACGAGCTTGGCGCCGACCGCGGCGCCGACGTAGGGCATGCACCAGCCGGCGGCGTGGAACAGCGGCACCGCGACCAGGATCGTGTCGCGCTCGCCGATTCCGAAGCCGTCGACGGTCGTCATCATCAGCGAGGCGTGCACGAGCGAGCGGTGGCTGTAGAGCACGCCCTTGGGATGGCCGGTCGTGCCGGAGGTGTAGCAGAGCAGCGCCGCTTCGGTCTCGGGGCCGTCGGCGAAGCGGAAGTCGGGATCGCCGCGCTCGACGAGCTGCTCGTAGTCGAGCACCGGGGAGAGCGAGGTCTTCGGCGCCGGGCCATCCCCGAGCACGACGTAGGCCTGCACGCGCGGCAGCTTCGGGGCCACCGCCTCGAGCAGCGGCAGCAGCGCCTCGTCGACGAAGATCACCCGGTCGTCGGCGTGCGCGGCGACCCAGGCGAGCTGGTCGGCGTGCAGGCGGAGGTTCAACGTGTGCAGCACGCGCTGCGCGCCCGGGACCGCGAAGTACAGCTCGACGTAGCGGTGCGTGTTCCAGGCGAGCACGCCGACGCGGTCGAACGGCGCGAGGCCGAGGCCGTCGAGGGCCGATGCCAGCCGCCGCGCTCGGCGGCCGACCTCCCGCCAGCTCGAGCGGCGAATCGAGCCTGCCAGGCGCGTCACCACCTCGCGGTCGCCGAAGTAGCGCTCGGCCCGCTCGAGAAACGGCGGCAGCCGCAGCTGCGGGGTCATCATCAGGCCTTCCATGCGAGCGCTCCTCCGGCTCCGATTCTTGCTTATACCGATCGACAGCAAGGGCGCGAAGCAATGCCCGAGCCACGAAATGGGGCACGCATCCGGCGACGTTCCGCAAGTCGCCGGACCGCGCGGGTGATTCGATGCCGCCTCGCGAGTTGAAATCGCCTCGAGACGTTCCCGGTTTGACGGCTCGCCTCGAGTGGGTGAATGAGTGTGGCGTGGATCCGAAACTGCCCGCCGAGACGCCGCTCGAGCCCGAGGAAGACGCGCTCGCCGCGCTGCGCGACGAGCTCGAGGAGCGCCGCGCGCTGACCGAAGCGGTGTTCGCCGCCTCCTACGACGGCATCTGCATCCTCGACCGGGAAGGCGTCTTCCTCGAGGTCAACGCCGCCTACGAGCGCATGACCGGCATCCCGCGCGCCCAGTGGGTCGGCCGGCGGGTGGAGCAGATGCAGAAGCTCCCCGGCGTGCCCCGGCAGTCGGCGACCCTGCAGGCGCTGCGCACCAACCGGCCGGCCTCGACGCTCGTCAACGTGCGCGGCGGCGAGCTGGTGCTGATCACCGCCAGCCCGCACTTCGGTCCGGACGGTGCGGTGCGCAACGTCATCATGAACACGCGGAACATCACCCAGCTGAACGCGCTCAAGCACCAGCTCGAGCGCGAGCGCGGCTCGGCGAAGCTCGCCGACCTCGAGAAGGCGCGGCGGAGCTGGCTGCGCTCGCGCCTGGCCGCCGCCGACCTCGACGATCTGGTGTTCGCCAGCCCGGTGATGGACGACCTGCTCTCCACCGCGGCGGAGATCGCCGACTTCGATTCGACCGTGCTGCTCGACGGCGAGACCGGCACGGGCAAGGGGATGCTGGCGCGGTTCCTTCATCGCCTGTCGCGCCGCGCCGACAAGCCGTTCGTCGAGATCAACTGCGGAGCGCTGCCCGAGAGCCTGGTCGAGTCCGAGCTGTTCGGCCACGAGGCGGGTGCGTTCACCGGGTCGCTGCGCACCGGCAAGAAGGGCCAGTTCGAGCTCGCCAACGGCGGGACGGTCTTCCTCGACGAGATCGGCGAGCTGCCGCTGGCCTCGCAGGCGAAGCTCCTGAAGGTACTCGACGACAAGGAGATCCGCCCGCTCGGCGCCGCCGCCACGCGGCGGCTCGACGTGCGCGTGGTGTGCGCGACCAACCGCAATCTTCACGACCTGGTGGCCGCCGGGCGCTTCCGCGAAGACCTGCTCTACCGCATCGAGGTGATCCCGCTGCATCTGTCGCCGCTGCGCGAGCGCCCGGAGGACAAGAAGGCGCTGCTCTACGCGTTCCTCGATCGCTACAATCGCCAGTGCGGCCGCGACAAGGTGCTGTCGCTGGAGGCCGTGGCGGCGCTCGGGAGCTACGATTTTCCCGGCAACGTCCGCGAGCTGCGCAACCTGGTCGAGCGCTTGGTCATGACCACGCGCGGCGAGGAGATCGGCGTCGAGCAGCTGCCGCCGGCGATCCAGGCGCTGGCTTCGGCCCCGGGGGCGGCGGCGGCCCGCGAGGCGCTCGTCGAGGAGTCGCTCGCCGAGGTCGTCGATTACCGCGCCCGCGTCGAGAAGCTCGAGCGCCAGATGCTGCACCACTTCGCGCGATCCTGTCGGTCCACCTACGAGATCGCCCGTCGCACCGGGCTCACGCAATCGGCCGTGGTGCGAAAGCTCAAGAAGTACGGCATCAGCTTGGCCGGCGTCGCCGTCTCCCGGGAAGCCTGAGCCGGCGCCGGAGGCCGTCTCCGTCCGGGACCGGATCGCCCTCCTCGGTCGCGGCGGCGGTGGAGGCGACAAGGAAGCGCCTCAGCGTTCGGCGTCCGCGGCGCGGAACGAGTCGCCGCCGCATCGCCGCGGGAGTCGAAGAAAAAGGGGTCGGGAGTCTTTTCCCGCCAGCGGGAAAAGACTCCCGACCCCTTTTCTAGCGCTTCGGTACGGGGATTGCTTCAGCGATTTCGACGAATCGACCTTGGATGGACGCACTCGAGTTGGATCGGCTGATGCTGGACCTGACCCGCGACGCCCGTTTGCTGCTCGGCGTCAACCGCTGACCGGAGGAGGGGACAATGGTTCGCGACACGTTCCGATACTGGCGCTTGTGTGCGTGGGCGGGGCCGCTGTTTCTCGTCACCTTCGTGATCTTCTGGGGCATCCTCGGCCGCAACATTCCGCCGCTCTCGCCGGCGTCGACCGAGGCCGAGGTGGCCCGGCACTTCATCGAGAACGCCAACCGCTTCCGGCTGGGGTTCGGCGCCGCCATGACGTTCGCGGTCCTCTACTTCGTCTGGACCGTGGCGATCTTCGTCGTCATGCAGCGCATGGAGGGCGACAACCACGTCCTCTCCTATCTCAACCTGACGGGCGGGCTGGCCACCGTCTGTTTCGTCACCATCTCGTGCAGCTTCTGGCTGACCGCCTCGTTCCGCCCGGAGCGGGAGCCCGCCATCCAGCAGCTGCTCTACGACCTGGGATGGCTGACGATCGACATGTGCTACTGCTGCACCACCGTGCAGATGATCGCGATGTCGGTCCTCTTCCTGACGGACCAGCGGGAGGAACCGCTGTTCCCCAAGTGGCTCGGCTGGTACACCATCTGGGTCGCGTTCATCTTCTTCGTCCTCCTCATCCTGCCGTTCGTGAAGACCGGCCCGTTCGCCTGGAACGGGATGTTCAACTTTTGGGTCGCGTTCTTCGCCTGGTTCATCTGGATCCAGGCGCAGAGCATGTTCGTCTTCAAGGCGATCACCCGTCTCGAGCGGGAAGCCGCCGCGGCCGAGCCCGGTGCTCAGCGGTCGATGAAGCCGAGTCTCGCCACGACGCGATAGGTGCCGGCGCTCGCGTCGATCGGGCCGCGCCCCGCGGCGGCCCGCCGCCTGCCGGGGGATTCGGGCGTCTGGCTGTTCATCGCGGCCGATACCTTCATGTTCGGCCTGTTCTTCTCGTCGTTCATGTTCGAGCGACTGAAGAACGTCGAGTTGTTCAACCGCTCTCAACAAGCGCTCAGTCCCACCGTCGGCGCGTTGAATACCCTGTTCCTGCTGGCGGGGTCGTGGTTCGTGGTGCTCGCGGTGAGCGCGGCCAAGCAGAGGATGGAGCAGGCGGTCGTCAACTGCCTGTCGCTGGGGCTGGTCTGCGGCGGGGCCTTCGCGGTCTCGAAGCTGTTCGAATACGGGGCCAAGTTCGCCGCCGGCTTGAGCGTCGTGACCAACGATTACTATCTCTTCTACTTCGTCCTGACCGGCGTGCATTTCCTCCATCTGTGCATCGGCCTGGTCGTGCTGGCGATCCTTCGCGGCCGGGCGAAGACCGGCGTCGGCGACGAGCGGTTCCTCCGCTGGCTCGAGAGCGGCGCCTGCTACTGGCACATGGTGGACCTCCTGTGGATCATCCTCTTCCCGCTGCTCTACCTGGTGAGGTAGCGATGCTCGAGTTGATGCGCCGAACGGCGACCGTCGTCTGGATCGTGCTCAGCCTGGCCACCGGCGTCAGCTGGTGGCTGGCCGAGCGCGAGGGCTCGACGGCCGGCGCCACCGTCCTCATCATGCTGATCGCGGCGTTCAAGGCGCGGATGGTGATGCTGCACTTCATGGAGCTGAAGGCCGCCCCGCTGCCCTGGCGGTGCGTGTTCGAGGGCTGGGTGGTGATCTTCACGGGCGTGATCCTCGCGGGCTACTGGGTTTCGCTGGCGGCGCCGCACTGATCTACTAGGACACGACTTCGCTGTTGTGCACGAAGATACGAGATACGAGGCCTCAGTACGCGACCACCGTTTGGTTGCGGCTGTGCCGCGCTGAGCGACGACGGCGGAATGTCCCGGTTTCGCCGGTTCCCGGCGCCGCGAACGTTCCGCCGCGAGCCTTCCGCTTGACAGCGCGCCGCCGCACTCCTTAGGCGGTACGACATGGCCTCGATCCTCGGCATCGGCCTCACTCACTATCCGCCGCTCGCCTGGCAGGACGCGCACATGGCGGACATCCTGAAGCTGCTGCTCGACGCGCCCGGAGTGCCGGCGTCGTTCAAGGACCGCTCGCGCTGGCCCGCCGAGATGCTCGTCGAGCTCGGCGGCGACGGCGGGCTCAGTGCCGCCGCGGCGCACCGCGCCGCGCTGGTCGCGGAATTCCGCCGGATGCGCGAGCGGCTCGACGAGTTCCGGCCCGACTTCGTGGTCGTCTTCGGCGACGATCAGTACGAAAACTTCCGCGAGGACCTCGTGCCGCCGTTCTGCGTGCTCGCGCTCGACGAGACCGAGATCCGGCCGTTCGCTTCGGGCGCCACGGCCATGCGTCCGAACGTGTGGGGCGAGCCGCGCGAGCAGGCGTTTCGCTACCCGGGCCACCGGGCGGGCGCCAAGGCCCTGGCGCGCGGCCTGCTCGAGCGCGGCATCGACCTGCCGTACGCCTACCGCACGCTGCACGACGACGGCCTGGCGCACGCCTTCGCCAACACGCTCCTCTACCTCGACTACGATCGGCGCGGCTTTCCCTACCCGGTGGTGCCGTTCCAGGTGAACTGCTACGGCTCGACGCTGCTCGCCACGCGCGGCGGATTCGGCCACCTGCTGCGCGCGCGCGCCGCGGACTCGACGGCCGTCGACCCCGACCCGCCCGGGCCGGCGCCGTGGCGATGCATGGAGGTCGGCGCGGCGATCGCCGACACGCTGCGCGATTCGCCCTGGCGGGTCGCGCTCATCGCCTCGTCCTCGTGGTCGCACGCGTTCCTCACGCCGCGCACCGGCTATCTCTGGCCCGATCACGCGTCGGACCGCCGGCTGCTCGCGGCGTTGCGCGCCGCCGACTACCGGACTTGGCGGCAGACGCCGCTCGGCGAACTGGAAGCCGCCGGCGAGCACGAGCTGCTGAACTGGTGCGTCCTGCTCGGCGCGATGCAGCGCCTCGGCCGCCGAGCCCGCGTCGAGGCCTGGATCGAGACCTGGATCTTCAACTCGAACAAGTGCTTCGCCTGGTTCCCGCCGGAGCCGTGAGCCGCCGGCGCAGCGGCGGCGGGCGCATCGCTGATGCGGGCGATGGGTTTCCTCGAGCGAGGATCGCCGCACGGCCGGCGCCGCGAGGTCGGAGCGCGTGCGGCGGAGGCTCGGAGCAGGCAGTGGCGTCGCGCGCAATCGCCGGCCGATGACGGCTTCCAGGGCACAGCGGGTCGGGCTGCTCGCGGGCGTCGTGGCGCTGGTGGCGCTGTCGGCGATTCCCTCGGGGCTGCACGCGATCGCCGGCATGGGCTCGCGTCCGGCGTATGCCGCGGGCGTGGCGGCGCTGATGGCGCTGTGGTGGCTCAGCGAGGCGTTGCCGATCGCCGCCACGGCCTGCGTACCGCTCGTGCTCTTCCCCCTGCTCGGCGTATTCGGCGGCTCGCTGGGCCACGACCTCGCGGCGGCTGCCGGCCCTTTCGTCGATGCGTACATCTTCCTCTTCATGGGCGGCATGATGCTCGGCGCCGCGCTCGAGGAATGCCGGCTGCACGAGCGGATCGCCCTGCACATCCTGCTCGCCGTCGGCGCGCGCGCTCCGCAGCTGCTGGCCGGAGTACTGATCGCCACGGCCACGGTCTCGATGTGGATCTCCAACACCGCCACCGCCGTCATGATGCTGCCGATCGGCGTGGCGCTGCTCCGGCAGCTCGAGAGCCGAGCCGGCGGGCGGCGCCTCGAGGGCTTCGGGGCGGCGATCATGCTGGCGGTCGCCTACGGGGCGAACCTCGGTGGCATCGCGACCAAGATCGGCACCGGAACGAACTCGATCTTCTGCGGCTTCGTCGCGCGCGAGCTCGGCCGCGATCTCGGGTTCGTCGAGTATCTGGCGGTCGCCACGCCGTTCGTGGTGTGCTTTCTGCCGGCCGTCTGGCTCGTGCTATGGCGGGTGGCGCGCGGTGACGCCGGCTCGATCGGCGAGGCCCGGGCGGCCATCGAGCAGCGGCTGCGAAGCCTCGGCCGGCTCGCGCGCGAGGAGCGGCGGGTGGGGGCGATCTTCGCGCTGGCCGCGCTCGCCTGGCTCTGCGGGGACCTGCTGCGCCCGCCGATCGCCGTGCGGGCCGCGGCTTTCTGGCCGGGCTTCGCTCTGCAGGGCAAGCACTACGAGGCCGGCGTGGCGATGGCGGCCGCGGCGGCGCTGCTCGCCACGGGGTCGCTGTCGCCGCGCTCGCTGCGCCGCGTGCCGTGGAGCACGCTGGTGCTGCTCGGCGGCAGTTTCTCGATGGCGGCCGGGATCGAGGCCAGCGGCCTCGCCGCCTGGATGTCGCAGCGCCTGGCGGGGCTCGCTACGCTCCCGACGGCCGTGCAGACGCTGATCACGAACGCCTCCACGGTCTTTCTCTCGGCGGTGGCGTCGAACACGGCCACCATGAACGTGATGCTCAACATCCTGCCGCGCCGGCTGCCGCTGCTGTTCAGCGCCTCGATCGCCGCTTCTTGCGATTTCATGTTGCCGGCCGGCACGCCGCCGAACGCGATCGTCTTCGCCAGCGGCTACGTCCGCTTGCCGGTGATGATGCGAACCGGCTTCCTGCTCGACGTCCTCGCCGTTCTCGCGGTGACTCTCTATGCGCTTTCGTGGATCGCCCTGGTGCTCGACTGACCGGCCGCCGCTTCGCCGGCGCGCCGACCGGAAGCGCGGCGACGCTCAGGCCTGCGCCCGCACCGGCTCGAAGGAGTCCTCGTTCCAGGCGCGGATCTCGGGCAGCACCTCCCGAGCGAACAACCGCAGGCTGGCTTCGGCATCGGCGAACGGCAGGCCCGCGAAGCTGGTGATGGCGTTCAGCTCGAAGTCGCCGATCGTCTCGCGGCGCCGCTCGAGCTTGTCGAGGATCTGCCGCGGCGTGCCCCACGACTGCGCCTCGACGAAGGCGTCGGTCGCGGCCTCCTGGCCGGCCTGGCGCAGGAGCTCCGCGGCCTGCGCGTAGGCCTCGTAGCCCTTGGCCTTGGCGAAGTGCTCGCCGAGGAACTCGTAGTGGCGCATCACCGAGAGGAAGTAGCCGGCGACGTAGCGCCGGGCCATCGCCTCGGCGCGCGCCCCGTCGCGGTCGCAGAGCACGAAGTCGGTGGTCAGAACCGGCGGAGCGGGGATGCCGTGAGCCTTCGCGAAATGCTCGCGGTACGACTGGATCCCCGGCAGGTGCTGCGCGATCGGGTACTGCACGAAGAACATCATGCGCGCGCCCAGCTCGGCGGTGATCGGCGCCGACTCCGGAGACATCGCCACCGCGTACGTGCGCCCGCGGAACGAGCGGCTCGGCCGCGGCCGGATCTCGGTCGGCGGCTGCGGGTAGAAGGGACCGCGGCCCTCGATCACGCCGCTCTCGATCGCCTCGAAGATCATCTTCGCCGCTTCGTTGAAGCGCCCGCGCGCCTCGTTCATGTCGACGCGGAAGCCCGCGTACTCCATGCGCGCGAGCCCCCGGCCGATGCCGAACACCAGCCGGCCGTCGCACAGCGTATCGAGCAGCACGATCTTCTCCGCCACCCGCAGTGGGTCGTTCCACGGCAGGATCACCGCGGCCGTGCCGAGGTGAATTCGCTGCGTGCGCCCCGCCAGGTAGGAGAGGAGCTGGGTGTTGTCCGGGCACATCGAGTAGTCGTCGAAGTGGTGCTCGACGCACCAGATGGTGTCGAAGCCGAGTGGCTCGGCGAGCTCGGCGAGCCGCAGCTCGCGCCGCACCATCTCGTCGTCCGGCATGCCCTGGTGGCCGTTCTGGAACAGAAGCTGGTATCCGACTCTCATCGGTTCCTCCGGTGCGTCGCAGCGCGAGCGCCGCCCTCGAGCGATGTGACCGTCGCGGATGCTACTCCCGCGGCGGGAGCGTCCGCAATCCGGAAGCTTCCGGAGCCTCGCGAGGCGCGGGGGACGAGCCCCGGCGGAACGAGTCGATCGCGACTCCTCGCGGCGGCGGCGATCCGCTTCCGCTTCGGCGGCGCCCGGCCGGCTGCCGGGAATGGCGCGGTTCGCGACTGGTTCGAGACTTGCTCCGCACGGGCGCGGATGGAGCCGACTACGACGCAGCGCGGCGAGAGCCGGCGCGCGGGCGCGTTTCTCGGCCGCGCGCCAGTCGAGGTCGAGATCGCCCGCGCGCTCTCGGCCCGCCGCGAGCGCCTGGCTTCGGACCGTCCCGCCTATTCGCCCGCGCCGCTCGACGAGATCCGCCGGCGCCTGGAGCGCCTGCTGGCCGCGCGCCTGCCGTTTCCCGCGCGCCTCCTCGACGTGCGGCCGTTGACCGGCGGCGCGTCGAAGCAGCACTTCACCGTCGAGATCGAGGAGGCGGCCGGCGGCGGTGCCCCGCGTCGGCGCTCGCTGGTGCTGCGCACCGCGCTGGCAGAGTGTCTCGGCACCGCGCCGAATTTCCGGCGCGAGTTCGAGATCCAGCGGGCGATGCGCGGGGTGGTGCCGGTGCCCGAGGTGTTCTGCGTCGATGCCGAGGGCGCCGACTTCGCAGCCCCGGCGCTGGTCCTCGAGCGCGTGCTGGGAGTCACCGTTCCGCCGGAGGCCGCCGGCAAACCGAGCGGCTTCGGGTCGCTGTTCCCGCCCGAGCGCCGGGCGCGGCTCGGCCCCGCGTTCGTCGAGAACCTCGCCCGCATCCACGCCTTCGCCGACGATCCCGCGGCCCGGGCGCTCGAGTCGTTCGAACGGCCGGCCGCCGGCACCACCGAGGCCGCCGATCGCGGCCTGGCCTGGTGGCAGCGCGTGTGGATGGACGACGCCCTCGAGGACCATCCGATGGTCGAGGTCGCCTTCGACTGGCTCGCGGAGCATGCACCGGTCTGCGAGCACGTCTCGCTGCTGCACGGCGACTACCGGGCCGGCAACTTTCTCTTCGATCCCGACACCAACCGCGTCACCGCGGTGCTCGACTGGGAGCTCGCCCGCTACGGCGACCGCCACGAGGATCTCGGCTGGACGCTGGCGCGCATCTACGCCGCGCGCGACGAGGACGGCACGGAGCTCGCCTGCGGGCTGGTGCCGCGCGAGCGGTTCCTGGCGCGCTACGCGGAACTGTCGGGCCTGCCGATCGACCCCGAACGGCTGTTCTTCTACGAGGTCTTCAGCGAGCTGAAGATCGCGGTGATCGCGCTCGGCACCGGCCCCCGCAACGCGCACGCGCGGCAGTCTCACGCGCACCTGTCGAGCGTGATCTTCGTTCCGGCCGGCACCCGCTCGCTCGCCCGCTTGCACGAGCTGCTCGCGCCGAGGCTCGGGAGCTGAGCCGTGCGCATCGGGCTGGCCGTCGAGGGGATCCGTCCCGCCGCCGCGGCGGGCGATCTCGCCGCCCGGGTCGAGGCGCTCGGCTATTCGTCGCTCTTCGCGCCCGACCACCTGGCGTTCACCAATCCGATCCTCGATCCCTTCGAGGTGCTCGCCTGCTACGCGACCCGCACGCGGACGCTGCGCCTCGGCACCGGCGTTCTGCTGCTGGCGCTGCGCCACCCCGCGCTGGTGGCCAAGCAGGCCGCGTCGCTCGACTACCTGTGCGGCGGGCGGTTCGTGCTCGGCATCGGCGTCGGCGGCGAGTTCGCCTCCGACTTCGCGGTCGTCGAGGTGCCGGTCGGCGAGCGCGGCTCGCGCACCGACGAAGCGATTCCCGTGCTGCGCGCGCTGTGGCGCGGCGAGCCGCCGCCCGCCGGCCGCCGCTTCCGCGTGCCGCAGACCGATCTCGCGCCGCGGCCGGTCCAGCCCGGCGGGCCGCCGATCTGGGTCGGCGGGCGGGCGGCACCGGCGCTGCGCCGGGCCGCGCTGCTCGGCGACGGCTACGTGGGCTTCCTGCTCGACCCGCCGGGGGTCGCCGAGCGCCTGGCGACGATTCGCCGCATCCGCGCCGCGCAGGGCGACGAGGCCGCCCGCGCGCGGCCGCTCGCCGCGGCGGTGATGTGCTTCGCGCTGGCCGACGAGAGCCGCGAGCGGGCGCTCGAGCGCGCCGGGCCCTGGCTCTCGCGCATGTACCGCCGGCCGATGGAATCGGCGGCCGCGCGGTTCGGGATCCTCGGCTCGCCGGAGGAGTGTCGCGAGGCCGCCCGGCGCTACCGCGCCGCCGGCGTGGAGGAGCTGGTGCTGTCGCCGCTCGCGCACGGCGACGACCTCGTCCCGCTCGTCGAGGCGCTCGCCTCCGCACTGCTATGACGCCGTCGATCGATCTCCTGCTCGACACCCTCGAGCGCGCTCTGGCGGTGGCGATCCTGCCGTCGGTCGGCGACGCGTCGGCGAAGGAGGAGGCGGCGCTCGGCGTCGTCGTCGTCCGCTGGCTGCGGGGCGTCGTCGACGACGCGTCCGCAGCGGAGCGGGCCTCGCAGCGGGATTGCCGTGCGGCGCTCGAAGAGGTCGCGCGGCTGCTCGCCGCCGCCGCCGCGCGCGGCCCGGCCGCGGCCGCCCTGCTCGAGGAGGCGCGGGCCGCGCTCGCGCAGCCCACGCCGGCAGGGGTCGGCGCGGTGCGCGAAGCGGCGCGGCAGGCCAAGCGCCTGCTCTGCGGCGCGCTGCGCGCGGCGCGTAGCGACGGCGACGGCACCGGGGCGGTGGCGATCCGCGCGCGGCTTGCCGCGCTCGCCGCGCGGGAGATCGCGCGCGAGCTCGCCTTCGGCCGCCCGAGCGGCATGGATCCCGACGCCGCGGCCGTGCCGGCGCTGGCCGCGGTGCTGGAGAGCGAAAGGAGCGAAGCATGACTCGAAGCGATCCGCGAACCGTGGTGATGCGCTACAACGACGAGGTCTGGAACGCCGGGCGGGCCGAGCTGATCCGCGAGATCGTCGCCGACCCGCTGCGCCGCCACCACCCCGGCGGCACGCAGACCTTCAGCCACGACGACATGATTCGCCGCGTCGGCGAGTATCGCCGGCGCGACCCGAGCTTCCGGGTGGTGGCGCGGCGGCTGCTCTGCGACGGTCCGTTCGTGACGCTGATCTGGGACTTCTTCAGCCGCGGCGAGGGCGAGGACGTCGTGCTGTCGAGCATCGAGGTCTTCAGGGTGGTGGACGGCCGGATCACCGAGGTCTGGAACCCGAACGCGATCGCCGAGCAGTACCCGCCCGGGCCCTGGCCGGAGTTCGATTGAGGCGATTTCGCCTCACTCCGTAGGTCCGCCTCGCCGGTGAGTTGCCCGCGCTTCACCCGGGTCGTCCGGGCGAGGGAAATCCCACGTCGCCCGCTGGCGCGTGCCTTGCTTGAGAGACCGGAGTGCATCATCCGATGGAGGAGGAAGCCGACGAGGAGAGGACGGCCGCGCGGCGCGATGCCCGCGCGGGCGGCGCCGCCGACGGAAAGCCGTACCCGCTCGGCGACCTGCGCGTGCTCGACCTCTCGCGCTTCGTCGCCGGACCGTTCGTCGGCCGCCTGCTCTGCGATCTCGGCGCCGACGTCGTCAAGGTCGAGCCGCCGAGCGGCGACGTCACGCGCCTGTTCGGCGTGGTTCGCCACGGCCTCTCCGGGCTCTACTTCCAGCAGAACGCGGGCAAGCGCAACGTGTGCATCGACATCAAGCAGCCGGGCGGCGTCGAGCTGGTGCGGACGCTAGCGGCCGGCGCCGACGTGGTGGTCGAGAACTTCCGTCCCGGCGTGCTCGCCGGCCTCGGTCTCGGCTACGAGACGCTGGCGGCGAGCAACCCTCGCCTCGTCATGCTGTCGATCTCGGGCTTCGGCCAGCAAGGTCCCGAGGCCGGCCGGCAGGCTTACGCGCCGATCATCCACGCCGAATCGGGCTGGGTGGCGCGGCGCCGGGAGATCCTCGGCGCGCCGCTCGAGGACTCGGTGGTGAGCTTCGCCGACTCGATCGCCGGCCTGCACGGCCTGGTCGGGCTGCTCTCGGCGCTGCACCTGCGCAACCGGACCGGCCGGGGACAGCACGTCGACGTGTCGATGCTCGACGCGTGGCTCGCCACCGACGACTACGTCCACTATCTGCTCGACGGCGCCGAGCGCCTGGTCTATCAGGGCGGCGAAGTCTGGGAGGCGCCCGGCGGACCGCTGATGCTCAATCGACCGCAGCCCCAGGTCTGGAAGATCCTGCAGGAGGCCTACGGCCTGTCGGCCGAAGCGCCGGCGGGAGCCGACCGCGAGGCGAGAAGGCGGGCGCGCCGCGAGGCGATCCTGCGCTGGATGCGTTCGTTCGACAGCCGCGACGGCCTGAAGCGCGCGCTCGAGAAGGTCGATCTCGTCTGGGGCGAGGTGCGCACGTCGCAAACCGTGCTCGAGTCGCCGACGGTGGCCGCGCGGGGTATCGTGGCGCTCGTCGCCGACGGCGCCGACGGCCAGCGCCGGGTGGTGCAGTCGCCGTACCGCTTCTCGGAGGCCGCGAGCGGAGCGCGCGGCGCCGCGCCGCGGCTCGGCCAGCACAACGCCGCGGTGTTCGAGGAGTGGGCCGGGCTGTCGGCGGCGGAGATCGCGAGCCTCGTCGAGCGCAAGGTGCTGCGCGCGGAGGAGGAGCGAGAGTGAGCGGGCGGGCGGCGATCGTCGGGATCGGCGAGACCGACTACGTACGCGGCACCGAGGCGACGGCGCTCGAGATGATGCTCCGCGCCACCCGCGCGGCGCTCGACGACGCGGGTCTTCACGCCGTGGACCTCGACGGCGTCATCCCGCCGCCGATCTACACGTCGGCGGAGGAGATCGCCGTCAATCTCGGCATCGACGACCTGCGCTTCGCCTCCACGGTGCACATGGGCGGGGCGAGCCCGACCGCGGCGCTCGCCCACGCGGCGCGCGCGGTCGAGGACGGCGTGGCCGGCGCGGTGCTGGTGACGGTCGGCTGGAACGGTTACACGGCGATCCGTCCGAAGCCCGGCGCGCGCCGTTCCCGCCCGCTCCAGTTCAACGCGCTGACCCGCACCTTCCGCGACTTCTACCGGCCGTATGGCGCGGTGCTGCCGGCGCAGCTCTATGCCTGGATCGCCACGCGATACCAGAAGCTGTTCGACGTTCCGCCCGAAGCGACGGGAGCGGTGGCGTTGGCCTGTCGCCGCCACGCGCGTCTCAACCCGCGCGCGGTGATGCGCGACAAGCCGTTGACGCTCGAGGACTACCTCGCCTCGCGCTGGGTGTCGGAGCCGTTCCGGCTCTACGACTGCTGCCTCGAGACCGACGGGGCCTGCGCGGTGATCGTCGCCTCGCCGGACCGCGCGCGCGATCTGCGCCGCCGGCCGGTGGCGATCCTCGGCGCGGCCGAGGGGCATCCCTATCCGGCCGACGACATCCCGTCGCGGCCCGACCTCTTTCACATCGGCCTGACCGACGCGGCGCCGCGGGCGCTCGCGCAGGCCGGCGTGCGCGCCGCCGACGCCGACTTCCTCGGTCTCTACGACTGCTTCACCTACACGGTGCTCTGGCAGATCGAGGCGCTCGGCCTGTGCGCGCGCGGCGAGGCCAAGGACTGGGTGCGCGGCGGCAGGATCGAGCTCGGCGGCGAGATGCCGCTCAACACCCACGGCGGGCTGCTGTCGCAGGCCCACGTGTGGGGGCTGAACCACGTCGTCGAGGCGGTACGGCAGTTGCGCGGCGAGGCGGGGGACGCGCAGGTGGCGGGCGCCGAGCTCGGCATCGTCACCGGCTGGGGCGATCTCGGCGACGGCTCGATCGCCGTGCTGGGGAAATCATGACCGGCGATCGAGCGCGGGGCCTGCGGCCGCTGCCCGAGCCGGACGACGATCTGGTGGCGGCGTTCTGGGAGCATTGCGCGCAGGGGCGGCTGTGCTTCCAGCGTTGCACCGAGTGCGGAGCGTGGCGCCATCTGCCGCGGGTGTTGTGCGCGCAGTGCGGCTCGGCGCAGTTCCAGTGGAGCCCGTCGAGCGGGCGGGGACGGATCTTCTCGTGGACGGTGACGCATCAGCCGCTGGTGCGGGACTTTCCCGAGCCGGTGCCCTACGCGGTCGTGGTCGTCGAGCTCGAGGAGGGCGTGCGCATGGTCGCGGGGCTGCGCGGCCTCGCGCCGGCCGAGCTGTCGCTCGATCTTCCCGTCGAGGTCGTGTTCGAGACCGTCGCCGAGGGCTCGCGGCTGCCGTTCTTTCGTCCGCGAAAGCCCTGACCCGGGGGAAACCTGCATGCCAGACTTGCTGTTCGAGAAGCGCGACGGCGTCGCGCTCGTCACGCTCAATCGCCCCGCGAAGAAGAACGCGCTCACGCCGGAGATGTTCGTCCGGCTTGCCGAGGCCTGGACGGAGTTCCGCACCGACGATGGGCTGCGCGTGGCGATCCTCACCGGCGCTGGCGACACGTTCAGCGCCGGCGCCGACCTCGGCCGGCTGATCCCGCTGCTCACCCGGGCGCGCGCTGCCGACGACGACTGGGACCGCCGTTTGCTCGCCGATCCCACGCTCTTTCAGGCGGCGATCCTGCGCCGCTTCGAGCTGTGGAAGCCGGTGATCGCCGCGGTCAACGGCGCCGCCCTGGCCGGCGGCTGCGAGATGCTGCAGGCGACCGACCTCCGCCTGGCGGCGCCCGAGGCGAGCTTCGGGCTGCCCGAGCCGAAGCGCGGCATCGTGCCGGGCGGCGGCTCGCTGGTGCGCCTGGCGCGGCAGATTCCCTACGTGCGCGCCATGCAGATCCTCCTGACCGGCGACGCCCTCCCGGCGGCGACGGCGTTCGAGATCGGCTTCGTGAACGAGATCGTGCCGCGGGAGAAGCTGCTCGAGCGTGCCTTCGAGCTCGCCGCGCGCATCGCCGAGAACGGGCCGCTGGCGGTACGGAAGATCAAGGAGGCGGTGATCCGCAGCCAGGGCCGGCCGCTCGAGGAAGCCTTCGCGATCGAGGAGGAGTGCTCGCGCGAGGTGATGCGCTCCGCCGACGCGCGCGAGGGCCCGCGCGCGTTCATGGAGAAGCGCCGGCCGAACTTCACCGGGCGCTAGAGGCGGCCGCCGCCGATGGAGATCGGATTCACCGATACCCAGCGGATGATTCGCCGGACGATCCGCGATTACCTGACTCGCGAGGTCGAGCCGCTGGTGCCCGAGATGGAGGCCGAGCGGCTGCCGCCCTACGATCCGCTGCGCAAGATGATGGCCGCTCTCGGCCTCGGGCGCGGCGGCGATCTCGCGGCGCTGATCGCCGAGAGCCCGCCCGAGGAGAACCTGAAGACGTTCGTCCCGCGCGTGCTGGCGGTCGAGATGTCGCGCGTCTGCGGCGGCTTGGCGCTGAGCTACGGGGCCAGCGTCGGGCTGGCCGCCGGCAACATCCGCGCGCGCGGGACCGAGGAGCAGAAGAAGCGCTGGGCGGTGCCGCTGCTGAAGCTCGAGAAGATCGGCGCCTGGGCGCTGACCGAGCCGCAGGCCGGATCGGCCGCGATCCGCGACATGAAGTCGCGCGCCGTGCGCGACGGCGATCACTACGTGCTGAACGGCACCAAGACCTTCATCACCAACGCGCCCTACGCGGACGTCTTCGTGGTCTACGCCAAGCTCGAGCAGCACGGCTCGACGAGCGTGCAGGCGTTCATCGTCGAGCGCGGCGACCCCGGCCTCGATACCGGCAAGCCGTTCAAGAAGATGGGCTTCAAGTCGAGCCCGACCGGCGAGGTGTTCCTGTCCGACTGCCGGATCTCCGCCGACCGGTTGATCGGCGGCGAGCCGTCGGCGAAGGGCGCGGTGCGCGAACGGCTGTCGCGCGAGCGGATCGGGCTGCAGGCGATCTCCTACGGCATTCTCGAGCGCGCCTTCGAGATCGCGCTGCGCTATGCGCGCGAGCGGCAGCAGGGCGGGCGTCCGATCGGCGGCTACCAGCTCGTGCAACGCCGCCTGGCGCGCATGTACATGGCGCTCGCCAACGCTCGCGCCTACGTGTTCGCCGACGTCCTGGCCGGCCGCGATCTCGGCGGCACGGTCGCCGACGCCTCGGTCGGCAAGCTCTACGTGGCGGAGATGGCGAGCTACGTCGCCACCGAAGCGATCCACATCCTCGCCGGCAACGGCTACATGGAGGAGTACGTGGTCGAACGTCTGGTGCGCGACGCGAAGCTGATCGAGCTGGGCGGCGGCACGACCGAGATCCAGGAGCTGACCGCCGGTCGTTGGCTGGTCGAGCACTACGAGATCTGATCGCCGCGGGGGGGACGGGGCGGCGAGGTCGATCGAGCCCGGCGGCCGCGAAGTGTGGTAGGGGAGGAGGACCGCGGGACGATGATCGCGCGACCAGGGGAGGAGCCAACGTGAGCTGGGATTTCGAGACCGAACCGGAGTTTCAGAAAGAGCTCGACTGGATCGAGCAGTTCGTTCGCGAGGAGGTCGAGCCGCTCGATCACGTGCTCGCCAACCCGTACGACGTGCGTGATGCCGCACGCAACGCGCTGGTCCGTCCGCTGCAGGCCGAGGTCAAGCGCCGCAAGCTCTGGGCGTGTCATCTCGGCCCCGAGCTCGGCGGGCAGGGCTACGGACAGGTGAAGCTCGCGCTGATGAACGAGATCCTCGGCCGCTCGCGGTTCGCGCCGACCGTCTTCGGCTGCCAGGCGCCCGACTCGGGCAACGCCGAGATCCTCGCCCATTACGGCACGCCCGAGCAGAAGCGGCGCTTCCTCCAGCCGCTGCTCGACAACGAGATCGTCTCCTGCTTCTCGATGACCGAGCCGCAGGGCGGCGCCGATCCCAAGGTCTTCACGACTCGAGCCGAGTTGCGCGGCGACTACTGGGTGATCAACGGCGAGAAGTGGTTCTCGTCCAACGCGCACCTCTCCTCGTTCCTGATCGTCATGGCGGTGACGGATCCCGAGGCCAAGGCATACGAGCGCATGTCGATGTTCATCGTGCCGACCGACACGCCGGGCGTGCGCATCCTCAAGAACCTCGCGGTCGGCATGCACGAAGGGGAAGGCACCCACGGATACGTCCGCTACGAGGACGCGACCGTGCCGCGGGACGCCATGCTCGGGCCGCGCGGCGGCGCGTTCGTGGTGGCGCAGACCCGGCTCGGCGGCGGCCGGGTCCATCACGCGATGCGCACAATCGGCCAGGTTCGCAAGGCCTTCGACATGATGTGCGAGCGGGTGCTCTCGCGCCGCACGCAGGGGACGCTGCTCGCCGACAAGCAGATGGTGCAGGAGAAGATCGCCGACTCGTGGTGCGAGATCGAGCAGTTCCGCCTGCTCGTGCTGCGCACCGCGTGGCGCATCGACAAGTACAAGGACTACCGCAAGGTGCGCAAGGACATCTCCGCGGTGAAGGCGCTGATGCCGAAGGTCTTCCACGACGTCGCGGCGCGCGCCCTGCACCTGCACGGATCGCTCGGCGCGACCACCGAGATGCCGTTCGTCGAGCAGGTGATCCAGAGCTTCCACATGGGGCTCGCCGACGGGCCGACCGAGGTGCACAAGGTGACCGTCGCTCGCCAGGTGCTGCGGGACTATCGGGCCACGAGCGACCTGTTCCCGACCGAGCATCTCCCGAAGCTGCGTGAGGCCGCGCTCCGCAAGTACGCGGACCGCATCGAGCGCGAGGTGCGGGCGCAGTCCTGAGCCCGCCATGCCGCGGGGAGCGCTTCCGGCGCCGGCGCGGTCAGGGGAGCGGACGGCTGGTTTCGGGCGGCGCGAACGAGACCTCGAACGAAGAGCCGCCGTCCGTCGGGAAGGTGACGCCGACGCGTCCGCCCATGGCCTCGGTGATCGTCTTGACGATGAACAGCCCGAGGCCCGTGCTGTCGCGCTTGGACCCTTGCAGCCTGCCGAAGCGCTGGAACAGCCGGTGGCGCTCCTCGGGGGGGACGCCCGGACCACGGTCCCGCACCGACAGCCGGACCCGGCCATCGGCCGCCGCGGTCTCGACCCGCACGGCTCCGTGCGGCGGCGAGAACTTGATCGCGTTGCTCAACAGGTTCACCACCACGCGGTCGAAGGCGCGCGGATCGAGCGGGAGGTCGGGGAGATCGTCCGCCAGCTCGGTTTCGATGCGCACCCCGCGTCCCCGCGCGGCGAACAGGCACGACCCGACCGCCTGCTCGACCATCTCGTTGAGCGACGCCTTTTCCAGGCGCAG
This sequence comes from Deltaproteobacteria bacterium, assembly GCA_016189835.1. Taxonomy (GTDB): domain Bacteria; phylum Desulfobacterota; class Binatia; order JACPRU01; family JACPRU01; genus JACPRU01. The sequence continues at coordinate 7,306 of JACPRU010000035.1, read as the reverse complement.
CTGCAGCGAGCCGCTCTCCAGGCGGAACGCGTCCACGAAGTTCATCGCCAGCGTGACCGCCTGGTGCGCGTTGGATTCGATCCCGTCCATGAACTCGCGCCGCTCGTCCGGATCGTCCGGCGGCCGGTCGCGCAGGATCTCCGCGAAGCCGAGCACGGACGACAACGGGCTCTTCAGGTCGTGGGCGAGCATGGCGACGAAGTCGGTTTGCGCGCGCCGCTCGGCCAGCGCCTCGCGCGCCGCGAGCTCCGCCTTGCGCGCGCGCTGCACGAGATGGCCGAAGAACAGCCCGACCACGAACAGGAACGGAATGCGCACCAGGTGCCCGCTGCGCAGCAGCTCGTCCATGCCGAGAAAGTGGCCGACCGTGTAGAGGTTGACGAGACTGATCAGCAGGGCCGCGATCAGCACCGAGGCGAGGTTCTCGGTGAGCGTGCCGATCAGCATGACGACGAAGTAGAGGAGGAAGAAGTCGCTGGTCACCTTCTGCGTGAGCAGCAGAGCGACCGACACCGCCACCGTGTCGAACAGGACCACGCCGATCAGCAACAGGCGCGTCGCTTGAATTCGCCGCAGCAAGAAGCCGGCGGCGACGTTCGAGGCGAGGTAGACCGCCACGAACAGCGCCACCAGCGGCGGCGTCTCGCTGATCGGACGGTGGAAGAGGACGAGGTACGCCGTGGCGATGATCAGCGCCCAACGCAGGAGCAGGATCGTCGACTCGGCGGTGCCGGGCGACGGCGCGTCGATCGTCTCGGGGCGCATGGGCGGGGACGTCGACCTCGCCGCGCTCAGGCGTGCACGGAGAGAACCGGGCAGTACGCCTTGCGGATCATCCGCTCGGTGACGCTGCCGACCACGAGGTGGATCAAGCCGGTGAGCCCCTGGGTGACCATGATCATCAGGTCGGCCTTGAGGTCGCGCTCGACCTCGAGGATGGTCTTGACGGGGTCGGGGCTGACGTGGACGGCGAGCTCGTGTTTCACGCCGGCGAGCTTCGCGCGAGCGATGTCCGCGAGCGCGTCGCGAGCCGCGTTCTCGGCCCGCACGAAATTGCCCTCGTCGCCGGGCTGCTGCTTGTAGACCGGACGCGACAGGAAGATCTCGGAGGTGGGAATGACGTGCAGCAGGTGCACGGTCGCGTCGTTGCCCTCCGCGAGCGCGCGCGCGTATTCCAGGGAGGAGAGATGCTTGGTGTCGAGATCGATCGGGCAAAGGATCTTGCGAAACGGCCGATCGGGCGAAACCTCGACCGCGCGCTGCGCGACGAACACCGGACGGCGGGACTCGCGCGCCACTTGCTCGGCGAGGCTGCGAACCACCAGGCGGGTGAGCCCGCCGCGCGCGTGCGTCGCCATGATCACCAGATCCGCGGCGCAGCGCTCTTCCTCGGCGAGAATGCCGGCGGCCGGGTCGGCCCCGTGGCGCAGCACGATCTCCGTGGAGAGGCCGCCCAGGTGCTCGCGAGCGAGCTGCTCCAGGATTTGCCGGGCGACGCCCTCGGCGTATTCCTCGTTGGCGCCGCCGCTCCGCTCGGGGTGATAGACGCCGCGCAGGAGATGCAGCTCGTCGGTCGGCACCACGTGCAGCAGGAAGATCCTTCCGCTGTAGCGGCGCGCGAAGTAGGCGGCGTATTGCAGCGCCGCCGGCGACGTCTCGTCGAAGTACACGGGAACGAGTAGATTACGGAACGTATCCATAGAGATCTCCTCCTCCGGCAACGACCCGGAAACAGCTTACAACAATCGCGCGATGCAGTGCATGCCGGGCGGCTCCTCCGCTTGCCGCGGCGCGGCAGACCGCGCCGTCGAATTCCTCAACGAGCGCGCGCCCACAGCCGGGGCGCGAGCGCCGCGAGCCACGCCGCCGAGCCGAGGATCCAGCACGCCGCCGCCCAGCCGAGGTGCGCGAAGTAGGTGTGGCTGACGTCGGCGGCGACGCGGCCGGCGAGCGCCAGACCGAGGCCGCTCAGCAGCGCGACGACCGGCCAGGGGCGCCCGCGCATGTGCGATTCGAGCCCGAGGTGTCCGAACGAAACGTGGCTGGCGACACCGAACGCCATGGTGGCGAAGCCGCCGATGAACAGCACGTGGAGCGCCGGCACGCGGTAGGAGGGCAGCAACCCGTACAGCGCCAGTCCGAGCGGCATCATCCAGAACGCGAGCCAGACCGCTCGGCGGTGCAAACCGGGCCGCGCCGGAAGGCCCTGGAGGCCCTCGCCGAGGGCGGCGCCCGCGCCCACCACGGCGGCGCGCAGCAGCGGGCCGAGCTGCCCGGCGCCCAGGGCCTCGATCACGAACGTCGCCAGGATGCCGAGGCCGAGGCTCGCGTAGCCGAGTGCGCGCCGCCCCTCGGCCGCAGACGAGCCGAGGTCGGCGGGCGGCGGCTTGCCGGCGACGAGCGCCAGAATGACTCCGCCCGCGCCGAGCGTGAAACAGAGGAACACGCCCTGCTCGACCAGCAGGCGGCCGAGAGCCAGCGTCCAGGGCGGGCCGACGGCGGCGGTCGACCAGGCGAGCAGCAGCGCTCCCCCGAGGCCGAACAGCGCGCCGAGCGGGATCAGCAGGAACGAGGCCGGCGGCCGGCGCCGGCCGAGCCGGCCGAACGCGCGCCGGGCGACGAAGCGGAGCAGCAACAGCAGCGTGCCGGCGTGGAGGATTTCGGCGAGCGCCCAGCGCCGCGCGAGCGCCATGGCCGTCACCGCCAGCGGCAGCCCGACGAGCAGGCAGAGCTCGGCCCGCGATGGCGGTGGCGACTGCGTGCGGCGGGGCACGGCGGTGAGCAGAAAGCCGCAGGCGATGGCGACCAGGAAAGCCTGTGCGACGATGAGGCCGTGGCCGAAGCACGAGTAAGTCTCCACCAGCCCCAGCGCGTAGACCAGCCAGACCCCGACGCCGATCCAGCCGACCAGGACGCCGAGCGGGAAGAAGATGCGGAACGGTTCTTCTTGCCAGCGCGCTGCCGGGAAGGATCCGGCACCGCGGGAGTCCTGTTGCGCCGCGACGGTCAAGCTGCCGAACCGAGTGCCAGAGTCTGCGCCCGGAGGGAAGCGGCCGGCGGACGCGGGGTGAGCCGCGGGCCTCGCGCCGCGTTGAGCCGCGTGGGGAAGTCGCGCTAAGGAGGGACATGGAACCGTTGCCGCTGGCGATCACGCTCGTGGTCGGTCTCGCCACCGGCTGGGCGGCGGGGTGGCTGGTCGGCCGCGCCCGGCGCGGCGCCGAGTCGGCGGCCGAGTCCGCCGAGCTGCGCGCGCGGCTCGACGAGCGCTCGGCGCGGGCGGCGAGCCTCGAGGCGGATCTCGACCGTCGGACGCGCGAGCTCGCCGACCTGGGCGCGGCCCGCGCGCGGCTCGCCGCCGAGCTCGAGGGCGAGCGGCGGACGAGCGGCGAGAAGCTCGCGCTGCTCGCCGCCGCGGAGCGCCAGCTTCGCGAGGCGTTTCAAAGCTTGTCGGCCGAGGCCCTGCGCCAGAACAACCAGTCGTTCCTCGACCTCGCCAAGGCCGCGCTCGGCGAATTCCAGCGCGGAGCGGTCGCCGACCTCGACACCCGCCGGCAGGCGATCGGCGATCTCGTGCAGCCCGTGCGGGAGTCGCTCGAGAAGGTCGATCTCAAGCTGGCGGCGGTGGAGCGCGACCGCGTCGACGCCTACGCGTCGCTGCGCGAGCAGGTGCGTTCCCTGGCGCAGACGCAGCAGCAGCTGCACGCGGAGACCGCGAAGCTGGTTCGGGCGCTGCGCACCCCCTCGGTCCGCGGCCGCTGGGGCGAGATCCAGCTGAAGCGCGTGGTCGAGCTCGCCGGCATGCTGGACCATTGCGATTTCTTCGAGCAGCCGAGCGTGACCACCGAGGACGGGCGGCTTCGGCCCGACCTGCTGGTCAAGCTGCCCGGCGGGCGCAACGTGGTGGTCGATGCCAAGGCGCCGCTCGGCGCCTTTCTCGAGGCGTTCGAGGCGAGCGACGAGTCGGTGCGCGAGGCCAGGCTGCGCGACCACGCCCGGCAGGTCCGCGAGCACATGACGAAGCTCGGCGCCAAGAGCTACGCGGCGCAGTTCGAGCCGGCCCCGGAATTCGTGGTCATGTTCCTGCCCGGCGAGGCGTTCTTCAGCGCGGCTCTGCAGTACGATCCGGAGCTGATCGAGTTCGGGGTCGACAAGCGGGTGATCCCGGCCAGTCCGACGACGTTGATCGCGTTGTTGCGGGCGGTCGCCTACGGGTGGCGGCACGAGCGACTCGCCGAGAACGCGCAGGCGATCAGCGAGCTCGGGCGCGAGCTGCACGAGCGGCTGCGGACGATGGCCGAACACTTCGAGCGCCTCGGCGGTCAGCTCGATCGGGCGGTCGCGGCGTATAATGATGCGATCGGATCGATCGAGCGTCGCGTGCTGGTCACGGCTCGGCGCCTGAAGGAGAAGGGCATCGGCGTGACCGAGGAGATCCCCGCGCTCGAGGGCGTCGAACGGTCGGCGCGTGCCCTGGGGGCGCTCGCCGGTGACCCCGCCGAAGGGCAGACCGCTCTACCCGGGATGCCCCCGGCGGAGGAGGCAGAGGAAGAGAGCTGACCCGGCGCGACCCGGCGGAACGGGGCTCTTGACTTCACGCCTGGCGCGGCCGCACCCTCGTTTGGGTGAGCGCAGCGAGCATCGGGCTGGCGGCCTTGATCGTCGCACTGAGCTGGGCCGCCGCGGGCGCGGACGCGATCCAGCGGTGGAAGACGCCCGAGGGCGGGCTCTATTTCGGCGACCATCCGCCCGCGGGCAGCACGCTCGTGCAAACCATCGCCGACACGCCGAGCGCCGCCGCGCCGGCCGATGCCGGCGTGCCTTCCGATCTGCAGCGCGCGGCCGCCGAGGGGCGGGACATCATCCGGCGGCGCGAGGCCGAGCGCGCCGCCGAGCGGCAGCGCGAGGCCGAGCGCGCGGCCCGGCTCGAGGAGCTCGCCGCCGAGCAGGCGGCCGCCGAGACCTCCCTCCCGTTCCTGATCGTCGATACGTTCCCGCCCTGCCGGCCGGGCGATCGCTGCTTCGACCCGCGGCGCCGGCGTCACGAGTCCGCAGGCTCGTGGGGCCGCGCGCCGCGACCTCCGGGCGGGGCGTGGTCCGCGGTGGTGCAGGCTCCGGCGGTTCGGCCGCCGCTCTCGCGCGGCGGCGTGCTCTTCGGGTCGTCCCGGCGCGAGGGCTCGGCGCGGCGGCAGCGGCCCGCGGGCCACTGATCAGCGCTCGGCGGGCGCGCGGCCGGGACGCCAGATCCGGGTGCGCAGGCCGAGTGCGGCGCGCACCTCCCGCGTCGTCTGCTCCCGCCAGTGGCGGGCGTGATTCGCCGTGGTCATGAACGAGCGCGGCTCCATGCGGTCGACGTACAATCGGCCGTGCAGGTGGTCGATCTCGTGCTGCAGGATGCGCGCGTACCAGCCGTGGGCGTCGATCACCACGCGGTCGGCCTGCTCGTTGCGGCACTCGACGCGGACCGCACGAGCGCGCGGCACGAGCGCGGTGAAACCGCCGACGCTCAGGCAGCCCTCGAAGAACTCGAGCGGCTCGGCGTCGACCACGGTGAGGCGCGGATTGATGATGACGTGGAAGGGCACCGCCGAGCGCTCGCGCTCGGCGACCCAGGCGGTGTCGGCGCCGCGCAGGTACTCCTCGCGGTCTTCGATGACCGCGAGCTGCAGCGGTTCGCCGATCTGCGGCGCGGCCAGGCCGACGCCCGGGGCGTCGCGCATGGTATCGCGCATGCGCTCGATCAGCTCCTGGACCGGCCGGCTGCGAATCTCGCTGATCGACAGCTCGCGCGCCTCGCCGCGCAGCACCGGATCGCCCGCCTGAACGATCTTCAGCCGCATCCCCGTGCCGGTCGTGGAGCCGTCGCGAGCCACGCGCGTGCTGTAGACGCGGCGGCGGCGGTTGACAAGTTTCCGCGAGACGCTAGACTCCGAAAGAGTACCGGTTAGGTACTCTTTCGGAGTCCGGAGGTCGCGGGCCATGATTCGCATGACGAAGCTCACCGATTACGGGATCGTGCTGCTGACGCACATCGCACGGGATCCCGAGCGACTGACACGCAACGCCCCGGAGCTGGCCGCGGCGGCTCACCTGCCGCTGCCGACCGTCAGCAAGATCCTGAAGGTCCTGGCGCGCGAGGGCCTGCTGGTGCCGCATCGCGGGGCCAAGGGCGGGTTCAGCCTGGCGCGCGCGCCGGAGGAGATCACCGTGCTCGACGTGATCGGCGCGCTCGAGGGCCCGATCGCGCTCACCGAATGCAGCGCCCACGGGACCGAGCGCTGCGACATCGAGACGCTCTGCCCGGTGAGCGCGAACTGGCAGCGCATCAACCGGACGGTGCTCGGCGCGCTGCGCGGCATCACGCTGGTGGAGATGGCCGCGTCGTTCGGGCCTCCCCAGGGACTGTTCGCGGGGCGCCCCGCGCGAGGGGAAGCGCGCGCCGGCTCCTGATCTACTAGGACACGACTTCGCTGTCGTGCACGAAGATATGAGATACGAGGCCTCAGTACGCGACAACCATTTGGTTCCGGCTGTGCCGCGCTGAGGAAGAGGGGACTGCGATGGCGACCCGCGCCCGAAACTCGATCGAGGAGCTCGCGCAGCGCGAATACCGCTGGGGGTTCGTCACCGACATCGACGCCGACGCCGCTCCGCGCGGGTTGTCCGAGGACATCGTGCGGTTGATCTCGGCGAAGAAGGACGAACCCGCGTTCCTGCTCGACTGGCGGCTGCGCGCGCTGCGCCACTGGCAGAAGCTCGAGAGCGGCGACGGAGCGCCCCGGTGGGCGAACCTCCACCATCCGCCGATCGACTACCAGAACATCATCTACTACTCGGCGCCCAAGCCGAAGAAGAAGCTCGAGAGTCTCGACGAGGTGGATCCCGAGCTGCGGCGGACGTTCGAGAAGCTCGGCATCTCGCTCGACGAGCAGAAGCGAGTGACGGGCGTGGCGGTCGACGCCGTGTTCGACAGCGTCTCGGTGGCGACCACCTTCAAGGCGAAGCTCGCGGAGAAGGGAGTGATCTTCTGCTCCTTCTCCGAAGCGGTGAAGAGCCACCCCGACCTCGTGCAGCGCTACCTCGGATCGGTCGTCCCGTATACCGACAATTTCTACGCGACGCTGAACTCCGCGGTCTTCAGCGACGGCTCGTTCTGCTACGTGCCGAAGGGCGTACGCTGCCCGATGGAGCTCTCGACGTACTTCCGCATCAACGCCGCCGACACCGGGCAGTTCGAGCGGACGCTGATCATCGCGGAAGAGGGGAGCGCCGTGAGCTATCTGGAGGGGTGCACCGCCCCCAAGCGCGA
>JACPRU010000034.1 GCA_016189835.1 Deltaproteobacteria bacterium | reverse complement strand
TCGAGTAGATGTCGTGGTGCGGCGGCGGCGAGATCAAGCCCACCCCGGGCGTCGAGTACCGGACCCTGGCGATCCACGGGTAGTCCTTGAACCCGGGAAGCTGGCCGCCTTCGCCTGGCTTGGATCCCTGCGCCATCTTGATCTGCAGGTCGTCGGCGCTGACGAGGTATTCGCTGGTGACGCCGAAGCGGCCCGACGCGACCTGCTTGACCTTGCTGCGCCGCGAATCGCCGTTCGGATCGGGCGTGTAGCGCGCCGGATCCTCGCCGCCCTCGCCGGTGTTCGATCGGGCGCCGAGGCGGTTCATGGCGATGGCGAGCGTCTCGTGCGCTTCCTGGCTGATCGAGCCGTACGACATCGCGCCGGTCGCGAAGCGCTTGAGAATGCGCTCCATCGGCTCGACCTCGCCGAGCGGGATCGGCGCAAGGGCGCGCCGGAGCTCGAAGAGCCCCCTGAGCGTCGCGCGCCTGCGGCTCTGATCGTTGACGAGCGCGGTGTACTCCTTGTAGACGCCGTACTGGCCGGAACGCGTCGCGTGCTGCAGCTTGAAGACGGTGTCCGGATTGAAGAGGTGGTACTCGCCGTCGCGCCGCCACTGGTATTCGCCGCCCGAGTCGAGCTCGCCATCCTCGCGGCCGCGCGTCGGGAACGCCTGCGCGTGCCGGCGCGCGACCTCTTCGGCGACCGTCTCGATGCCGATCCCGCCCAGCCGGCTGGCCGTCCAGGTGAAGTAGCGGTCCACGAACGGCGTGTTCAGCCCCACCGCCTCGAAGATCTGCGCGCCGCGATAGCTCTGCAGCGTCGAGATGCCCATCTTGGACATCACCTTGAGCACGCCCTTGGTGAGCGCCTTGATGTACTGGCGGATCGCCGTCTGGAGCTCCAGGTCGCCGAGCTCGCCCTCGCAGATGAGGTCTTCGATCGTCTCGAACGCCAGATACGGATTGATGGCGGCCGCGCCGTACGCGACGAGCAGCGCCATGTGATGCACCTCACGCGCCTCGCCTGTTTCCACGAGGAGCGAACAGCGCGTGCGCGCGCCCTCGCGCACCAGATGGTGGTGCACGCCCGCCGTGGCCAGCAGGCTCGGAATCGGCGCATGATCGCGGTCCACGCCCCGGTCTGACAGCACCAGGAAGGTGTGGCCGTCGGCGATGGCAGCCGAGGTCCGCTGGCAGAGCCCGTCCATGGCCCGCGCGAGACCGTCGGCGCCCTCGCGCGGATCGAACAGCATCGGCAGCGTGATCGCCCGGAACGCCGGATCGGGCGCGTGCCGCACCTTCGCCAGCTCCTCGTTGTCGAGGACGGGATAGTCGATCTTGATCTGATGGCACGAGTCCGGTTCGGGTCGGAGCAGATTCCGCTCGGGCCCGAGCGCCGATCCCATGTCGGTCACCAGATCTTCCCGGATCGCATCGAGCGGCGGATTCGTCACCTGCGCGAACAGCTGCTTGAAATAGTCGTAGAGCAGCCGCGGGCGATCGGAGAGCACCGCCAGCGCCGTGTCGGTGCCCATCGAGCCGATGGGCTCTTCGGCCTGCCTGGCCATGGGCCCGATGAGCAGCCGCAGATCCTCCTCGGTGTAGCCGAAGGCGCGCTGCCGCCGGCGGACGGTCTCGTGATCCGGGGGCGCGCTGTAGGGCGCGTCGGGCAGCCGGTCGATGTGCACGAGATGCCGCGCCAGCCACTCGCCGTAGGGATGCTCGGCCGCCAGCTGCGACTTGATCTCCTCATCGTCGATGATGCGGCCCTGCGCCGTGTCGACCAGGAAGATCTTGCCCGGATGCAGACGCTCCTTGATCAGGACCTGCTCGGGCGGGATGTCGAGCACGCCCACCTCGGACGCCATGATGACGAGGTCGTCCTTGGTGACGTAGTAGCGGGACGGGCGCAGGCCGTTTCTGTCGAGCACGGCGCCGATGACCGTGCCGTCGGTGAAGGCGATCGACGCCGGGCCGTCCCAGGGCTCCATCAGCGACGCGTGGTACTCGTAGAAGGCGCGCCGCGCGGGATCCATCGAGTCGTGCTTGGCCCACGGCTCGGGAATCATCATCATCACGGCGTGGTCGATCGAGCGGCCGGTGAGCATCAGCAGCTCGAGCGCGTTGTCGAACTTCGCCGAGTCCGAGCCGCGCGGGTTGATGATCGGCACGATCTTCTCGATGTCCTCGCCGAACAGCGGCGAGGCGAAGTTCTTCTCGCGCGCGTGCATCCAGTTCTCGTTGCCGCGCAGCGTGTTGATCTCGCCGTTGTGGGCGAGAAACCGGTAGGGATGGGCGCGGTCCCAGGAGGGCAGCGTGTTGGTGGAGAAGCGCTGGTGCACCAGAGCCAGCGCCGAGGCCACGGCCGGGTCGCGCAGGTCGCGGTAGAACTTGGGGATCTGCCAGGAGATCAAGAGGCCCTTGTAGACCACGGTGCGCGACGAGAAGCTGGCGACGTGGAAGGCCTCGTTCTCGGGCATCCCGGAGCCGGCCACGCGGTTCTCGACCACCTTGCGAACCACGTAGAGTTTGCGCTCGAGCGTCGCCTGGTCCCTCACGCGTCGGCCATCGCGGCCGACGAAGATCTGGCGGATCTCCGGCATGATCGCCCGCGCCTGCGGCCCGCACTCGGCGGGCTCGACCGGAACGTGGCGCCAGCCGATCAGCTTCAGCCCCGCCTCGCGCACCGCGCTCTCGAAGATCTCCTGGCACTCGTTCCGCTGGTTCGTCTCGCGCGGCAGGAACACCATGCCGACGCCGTACTCGCCGGGGTCGGGCAGGCGGTGCTTCTGCGCCGCCAGCTCCTTCTTGAAGAACGCGTGCGGGATCTGCAGCAGGATGCCGGCGCCGTCGCCGGTCAGCGGATCGCAGCCGCAGGCACCGCGGTGCTCGAGGTTGGCGAGCACGGTGAGGCCCTTCTCGACGATGTCGTGCGACGTCTCGCCGCGCACGTCGACCACGAAGCCGACGCCGCAGGCGTCGTGCTCGAAGCGCGGATCGTAGAGCCCCTGCCTCTTCAGTCTCTCCATGGCGTCAACCCCGTGCCAGGCGATGTCCGTTGCGCCGAGCCCGCTTGTCGGCGGGCGCCGCCTCGACGCCGAGCGGCCGGGCGGGAGCCCCCGGCAGCTTCAGCCGCGATCGCTCGGTGTGCGTCGAGAGCACCACCATCGTCTCGGTCTTCTCGACGCCGTTGATCGAGCGCAGCCGGCTGATCAGCGCCTCGAGCGAGGACGTGTTCGGGGTCTTCACCTTGAGCAGCAGGGTGTAGCTGCCGGTGACGTGGTGGCACTCGAGGACGTCCTCGATGGTCTCGACCTCGCTCTCGAAGCCGCCGATCGACCGCGGGTGGCTGACGTACACGCCGATGAAGGCGGTGATGTCCATGCCGAGGCGGCGCGCGTCGAGGATCGCGTGGTAGCCGCGGATCACGCCGCTGTCCTCGAGCTTCTTCACCCGCTCGATCACCGACGGAGCCGACAGCCCGACCTGCTCGCCGATCTTGGCGAGCGACGTCCGGCAGTTCTCCTGCAGCACGGAGAGGATGCCGAGATCGATGTCGTCGAGCTCGATGTCCGTGTCCTCGCCGAATTTCATAAGGTAAAACCCCGAAAGTGCCGAACAGTTATTCGACGGAATCGCCTATGTCAAGCGGTTCGTTAGGAGTTCTCCGCGGCGGGATCACCCCCGCCCCCGCTCGGCTACTTCCCGCCGTAGGTGATGCGGTAGATCGCCCCGGCGGTGTCGTCGGAGACGAGCAGGGCGCCGTCCGGCGCGACCAGGAGGTCGACCGGGCGGCCCCAGGCCTTGCCGTTCGGCCCGAGCCATCCCTCGGCGAAGGTCTCGAGGCGCCTGGCGCCGGTCTCGGCCGGACGCGCCACCGCCAGGCGATAGCCGATCGGCTTCGAGCGGTCCCACGAGCCGTGCTCGGCGATGAAGATCTGGCCGCGGTACTCCTCGGGGAACGTCTCCCCCGTATAGAAGCGCATGCCGAGCGCGGCCACGTGCGGCCCGAGGTCGATCTCGCCGGGCGTGTACTCCGAGCAGTCCTGGCCCTTGCCGAACTGCGGATCGGCGAGCCCCTTGGCGTGGCAGTAGGGAAAGCCGAAGTGCATGCCGGCCTTCGGCGCGTGGTTCAGCTCGTCGGAGGGCAGGTCGTCGCCGAGGCGGTCGCGGCCGTTGTCGGTGAACCACAGCTCCCGGGTGTTCGGATCCCAGTCGAAGCCGACGCTGTTGCGTACGCCGCGCGCGAAGACTTCGAGGCCGGTGCCGTCGGGCTTCAGGCGCGTGATCGAGGCATAGGGCGGGTCGCGCTCGCAGACGTTGCAGGGCGCGCCGACCGGGACGTAGAGGAAGCCGTCCGGGCCGAAGCCGATGAACTTCCAGCCGTGATGGGCGTCGTGCGGGTAGCCCTCGTAGACCACGACCGGCTTCGGCGGATGCTCGAGATCGCGCTCGATGTCGTCGTAGCGCAGGATCCGCCAGGCGTCGGCGACGTAGAGCGCGCCCTCGCGGACCGCCACGCCGTTCGGCGCCACGAGCCCCGACAGCAGCACCATGCCGTCGTCGGCCACGCCGTCCCGGTCGCGGTCGACGACCGCGTAGACCGCTCCGGCGCGCAGCGTGCCGACGAACAGGGTGCCCTTGGCCCCGAGCGCCATCTGCCGCGGATTCACCGCGCCGCCGGCGAACAGGTTGATGCGAAAGCCGGCCGGGAGTCTGATGGTCTGGAGCGGATAGCGCTCGGCGGACGGCTGCGCGCGCGCGGCACCCCCGGTCAGCAGCCAGGCCGCGAGCAGAGCGCCGAACGCGCACTGGAGCCTCGCGCCGCTCACTTCCGGTCGAGCTTCAGCGCCGCCGAGTTGATGCAGTAGCGAAGGCCGGTCGGCTGCGGCCCGTCCTCGAAGACGTGGCCCAGGTGCGCGTAGCACTTCGCGCACAGCACTTCGGTGCGGCGCATGCCGTGGCTCGGGTCCACCTCGGTGGTCACGGCCTCCTCGGAGCAAGGAGTCCAGAAGCTCGGCCAACCGCTGCCGGATTCGAACTTCGTGTCGGAGCGGAAGAGCGCCGCGCCGCAGCACACGCAGCGGTAGGTGCCGTCCTCGTGGCAGTTCCAGTATTCACCGCTGAATGCACGCTCCGTCGCCTTCCGGCGGGTGACGGCGTACTGCTCGGGGGTGAGCTGCCGCTGCCATTCCTCTTCCGGCTTGGTGACCTTGTTTTTCATTCTGGCCGCTTATCATCCGCGATGCGCGGAGCTAAAGCGAGGGCGATGGCCAACGACGACGGATCGGCGGCGCGCGCCTTCCACGAGGCCACCAAGCACTCGCTGCACTCGCTGCAGAGCCATCCGCATCACCTCGACTGGGACAATCTACCGCTGCCGTTCAAGATCTACCGCGGCATCGACGCCGAGGCGCTGCCCCGCTCGACGGCGCGGTCCGCGCTGCCCGCGCTCGATGCGATCGCCGGACAGGCGCCGCGTCGCGACCCCGGGGAGATCCCCGACCGCGCGGCGCTCGGCCGCCTGCTGCGCGGCTCGCTCGGCATCCTGCGCCGGCGGCGGATCGCCGACGGGAGCCTGCACGATTTTCGCGCCGCTCCCTGCACCGGCGCGCTCTACCACGTGGACGCTTACCTCGTGGCCGGCGAGCTTCCCGACATGGCCGCCGGAGTCTACCACTTCGGCCCGCACGACTTCTCGCTGCGCCGCCTGCGTCGCGGAGACTGGCGAGCGGCCGTGCTCGCGGCGTGCGGCGGCGCCGACGCGGTGGCGCGTGCCCCGCTGACGGTGGTGCTGGCCTCGACCTACTGGCGCAACGCCTGGAAGTACCGTGCGCGGGCTTATCGCCACGTGTTCTGGGACGGCGGCACGGTGCTCGCGCAACTCCTCGCGCAGGCGTCGGCCGACGGCTGGACGGCGAGTGTGAAGCTGGGATTCGCCGACCGTCCGATCGAGCGGCTGTGCGCGCTCGATCCCGCGCGCGAGGGGGTGATCGCGCTGGTGCCTATCGGCGCCGTCGCCGCGGGCGAGCCGGCGCCGAACGCGGCGGAGCCGCCGCCGCTACGCCTCGAGACCGAGCCGCTCTCGGCGCGCGAGGTCGACTACCGGGAGATCCGCGAGGCCCACGAGGCTGGCGTGCTCGACGACGGCGGCGAGGCCGTACGCTGGACCGCGAACGCTCCCCGGGCGGCGCCGCCCGCCGTGGCCGGCGACCTCGTCGCGATCCGGGGCGAGCGCGCCGCGGCGGGCGATCCTCTGGAAATCGTCGTCGAGCGGCGCGGGTCGACTCGCATCTTCGCGCGCCGTGCGGTCTCGCGGACCGCGCTCGCCCAGCTGCTCGAGGCCGCTTGCGCCCCGCTCGCTGCCGACTACCGCGTCGAGGAATCCCGCTCGCTCGTCGATCTCCATCTCGTCGTTCACGCGGTCGAGGGTGTCGCGCCGGGCGGGTACCGCTGGCGGCCGGAGTCCGCGGCGCTCGAGCGGCTGGTCGCCGGCGAGCACCGCCGCGAGGCCGGTCGCCTGGCGCTCGGCCAGGCGCTCGGCGCCGACGCGGCGGTCGACGTCTACGCGATCGCCGACTTGGACGCGGTGCTCGGCGCCCTCGGCACGCGCGGCTACCGCGCGGCGACGCTCGACGGGGGCATCGGCGGCGGACGCCTCTACCTGGCGTCCTACGCCCAGCAGCTCGGCGCCACCGGGCTCACGTTCTTCGACGACGACGTGGCCCGCTTCTTCGGCCTCGACCCACGCCGCTACGGCGTCATGTTCCTGACCGCGGCCGGCGTCCCGGCCGCGCCGCGCGCCAGGGCTTGAGGAGCAAAGGGGTCGGGAGTCTTTCTTGCGACGCACCCTTCGGGTCGCTGCGAGAAAAGACACCCGACCCCTTTGCTCAGCGCCGGCCGTTGCCGGCCAGTCCACCGGGAAAAGACTCCCGACCCCTTTTCTTGCCGTTGCCGGCCAGCTCGACGAAGGAGTGAAACAGGCGCCGCTGCGCGGGGTCGTCGATCTGCATCTCGGGATGCCACTGGACGGCGATGCACAGCGGGTGGTTCTCGTGCTCCACCGCCTCGACGATGCCGTCCTCGGCCCAGGCCACCGCCGTCAACCCGGGAGCGAGCGTGCGGATTGCTTGGTGATGCCAGGAGCAGACGCTCACGTCGGTGGCGCCGAGCAGCGCGGCGAGACGGCTCTGCGGTGCCACCGCGGCTCGGTGGTGCGTGTGCAGCTTCTCCGGCAGCCGGTGCTCGACCCCGCTCTCGCCGAGGTCGGGCAGGTGAGCATGCAGGTCGCCGCCGAGGGCCACGTTGAGGACCTGCATGCCGCGACAGATGCACAAGAAGGGAAAATCGTCGTGGCCGAGCGCGGCGCGCGCGAGCTCGATCTCGAAGGCGTCGCGCTCCTCGGACACTCCATAGATCGTCTCGTGACGGCCGCCCGCGTAAAGCTCCGGGGCCACGTCGCCGCCGCCGGAAAGGATCAAGCCGTCGAGCGAGTCGAGCATGCGCGGCGGATCGGCGTCGCCCGGCGGCAGGATCAGCGGGATCCCGCCGGCGGCACGCACCGCGTCGACGTAGCTGGCGGGCAGGGGATAGACCTCGCGGTTGGCGATCCGGGAGTGGGTCCGCGGATAGGAGGAGATGCCGATCAGCGGGCGGCGACTCACTGCTTGAATTCGTAGCATCTTCGAGCGTCGCAGCGAAGCGGCCACGGCGCGCCGTCCCCGTCCACCCCGCGGCACGTCCACCCCCCGCCACCCCGCGGAAGTTGACCGCGGCGCGCGACCTCCGTATCCTCGACCCAGAAAACACTCGTGTTTTCTCGCGGAGGGAGGATTGGACGAGGGGTTTCCCAGCACCGGCGCCTGCCGGATCGTCGGCGTCACGCCGCGCCAGATCCAGTACTGGGACGAGATCGGCCTGGTGAAGCCCTCGGCGCGTCCAGCGGCCGGGCGCGGCTCGCGGCGGCGCTATTCCTTTCTCGACCTCGTACGGCTGTCGGTCGTCCGGGCGCTGATCGAGCGTGGTTTGCAGCCGCAGAAGATCCGCAAGAGCCTGGCCGCGCTGCGCGAGGCGTATCCCGAGGTCCTCGATCCGCTCGGCGAGCAGAAGCTGGTGACCGACGGCGAGCGCCTGTTCCTGGTCACCGCCGATCGGCGCCGCATCCTCGACGTGCTCGAGCGCCAGTTCGTGTTCTCGATCGCGCTCGGTCCCCTGGTGCGCCGTCTGCGCGGCCGCATCGCGCGGCTCCCGGCCGGTGCCCGGGGGCCGGTGCGCCCCGCGGCCGCTCGGCCCGCGCGCCGGGCGCCGGCCGGGTGGGAAGGACGGGTCGGCGCGTGAGCGAGGAGCACGGACTGCCGCTCGGGCTTCCCGACAAGCCGCCGTCGGTCGTCAAGCTGACGCCGATGGTGCAGCAGTACTTGCGCGTCAAGGAGCGCTATCCCGACGCCATCCTGCTCTACCGGCTCGGCGACTTCTACGAGATGTTCTTCGAGGACGCCGAGCGCGCGAGCCGCCTGCTCGACCTGACGCTGACCTCGCGCAGCAAGGGCGACGAGGCGCGCATCCCGCTCTGCGGCGTGCCGCACCACTCGGTCCAGCCCTACGTCCAGAAGCTCCTCGAGCACGGCCTCAAGGTGGCGATCTGCGAGCAGGTCGAGGATCCGGCGACGGCCAAGGGCATCGTCGAGCGCAAGGTGGTGCGCGTGGTGACGCCCGGCACGGTGCTCGAGGAGGAGAACCTCGACCCGCGGGCGCCGAGCTACCTCGCCGCGGTGGTCGCGCACGGCGAGCGGTCCGCGCTCGCCGTCGTCGACCTGTCGACCGGAGAGCTGCGCGCCGCGGAGATCGACTCGCTCGAGTCGCTCGGCGAGGAGCTCGGCCGGTTGCGGCCCCGCGAGGTGGTGATGGCCGCCGGATCGGTGCCCCCGGCCGCCGCCGCGCGGCTGCCGGCGGCGCTGCGCACCAGCGAGCTGCCCGCCGCCGAGTTCTCCGCCGACCGTCTCCTCGGCTGGCTCGAGAGCCACGGCGGGTCGCCGGCGATCGAATTCTGGCGCCGCCACCCGCTCGCCGCCGGCGCGCTCGGCGCGCTGCTCGGCGTGCTCGACGGGCAGCTCGTCGGCACCGCCCATCTGCGCGCGCCGCAGCCGTACGAGATCGCCGAGTTCCTGGTCGTCGACGAGGTCAGCCGGCGCAACCTCGAGCTGGTCGAGAACGCCCGCGGCGAGCGGGCCGGGTCGTTGCTGTCGGTGCTCGACCGCACGCTCACGCCGATGGGGGCGCGCGTGCTGCGCCGCTGGCTGCTCTATCCGCTGCTCGACCCGGCGCGCATCGGCCGGCGCCTCGACGCCGTGGAGGAGCTGGTCGAGAGCTCGGCGCTGCGCGACGATCTCGCCGCGTCGCTCGACGGCCTCGGCGACGTCGAGCGCCTGGCGGGGCGCGTCGGCGGCGGGTCGGCGTCGCCGCGCGACCTGGTGCGGCTGCGCCAGGCGCTGGGACGGGCGGAGGCCGCGCAGGCGCGGCTCGCCGCGTCGCGCTCGACGCTGCTCGGCGAGCTCGCCGCGGGGATCTCGCCGCTCGCCGATCTCCGCGACCTCGTCGCCCGCGCGCTGGTCGACGTGCCGCCGCTCTCGGCGAAGCAGGGCGACCTGGTCCGCTCGGGCTATTCCCCCGCGGTCGACGAGCTGCGCGCGCTCCGTCACGACGGCAAGGGCTGGATCGCCGAGCTCGAGTCGCGCGAGCGCTCGCGCACCGGCATCGGCTCGCTCAAGGTCCGCTACAACAAGGTCTTCGGCTACTACATCGAGGTCACCAAGGCGAACCTGCGGCTCGTGCCGCAGGACTATCAGCGCAAGCAGACGATCGCGGGCGGCGAGCGCTTCGTGACGCCGCAGCTGAAGGAGTACGAGGCCAAGGTGCTCGGCGCCGAGGAGCGCCTGCGGGCGCTCGAGGCGGAGCTGTTCGCCGCGCTGGTCGCCGAGGCGGCCGCGCGCCTCGCGGAGATCGTCGCCACCGCCGGCGCGCTCGCCGAGATCGACGCCCTGCGCTCGCTCGCCGAGGTCGCCGCCGACGGCCGCTACGTGCGGCCGAGCCTCGACCGTTCCCCGGTCCTCGAGATCCACGAAGGCCGACATCCGGTGATCGAGCGCGCGCTGCCCCCCGGGCGCTTCGTGCCGAACGACACCGACCTCGATCCCGAGCGCGCGCAGGTGATCGTGCTCACCGGCCCGAACATGGCGGGCAAGTCGACCTATCTCCGGCAGAACGCGCTGGTCGTGCTGATGGCGCAGATGGGCGGCTTCGTGCCCGCGTCGCGCGCGCGCATCGGCATCGTCGACCGCATCTTCACGCGCGTCGGCGCGGCCGACGACCTCGCCGCGGGCGATTCGACGTTCATGGTCGAGATGAAGGAGACGGCGCACATCCTGGCGCACCTGACGCCGCGCTCGCTGGTGGTGCTCGACGAGATCGGCCGCGGCACCAGCACGTTCGACGGCATCTCGATCGCCTGGGCGGTCGCCGAGCACCTGCACGCCTCGCCGGCGCGGCCGAAGACGCTGTTCGCCACGCACTTCCACGAGCTGACCGACCTGGCGCGGACCGCCGAGCGGGTGGCGAACGCGTCGGTAGCGGTGAAGGAGTGGCAGGGCGACGTGATCTTCCTGCGGCGCATCGTCCCGGGTCCGGCGAGCCAGAGCTACGGCATCCACGTGGCCCGGCTCGCCGGCGTGCCCGACGGCGTGATCGCCCGCGCGCAGGAGATCCTGCACAACCTCGAGCGGGGCGAGCACGACGAGGCCGGCGCGCCGCGCCTCGCCGCGCACGGCCGAGGCGCGGGTCAGCTCGGTCTGTTCGCCGCGCCGTCGCCCGAGGGCCGGGCCATCCTCGATGCGCTGCGCGAGATCGATCCGCTGACGCTGACGCCGATCGAGGCGATCGGCCGGCTCGCCGAGCTGGTCGAGCGGGCGAAGCGCGAGGCGAGCGAGCGATGAAGACCGCCTGGATGGCTCGCCTGGCGGCGGCGGCCGCCGCGCTGGCGACCGCCGCGGCGTGGGGCGAGGCGGTGCCGCAGGCGCTGGTCGAGCGCGTCCGTTACATCGGCACCGTGTCCTACAGCCGCGTGGTCGTCGATCTGTCGGCGCCCGTCGAGTTCCGCCTGACTCCCGTCCTCCCCGAGGGCGGCTCGGGTCCGCCCGATCGCCTGGTGGTCGATCTCGCCGGGGCGAGGATCGGTCCGGAGGCGCGCGAGCCGCTGTCGGTGGGAGACGCGCTGGTGCGCGGCATCCGCACCGGGCAGTACACGGCGGGCACGGCGCGCGTCGTGCTCGACCTCGCCGCCGCCGCCGAAGCGCGCGCGTTCACGCTGCCCGATCCGTACCGGCTGGTGATCGACCTGAAGGGGAAGGCGGCGGCCGCGCCGACGCAGGCGGCGAAGATCCGGCGGCTCGATACGGCGCGGGCGGACGACCGGCCCGCGGAGTCGCGGCGCGAAGCCGCGCCCGACCCGCCGCGTGCGGCGGGCAAGCCCGCCGTCGAGCGGGCGGCGCCGCCGGCCACGACCGCGGCCAAGCGCTTCCAGGTGGTCATCGATCCCGGCCACGGCGGCAAGGATCCGGGGGCACGAGGCTTCGGCGGGCTCGAGGAGAAGGATCTCGTGCTGTCGGTCTCGCGGCGGCTCGCCGCGCTGCTGCGCGCGGACCCCGCGATCGACGTCGCGCTCACCCGCAGCGACGACCGATACCTCTCGCTCGAGGAGCGAACCGGATTCGCCAACGCCCAGGGAGCGGACCTGTTCGTGTCGGTTCACGCCAACGCGAGCGCGAACCCGTCGCTGCGCGGCGTCGAGGTCTACTACCTCAACAACACCGACAACCGCGGCACGCTGCGCCTCGCCGCCATGGAGAACAACCTGCGCTGGGATCCGCGGAATTCGCAGCTGCAGGCGGCGATCCCCGACCTCTCCTACATCCTGAGCGACCTGCGCCAGACCTACAAGGTCGAGGAGTCGAAGCAGCTCGCCGAGCACCTGCAAGGCGCGGTGGTCTCGCGGCTGCAGGAACGCTACGAGGGCGTCGACGACCTCGGCGTGAAGGAGGGGCCGTTCTACGTACTGGTCGGCGCCTACATGCCCTGCGTGCTGGTCGAGGTGTCGTTCCTCACCCACCCGGTGGAGGGCCGCCGTCTCGGCACGTCCACGTACCAGGAGACGCTGGCCGACGGCATCTTCCGGGGGATTCGCCGATACCTTTCGCAGACCAAGCTCGCCAAGACGCTGTGAGGCCCCGGGCGGCCCGCGAGACTCGCCGCGCCTTTTGCGGTACGTTGTCCGCCCGGCCATGAACCTCGCACCTCCCGGGCCCGCGCCCGCATTTCGCCCGGAAGAGATCCTCCTGCCGGCGCTCGATGGCCGCCGCGAGAACCTCGGCGCGATCGCCCGCGCCGCCGTGCAGCAGGCGCGCTCGCGGCTCGAGGCATGGAACGCGGCCGGCGCGAGCGGCGGGGAGGTGGTCGAGGCGTTCACGGGGGTCCTCGACCGCATCGTTCGCTTCCTGTACGCGGCGGCGGTCGAGGACTTCACCAGCCGCAACGTGCGGGTGAACCAGAAGTGCGCCGTGCTCGCCCAGGGCGGCTACGGGCGCGGCGAGCTGAACCCGTTCTCCGACGTCGACCTGCTGTTCCTCTATCAGTGGAAGGTGACGCCGTTCGTGGAGAGCGTCGCCGAGAAGATCCTCTACAGCCTGTGGGACACCGGCCTGCAGGTCGGCCACGCCGTGCGCAGCGTGCCGGAGTGCGCGCGCCTCGCCGCCCGCGAGCTCAAGGTGAAGACGGCGCTGCTCGATGCCCGCTTCCTCTGCGGCGACGCCGATCTCGGGGCCGAGTTCGAGCGCATGGTCGAGAGCGACGTGGTGCGCCGCAACCCGGACCGCTTCTTCGCCGAGAAGATCGAGGAGAGCGCCGCCCGCCACCGCGAGTACGGCGGCTCCGTCTACCTGCTCGAGCCGCACGTCAAGGAGGGCGAGGGGGGGCTCCGCGACCTGCACACCGCCCTGTGGATGGCGCGCGTCAAGTTCAAGGTGAAGCACCTGCGTGAGATCGTGCAGAAGGGCGTGGTGCCGGAGAGCGAGCTCGACGCCGTCCTCGAGTCGCGCGACTTCCTGTGGAAGGTGCGCAACACGCTCCACTTCCGCAACGGCGGTCATCAGGACCAGCTCACCTTCGAGCACCAGGAGCCGGTGGCCGCCGCGCTCGGCTACCGCGATGCCGGCGAGCGGCGGGCCGTCGAGCGATTTCTCCAGGACTACTACCTGCACGCGGCACGGATGAAACGCTTCACCGATCTGGTGATCGAGCGCTGCACCGAGCGTCCGTACCGTTTCGGGCGCCTCTTCAGCCGGCGCATCCGCCCGGGCGTGCGCATCGTCGGCGGCGAGATCGCCATCGACGAGCCCGAGATCCTCGACGACCCCGCCGGCGTGGTCGGCGTGTTCGTCGAGTCGCAGCGCCATCGCGTCGAGATCGGCAGCCGGGCCCGCGCGCTGCTGGCCGCCGCGGCGCCGCGCCTCGAGGCGGCGCGCGCTTCACCGGCGGTGATCCAGCCGTTCCTCGACGTGCTGCGCGCGGGCGGGCGGACCTACGAGACGCTGCGCACGATGCACGACGTCGGCGTGCTCGGCGCGCTGGTCCCGGAGTTCGGCCAGCTGCGCTGCATGGTGATCCGCGACTTCTACCACATCTACACGGTGGACGAGCACACGCTGCGCGCCGTCATGGAGCTCGAGCATCTCGGCGCCGGGCGGCACCGCGAGGCGTGCCCGCTGCTCACGCAGGTGATGCACGAGATCGAGCAGCCGGAGGTGCTCTATCTCGCCATGCTGCTGCACGACGTCGGCAAGGGGCACGGGCACGGACATTCGGACCGCGGCGCGAAGCTCGCCGAGCAGGTCGCCCGCAGGCTCGGCCTCGACGAAGACGGCGTGGGCCACGTCGAGCGGCTCGTCCGCCACCACCTGCTGATGTCGCACGTCGCCCAGCATCGCGACCTGCACGACGACCGGGTGATCATCGACTTCGCGCGGCACGTGGGCAGCGTCGACGTGCTGAAACGGCTCTACGTGATGACCTTCGCCGACATGCGCGCCGTGGCGCCGAAGGTCTGGAACAACTGGCGCGACCTGCTGCTCGGCGAGCTCTACCTGCGCACGCTGGAGCTGTTCGAGAAGGGCGAGTTCGCCGAGGAGGCGCGCGAGGCGCGCGTGGAGCGGGTGCGCGAGCGCTTGCGCCAGCAGCTCGCCGGGCGCGACGGCGGTCTGGCCGCCACGCTCGATCTGGTGTTGCAGAGCATGCCGGCGAGCTACTTCCTCACCACGCCCGAGCAGAGCTTCGCGCACCACCTCGAGCTGCTCCGCGAGTTCCACCAGTCGGGCGAGCAGTTCGCCTGCTCGGTCCGGCACTTCAAGGACCGCGAGTTCAGCGAGTTCACGGTGTGCGCGGGCGACCGGCCGGGGCTGTTCTCGATGATCGCCGGCGTGCTCGCCGCCCACGGCATGAACATCCTCGGCGCGCAGATCACCACCAGCCGGGGCGGCGTCGCGCTCGACGTCTTTCGCCTGTCGCACGGCGAGACGACCGACCGCGTGCTCGACGAGGAGCGCTGGCAGCGCCTGCGCGAGAGCCTCGGGCGCGTGCTGCGGGGCGAGGTCTCGATCGAGGCGATGGTGCAGCGCTCGCAGCGCCCGACAGTGTTGACGCGCCGGACGATGCCGCACATCGCCACCTCGGTGACGTTCGACCTGCAGGACTCCGAGTACTACAGCCTGATCGAGGTCTCGACGCGCGACCAGATCGGGCTGCTGTTCGCGATCACCAACGCGCTCTATCGCCAGGGGTGCCTCATCCACCTGGCGAAGATCTCGACCGTGCTGCACCACGTCTTCGACGTCTTCTACGTGACCGACGCCGCGGGGCGAAAGATCGGCGACTGGAGGCGCATGCAGGAGATCTGCGAGACCGTGCGGCGCCGGCTCGAAGGCGAATCGCCCGGCGGCGGATGACGAAGCCTGCTCCGCGCGCGCCGACCGCCGCGCTCGACCGCAGCGTCGACGCCTACCTCGCCTACCTCGCCACCAGCCGCGGCCTGTCCCGCAACACGCTCGACGCCTACGGACGCGACCTCGCCGCTCTCGCGGAGTTCCTCGGGACGCGCGGGCGCGGCGACCCGCGCGCGATCGATGCCGACGACCTGGTCGACTACCTCGCATGGCTGCGCGACCGGACCCTCGCGCCGGCGAGCGTGGCGCGCCGCTTCTGCGCCGCGCGCGGATGGCTGCGCTTCCTCGAGACCTCGGGCGTGCTGTCGCGCAGCCCGGCGGGCGCGGTGCGGTCCTCGCGCCTTCCCCGTCGCCTGCCGCGCCCGTGGACGCGCGAGGACGTGCGCCGGCTGCTCGATGCGCCGTTCGCGGGGCCCGGCGGCGCGCGCGACCGGGCGATGCTCGAAACTCTCTACGGCGCGGGCCTGCGCGTCTCCGAGCTGGTCTCGCTGCGCCTCCCCCAGCTGAACCTGGAGGCCGGCTATCTGCTGGTGATCGGCAAGGGCGACAAGGAGCGGCCGGTGCCGCTCGGCGTGCCGGCGCGTGACGCGCTGCGCGGGTATCTCGAGGGCGGCGCCCGCGCGGCGCTGCTGCGCGGGCGCTCGAGCCCGCACGTCTTCGTCACGGCGCGCGGCGGCGCGATGTCGCGCCAGGGCTTCTGGAAGCTCTTGCGGCGGCGCGCGCTCGCCCTCGGCCTGCCGCCGGTCAGCCCGCACCGGCTGCGCCACTCCTTCGCCACGCACCTGCTCGAAGGCGGCGCCGATCTGCGCGCCGTGCAGGCGATGCTCGGCCACGCCGACATCTCGACGACGCAGATCTACACCGAGGTCGCCCGCGCCAAGCTGCGCGAGCTGCACCGGCGCTTTCACCCGCGGTCGAAGCGGCGCTGAAGAGGCGCTTTTCACGGGCCGGGGCGCGCGCTCGTCGAGGAGGACGGCCGGAAGCGCCGGCGAGGGTCGCCGCCGTGGACGGCGAAGAGTCCGGACCAAGGCGACCCTCGCCGGCGCCTCCCGCAGAAGCAGAGAGAGCGGGTCGCGGTCGCGGCAGGTCACGTTGCGGCCCCGCGGGGCGGGTGTTACAAAACGCGCACGTGCGCGAGCAGATCCAGCAGATCTCGCTGTGGATGCTACCGGTCCTGATGGCGGTGGTGTTCCACGAGGTGGCTCACGGCTGCGTGGCGCGCTGGTGCGGTGACGACACCGCCCGGCGCGCGGGCCGCTTGACGCTGAACCCGCTCGCGCACCTCGATCCGATCGGCAGCGTGCTGATCCCGCTGATCCTGATCGTGTCGAATTCCGGCTTCCTGTTCGGCTGGGCGAAGCCCGTGCCGGTGAACTTCGCGGCGCTGCGCCACCCCAAGCGGGACATGATCCTGGTCGCCGCCGCCGGGCCGCTCGCCAACCTGCTGCTCGCCCTGCTGTGCGCGCTCGTGTTCCACGGCATCCGCAGGAGCGCGGGCGGCAGCCCCGAGGCGGTGTTCGAGATGGTGCTGTACCCGCTCGCGCTGATCGCGCAGTACGGCGTGCTGATGAACGTGTTCCTCGGCGTCTTCAACCTGATCCCGATCCCGCCGCTCGACGGCGGCCGCGTGCTCACCGGCCTCTTGCCGCTCGAGTGGGCCCGGCAGTTCGCGCGGATCGAGCCGTTCGGCTTCCTGATCCTCCTCCTGCTGCTGATGTCGCACACGCTGGCGGTGATCGTCCGGCGGCCGATCCAGCTGCTGCTCGAAGTGCTGATCGGATGAGCCCGCCGACTCTGCTCAGCGGCTTTCGCCCGACCGGACGCCTCCACCTCGGGCACCTGCACGGCACGCTCAAGAACTGGGTGAAGCTGCAGGCGGACTACCGCTCGTTCTTCTTCGTCGCCGACTGGCACGCGCTCACCACCGCCTTCGAGCAGACCGAGGGCATCGCGCGGAGCACGCGAGAGATGGTCGCCGACTGGCTGGCGGTCGGTCTCGACCCCGAGCGCTCGGTGATCTTCCGGCAGTCCTCGATCCTCGAGCACGCGGAGCTGTTCCTGATCTTCGCGATGATCACGCCGACGCCGTGGCTGCTGCGCAACCCGACGGTCAAGGAGCAGGCGCGCGAGCTCGGGCTGATCGCTTCCGACGACGACGCGGAGCTGGCGAAGATCAACTTCGGGCATCTCGGTTATCCGGTGCTGCAGGCCGCCGACATCCTCGTCTACAAGGCCGACAAGGTGCCCGTCGGCGCCGACCAGGTGCCGCACGTCGAGGTCACCCGCGAGATCGCGCGGCGGTTCAACCACCTCTACCGGCCGGTCTTCCCCGAGCCCGACGCGCTGCTCAGCGAGGTGCCGAAGATCGCTGGCCTCGACGGTCGCAAGATGAGCAAGAGCTACAACAACGCCGTCTTCCTCTCCGAGCCGCCCGCCGACGTGGAGGCGAAGCTGTCGCGCATGATGACCGACCCGCGGCGCAAGCGGCGCACCGACCCCGGCGATCCCGCCGACTGCCCCGCGTACCAGAGCTTCCACAAGATCTACTGCACCACCGACGAGCTGGCCGAGGTGGACCGGGGATGCAAGAGCGCGTCGATCGGCTGCCTCGACTGCAAGCGGATCATGATCCGCCACGTGCTCGCCGACCTGGAGCCGATCCGGGAGCGCCGCCGCGAGATCGACGCCCGGCCGGCGCTGGTCGACGCGGTGCTGGACGACGGCAACCGCCGGGCGCGCGCGGTGGCGAGCGCGACGATGGGGGAGGTGCGCGCCGCGGTCGGACTCGACTGACGGAGCCGTCGTGAACCCGCGCTTCCAGCTGGACGTCTTCGAGGGCCCGCTCGATCTACTGCTGCACCTCATCAAGAAGAACGAGGTCGACGTCCACGACATTCCGATCGCGACGATCACCGACCAGTATCTCGCCTACCTGCAGCTCTTCGAGCAGTTGAACCTCGATCTCGCCGGCGAGTACCTGGTGATGGCCGCGACGCTCATGCAGATCAAGTCGCGCCTGCTGCTGCCGCCGGTGGAAGGCGAGGAGGACGAGGAGGAAGACCCGCGTCTCGAGCTGGTGCAGCAGCTCGAGGAGTATCAGCGCTTCCGCGCCGCCGCCGCGCAGCTCGGCGACCGCGACGTTCTCGACCGCGACGTCTTCCGTCGCGTCGCCGAGGCGCCGGGCGACGAGACGAGGGAGCTGCCGCCGCTGCGGGCGCTCGACCTCGCCGACCTGATCGACGCGCTGCGCGAGATCCTGCGGCGGCTGCCGGAGGAGAACGCGCACGAGATCCTCGGCGAGCGCATCGCCATCGCCGACCGCATTCCGTGGATCCTCGAGCGGCTGCG
This sequence comes from Deltaproteobacteria bacterium, assembly GCA_016189835.1. Classification (GTDB taxonomy): domain Bacteria; phylum Desulfobacterota; class Binatia; order JACPRU01; family JACPRU01; genus JACPRU01. The sequence goes on along the minus strand of JACPRU010000034.1, from coordinate 31,279 downwards.
CGACGGCGAGGTGGAGTTCGCGAGGCTGTTCGACGCGCAGTCGTCGCGTCGCGAGGTGGTCTCGACGTTCCTCGCGCTGCTCGAGCTGGTGAAGATGCGCGCGGTGCGCGCGCTGCAGTCGGAGCGCTTCGGGCCGATCCTGCTGGCGCTCGCCGTGCCGATGGCGGCGCGGGACGCGTAGCGGCGAAGGGAACACGAGGGAAGCAGAGCGATGGAAGGACGCGACGAGAGCCAGTCACCGGAGCCGTCCGCGACCGCCGAGGCCGAGGCGGCGCCCGCGGCGCAGAACGCCGCGGGCGCCGTGCCCGGCGTCTCGCGGCGGCTGCGCTCGATCCTCGAAAGCCTGCTGTTCGCCGCCGGCGATCCGCTGCCGCTCGCGCGCATCGTGCAGCTCCTGCCGGGCTACGAGCGCCGCGACGTGGTGCGCGCGCTCGGCGACCTCGCCGAGGAGTACGCGCGCGACGAGCGCGGCTTCCGCGTGCAGCAGGTCGCCGGCGGCTACCAGCTGCGCACGCCGCGCGCCAACGCCGAGTTCGTCAAGGCGCTGCTCGCGCAGCGCCCGGTGCGGCTGACGCGGGCGGCGCTCGAGACGCTGGCGGTGGTCGCCTATCGCCAGCCGGTCACGCGCCCCGAGATCGAGGCGATTCGCGGCGTCGACGTCGACGCCGTGCTGAGTACGCTGCTCGAACGCCGGCTGGTGCGCGTGCTCGGGCGCAAGGACGTGGTCGGACGGCCGCTGCTGTTCGGGACGACGCCCGAGTTCCTCGAGGCCTTCGGCCTGAAGGATCTCTCCGCGTTGCCGAAGCTCGCGGAGCTCGGCGCGTCGGCCGACGCACTCGAGCGCGCCGCCCGGGCGGCGGCGCCGCCCGGGGCGGAACCCGCTGCGGTCGAGCCGCTCGCCGCGGAGCCGCCCGCGGAGCCGCTTGCCGCGGAGCCGTCCGCGATCGACCCCCCGCAAGCACCCGCCGCCGAGAAGGAGTGAGCGGCGCGTGGAGGAGCGCTTGCAGAAATTGCTCGCCCGCGCGGGCCTGGCCTCGCGCCGCGCGGCCGAGCAGCTGATCGCCGCCGGCCGCGTGACCGTCAACGGGCGCACGGTGAGCGAGCTCGGCGCCAAGGCCGACCCGCGGCGCGACGACGTCCGCCTCGACGGCGAGCCGGTGCGGGCGTCGCGCGCGCGAGTGCTGCTCCTCCACAAGCCGGTGGGCGTCGTCACCACCCTCGCCGATCCCGATGGGCGGCCGACGATCCGCGACTATCTGCCGGCCGGCCACGAGCGCGTCTTTCCCGTCGGCCGCCTCGATTTCCATTCGAGCGGGCTGCTGCTGCTGACCAACGACGGCGAGCTGGCCGCGCGCCTGCTCCACCCGCGCTGGCGCATCGCTCGCACCTACCGCGTGAAGGTGAGCGGCCGCCCCAGCGAGGCCGCCCTCGGGCGGCTGCGCCGCGGCGTCAAGCTCGACGACGGCGTCAGCGGGCCCGCGCAGGTCGACGTGGAGCGGCTGCTGCCCGCCAAGGCCTGGCTGCGCATCACCGTCCGCGAAGGCAGGCGGCGCGAGATCCGCCGCATGTGCGACGCCGTGGGGCACCCCGTCGAGCGGCTCGTGCGGGTGCGCTTCGGTCCGATCGAGCTCGGGCGGCTGCCGCCCGGGCGATGGCGGGCGCTCGGCGACGCCGAGACCGCGGCGCTGCGCGCCGCGGTGGGTCTCGGCGCCCGCGGCGCGGGGGCGGGTGGGAGCGGGGAGACCAAACGCAGCCGCGCGAGCGGCTTGACTTCGCGCGCCGCGGCCGATAGTCACCCACGTTCAAGCCGCAAGCCTGCGGCGATGCGCGGGGTGGAGCAGTCTGGTAGCTCGCGAGGCTCATAACCTCGAGGTCGTAGGTTCAAATCCTACCCCCGCAATGGAAGGACCGACACCGACGAGACCGGCCGGAGCCATCCGGCCGGTCACTCGGGCGAGCTTTCACCCCGCCGGCCTCGACACGCGGGTCTACGTCTTCGAGTACCTCGATCGTCGAGATCGGAGACCGGTACCGGCGTATCCGTTCTTGCGCCAGATCGTGCGAGCGAACCGCCTCGGCAGGAAGACGGGACACGGCGTGCGCGGCCAAACGAAATCCTGAGCCCGAAGGAAACGACGCATGGCCCTGACGGCAGAGGCGTACCGGAAGTTCAAGAAGGAGATGATCGAGTTCATCTGGGAGGAGCTCGACCCGTACGAGGACGAGATCGAGAGCACCGACAAGGTGCCTCTCGACAAGGTCTTGCCCAAACTCCGCCGGATGCACTGCTTCGGCATGCTCGTTCCGGAGGGCTACGGGGGCGTGGGCCTCTCGGCCTCCCAGTACGTGCCGATCCTGGCCGAGTTCTCCAAGATCCATGGCGGCATCCGGGTGATCGTGCACGTCCACAACACGACGGCGAAGGCGGTCGCCCAGCTCGCCAGCGAGCCGCAGAAGCAGGAGTTGCTGCCGCGGATCGCGACCGGCGAATACTCCGTTGCGTTCGGGCTCACCGAGCCGGATGCCGGAACCGGCCGCGACCTCCAGTCGCGGGCGGTCCGCGACGGCGACGAGTTCATCCTGAACGGCCGGAAGCACCTCATCACGAACTCCGAGTTCGCCAGTCACTTCATGACGTTCTGCTATACCGATCCAAGTCGTGGCGCCCACGGCATCAGCGCGCTGCTGGTCGATCGCGAGACGCCGGGCTTCACGATCAGAGCCATGCCGCCGCTGATGGGATGTCGAGGGGGCGAGCACGGCTACCTGACGTTCAAGGACTGCCGCGTGCCGGCGAAGAACATCATGGGCACGGAAGGCGAAGGGCTGGTGCAGATGACGGTCGCGCTGGAGGTCAGCCGCCTCTTCATCGCGGCGACGTCGCTGGGGACCGCGGAGCGCGCGCTCGACCTGTCGCTGGCGTTTTCGAAAAAGCGCGTGACGTTCGGGAAGCCGATCGCGGAGCGGCAGGCGGTGCAGACCTATCTCGCCGAGATGGCGACGGATGTCTACGCGCTCCGTTCGATGGTGCACGATGCCGCGCGCAAGGCCGATCGCGGCGAGCGAATTCCCGCCGAGGCGTCGATGTGCAAGCTGTTCGGCCTCGAGGCCGTGGGACGGGTGACCGACCGGGCGCTGCTCGTCCACGGCGGCGTCGGCTACACGCGCAAGTATCCGATCGAGCGTCTCTATCGCGACGCCCGCTTGAACTGGCTCGAGGAAGGCCCGCCCACGATCCAGCAGCTCGTCATCGCCCGCAACTTCCTAGACGGGTACCGCTGGGACGACGACCACGGGGGATGACGATGCTCGCCGAGCAGCGGTAGTCGACGACGACATCGATGGGGCAGGAGCGAAAAGCGCACGACCTCGCTGGCCAGGTCGCGATAGTCATCGGCGGCTCGCGGGGCATCGGGCGCGCGATCTCGCTCGGCATTGCAGCCAGCGGGGCGCACGTCGTCGTGGCGAGCCGCTCGCCCGAGTCGGTCGACTCGGTGGCCGCGGAAATCAAGGCGCTCGGGCACCGGGCCGACGGGATTGCGGCGGACGTGAGCCGGATCGAGGACGTCGAGCGGCTCGTCGGCGAGGTGAGGAATCGATGCGATCGGATCGACGTCCTCGTCAACAACGCCGGCATCAATCCCCTGTTCAAGCGCCCCGAGGCGCTCACGCCCGAGGACTGGGACCTGATCATGAACGTGGATCTGCGCGGAGCGTTCCTGGCATGCCGCGAGGTCGGCAAGGTCATGATCGCCCAGCGCGGCGGCCGGATCGTCAACATCACGTCGGCGACAGCGCTGCACGGGACCAAGCGCGGCCTACCGTACACCGCGGCGAAAGCCGGGCTCATCGCCATGACCCAGACGTTGGCCGCGGACTGGTGCTCGCACGGCATCCGCGTCAACGCGGTCGCGCCCGGATACGTGACCACGGACCTGACGAGCGGCATGATGAAGAACGCCGGGATCTATCGCCGAGTGCTCGACAAGATTCCGATGGGCCGGTTCGCCGACCCCGAGGAGATCGTCGGCCTGACGCTCTATCTGGCCTCCGAGGCGTCGAGCTACGTGACCGGACAGGTCTTCGTCGTGGACGGCGGCTACGCGGCGATTCGCTGAACGGGGGCGACGGGAAGGGGCCTCACGACCCCCTCGAGCGCCAGCTCGTCGGCTTCGAGCCGCGCTCGCCAGAGGTGGGCTTCGCCGTCGGCCGGAGACGGACACCCGAAGCGCTGGTCGGCCGCTTTCCGCTTCGCGACGGCCACGGTCACCCTGGGACCGGCGCCTCTCCGTGAGCCAGTCGTTACTCTCGGCGCACCCGCCTTTCGAGCCGGCCGCGGCGATGTCGTCGAGCCGCCGGGGATCGCTCTATTGCCCGGCTCCCGGCGGTTGCCTTAGACTCCTCCGAGAGGGTTGGTGCCGCCCCATGAGCGATTCCGGTACGCGAGCCCGCGAGCCGTGGGCGAATCGGACGTTTCTCGACCTGCTCGAGGCGGTCCCGGACGCCATGATCGTCGTCGAACAGGGCGGTGGGATCGTGCTCGCGAACTCCAGGGCCGAGACGCTGTTCGGCTACTCCCGCGCGGAGCTTTCCGGCCGGGTGGTCGAGACGCTGATGCCGGAGCACTTCCGCGCGGCGCACGAGGCGATGCGCGCCGAATACGTTCGCGCTCCGCGACCGCGGCCGCTGCGCTCCGGCCTCGAGCTCTACGCGCTGCGCAAGGATGGGCTGGAAATCCCGGTCGACATCGGCTTGAGCACGCTGTCGATCGAGGCGGGGACGTTCGTCATCGCCTCGATCCGCGACAGCACGGCGCGCCGGCTGCTCGAGCAGGCGCTGCGCGAACGCAACGTCCTCATCGCCGGCGATCTCGACGCCGAGGTCGCGCGGCGAACCGGCGCCGAAGCGGCGCTGCAGCGCGCCAGCGAGCGGCTGAGCCTGCTCCATGCCCTGGACCTCTCGATTCTCCGGGCGCAGCCGCCCGAAGAGGTCGCGCGCCACGCCGCCGCCCGACTGCGAGCCCTGATCGCGTGCGAACGGGTCTCGATTTTCTCCTTCGATCCCGGACTCGAGCAGGCGACGCTGCTCGCCGCCGATCCCGCCGGGGGGCCTGGCCTCCGCGAGGGGGTTCCCTTTCCGCTGCGCGTTTTCGGAGACGTCGGGGCGATCGTCGGCGAGCTGCGGTGCGGGCGGGTCTGCGAGGTCGATCTCGACCGTACGGCGCCGCGGACGCCCGAGGTCGAGGAGATACTCGCGCTCGGCAAGCGGCACCACGTGCTGACTCCGCTGTTGGACGCGCAGACGCTGATGGGAATCCTGAGCGTGGGGGTGAAGCAGCCCGGCGCGCTCTCCCCCGCGGAGCGGGAGATCTGCATCGAGGTCGGCGCCCTGCTTGCCACCGCGCTCCACCAGGAGCGGCAGAGGCAGCACGTGGCGGAGTCCGAGGCGCGCTACCGCGGTCTCTTCGAGCAGATTCCCGTCGGCGTCGCGCGAGCCACGCCGGACGGGAGGCTGCTCGACGCCAACCCGGCCTACGCCGAGATGTTCGGATTCCCGGATCCGGACAGCATGAAGGGGGTCCCGATCCCCGATCTCTACGTGGATCCGCAAGACCGCGACCGGGTGCTCGCGCTCGTCCGGGAAGGCGACCTGCGCAACTTCGAGACGCAGTGCCGGCGGCGGGACGGAAGCATCATCTGGGTCGCGGTGAACCTGCGCCTCGTGCGGGATCCGGGCGGCCAGGCGCGGAGCCTCGATGGCGTCGTGATCGACGTCACGGCGCGCAAGCGCGCCGAGGAGGAATCGCGGCGCAGCGAGCTGACCCTGCGCAAGGCCCAGGAGATCGCTCGCGTCGGCAGCTGTGACTGGGACATCGGCGCGGATACGATTCGCGGGTCGGACGAATTCTATCGGATCTTCGGCTTCGATCCTCGGCAATCGCCCGAGACCCGCGACGCGTTCCTCGACGCGGTTCATCCCGCGGATCGGGATCGCATAGCGCGAGTCTTCGACGAGGCGTTGAAGGGGCGCGAGAAAACCTCGGTCGAATATCGTGTCGTGCTCGCCGATGGCACGGAGAGGACCCTGCACGCCACCGGCGAGGTGTTCCCCGACTCTCTCGGCCGTCCGAGCCGGTGGATCGGCGCGGTGTGGGACGTCACCGAGCGCAAGCGCGCGGAGGAGGCACGCGCGCGCCTCGCCGCCATCGTGGAGTCCTCGAACGATGCGATCTCTGCGAGGGATCTCGACGGAATCGTCACCAGCTGGAACCAGGCGGCGGAGCATCTCTACGGTTTCACGGCCGCGGAAATGGTCGGCCAGACCATCTCTCGCGTCGTACCGGCGGAGCGTGGCCACGAGACGGCGGAGATCATCCGGCGGATCACGGGCGGCGAGCGCGTCCAGCACTACGAGACGGAGCGGCTGCGCAAGGACGGAACCCGGCTGATCGTCTCGCTGACCGCCTCGCCGATCCGCGACGATGCCGGTCGCCTGATCGGCATCGCGACCATCTCCCGCGACGTGACCGAGCGGAAGCTCGCCGAGCAGGCGCTCGCGGAGCGCGCTCGGCTCGCCCAGTTCGCCGCCGAGATCGGCGCCGCGCTGACGCAGATCGAGGATCTCGAGAGGATGCTGCGCCGCTGCGCCGAGATCATGGTGGCCCGCCTCGACGCCGCCTCCGCCCGCTTCTGGACGCTGAACGAGGAAGAGAACGTGCTCGAGCTTCGCGCGAGCGCGGGAATGTACATGCACGTCGACGGCCTCCATCGCCGCGTGCCGGTCGGCGACGCGAAGATCGGCCGCATCGCCTCGGAGCGCCGGCCGCACCTGACGAACTCCGTCGTGGGGGATCCCGAGGTGAGGGAGTGGGCGCGGCGCGCCGGGATGGTCGCGTTCGCCGGCTACCCTCTGCTGGTCGACGGCCGCGTGCTCGGGGTGATGGCGATGTTCGCTCGCCGGCCGCTCTCCGGATCGACGCTGCAAGCGCTCGCCTCGGTCGACCAGAGCATCGCGCTGGCGATCGACAACCGCCGCAGCGCGGCGGCGCTGCGCGCGGCGCTGCGCCGCGCCGAGGAATCCGACCGCCTGAAGACCGCGTTCCTGGCCAACGTGACGCACGAGATCCGCACCCCCCTCAACGTGATCCTCGGCTTCGCCGACGTGATCGCCGCGGCGCTGCCCGCCGAGCAGGAGCCGGAGACGCGCTCGGCGCTGAGCGCGATGACCCGCGCGAGCGACCGTCTGCTGCGCACGATCGACGGCGTTCTCGACGCCGCGATGCTGGAGGCCGGGACCTACCGGCGGCGGCCCGAGCCCGTCGCCCTGGCGCCGCTGATCGAGCAGCAGCTGCGGGGCTTCGAGCGGCAGATGCGCGACAAGGGGCTGACCTGGAGCGCGGAGGTGGAGGAGCCCGGCGCGACGCTGCGGGCCGACGAGCACGGCCTGCGCACGGTGCTCCATCACCTGCTCAGCAACGCCGTCAAGTTCACCGCCGAGGGCGGCATCGCGGTCCGGCTCGCGCGGGACGGGGGCGGCGCGCTGACCATCGAGGTCCGGGATACCGGCGTGGGGATCGATCCCGCCTTCGCCGCGCGCCTCTTCCAGCCGTTCTCGCAGGAGGACCCGAGCTCGACCCGGCGATACGAGGGGCCGGGTATCGGCCTCGCGCTCTGCAAGCGCTTCCTCGATCTCCAGGGAGCGGCGATCCGGGTGTCGACGGAGAAGGGGCGGGGGACGACGTTCGCGATCCGCTTCGACCCCGCCGGCGAGCCGCGCGCCGCGAGGCGTTCCCCGGCGGACGATTCCGGGAGGTCCGGGGCTCCCGGTGCGGCGCTCCGCGGCAGGCGAGTCGTTCTCGCCGTCGAGAACGATCCGGACAGCCAACGCTACGTGCAGACGATCCTCAAGGATCGCTTCACCGTGCTGATGGCCGCGTCCGCTCCGGAAGCGTTCGCGCTGCTCGACGCCCGCGGCCACGAGATCGGCGCCGCCCTGCTGGACATCGCGCTGGGCGGGCCCGAAGACGGTCTGGCGGTGGCGAGGCACATCCGTGAGAGCGAGGCGCTGCAACGGATCGCGGTCATCGCCACGACCGCCCACGTTTCCCCCGACGACCGCCGTCGGAGCCTGGCGGCGGGCTGCGACGACTACCCGGCCAAGCCGTTCTCGCCCGAAGCGTTGCTCGCGACGCTCGAGGCGCACGGGCTGACGGCGCCGGCCGCCGAGTCGATCCAACCGGCCGCCGGCGCGAGTCATCGCGCTCGCTGACGCCTCGGCGGCGGGCGCCTGCAGTCGATTTCCGCGGCGCGCCGCCCACCCGCCCGGTGGAGGGTTCGGGCGCGCGGCAGGCACGCTCGGCCCGGCGATCTCCATGGCGGATGACTCCGGCCGCCGCCGCCTGTAGAACGGCGCGGAAGCGAGGCCTCGACGACGGAAAGGAGCCTAACGTGTCGGATGCCAATCGGATCGAGAAGGGGATGGCGGTGATCGCCAAGCTGTTCGGCTCGGCCGCGGGCCGAGCCAAGCTGCCGGAGGATTTTCGCCGGATCACGGCCGAGCACCTGTTCGGCAACATCTGGTCGCGCCCCGGGCTGGAGCTCGCCGAGCGCTCGATGATCACGCTCGCCGCGCTCGCCGTGCTCGGCCGCGAGGCGGAGCTGCGGCTCCATTTTCGCGGCGCGCGCAACCTCGGCATCCCGCGAGCGAAGCTCGAGGAGATGATGATCCACCTCGCTCACTACGGCGGCTGGCCGGTCGGCGTCGGCGGCCTGCGGGCGCTCGACGAGGTCTGCGCCGCGATGGACGCGGAAGGTGACGCGCAGACCTGAGGTCGGCGCAGGGCCGGCGGCCCGGGGGCGGCCGGGGGGCCGCGGCTGCCGCAGCGGAGGAGCCGTCTTGCTCGCCGCGCTGCTGGCCGCCGCCGGGGCGGCCGCGGCGCCGCTGCGGATCATGCCGCTCGGCGACTCGATCACCGAGGGCGCCGCCGGCTCGGCGAGCTACCGCTACTGGCTCGCCAAGGATCTCGCGAAGGCCGGCGTCGACTTCGACTTCGTCGGCAGCGCCCACGGCGTGCGCGGCGGCGCGCCGCGCTTCGGCGACTTCGACGCGGACCACGAAGGCCACTGGGGCTGGACGACCGGCCAGGTGCTCTCGAGAATCGGCGACTGGGCCGCGGCCGGCCGGCCCGACGTCGTGCTCGTTCACCTCGGAACCAACGACGTGGTCGGCGCGCCAGCGGCGATCCCGGCGAACCTCGCGTCGATCATCGACCGGCTGCGGGCCGTCAACCCGCACGTCGTCGTGCTCGTCGCCCGGCTGATCCCGATCTCGGGCGTCGCGGGCGCGACCCTGCGGGCGGTGAACGAGTCGATCGAGCGGATGGCGCGCGGCAAGAGCGCGCCCGGCTCCCCCGTGGTCGTCGTCCCGCAGGACGAGGGGTTCGACGCCGCGACCGACACCGACGACGGCATCCACCCCGACGAGTCCGGCGAGCGCAAGATGGCGGCGCGCTGGTTCGCCGCGCTCGCTCCGTTCCTGCGCGATGGCCGGTGACGCGGCCGCCGGCCTTCGACGACTCGCGGCTTGCGTCGCGCGCGCCGCGCGGGTATCCGCGGCGTCGGAGGATCGCACCATGCCGAGCGCGCGCTGCAACGGGATCGACATCGCCTACGAGGAGATCGGCGCGCAGGACGGCCCGCCGGTGCTGCTGATCATGGGGCTCGGCGCCTCGCTGGTCTTCTGGGAGGACGGCTTCTGCGCGCTGCTCGCCGAGCGCGGCTGGCGGGTGGTCCGCTTCGACAACCGCGACGTCGGGCGCTCGGCGAAGCTCGACGCGCTCGGCGTGCCGAACGTGCTCGAGGCGCTGAGCGCACAGATGGCGCGCCGGCCGATCGCCGCGCCGTACCTGCTCTCCGACATGGCGCGGGACACGATCGGCTTGATGGACGCGCTCGGCCTCGAGCGGGCGCACGTGGTCGGCGCCTCGATGGGGGGGATGATCGCCCAGACCCTGGCGATCGAGCATCCCGGGCGGCTCCACTCGCTGACCTCGATCATGTCGACGACCGGCGACCCCGTGCTGCCGCCGGGGAAGCCCGAGGCGATGGCCGTGCTGTTGGCGCCGCCGGTGCTGGAGCGCTCCGCCTATCTCGAGCAGGCGGTGCGGGTGTGGCGGACGATCGGCAGCCCCGGCTTCCCGTTCGACGAGGCGCGCGTGCGCGCCCGCGCCGCGGCGCACTTCGACCGCGGCTACCATCCGCCGGGCGTGGCGCGGCAGCTGGTCGGCATCCTCGCCTCGGGGGACCGCACCGAGCGGCTGCGCCGGGTGACGACGCCGACGCTGGTGATTCACGGCGTCGACGACCCGCTGGTTCCGGCGGAGGCCGGCCGGGCGACGGCGGCCGCCGTCGCCGCGGCCGAGCTGGTGCTGATCGAGGGAATGGGACACGACTTGCCGCCCGAGGTCTGGCCGCGGATCGTCGGCGCGATCGGCGATCTCGTCGCGCGCTCGTAGTCCCGCGCGCGGCGGCGGCGGTCAGCTCACCTCGCGGTCGATGCCGAGGCCGGCGAGCGCGGACCAGTTCTCCTCGACGAAGTGGCAGAGCAGCAGCAGATCGCGCATGGTGCCGCGCCGGTCGCGCAGGTGATCGCGCAGGATGGCCTCGGCGGTGAAGCCGAGCTTCCGGAACATGCGGATCAACGCCTCCTGCTCGGCGGCCACCTCGACGAAGAGCTTGCGCAGCCGGAGCTCGCGCACGGAGTCGACGAGCGCGCGGTGCGCCAGCGCGCGGCCCAAGCCGTGGCGGCGGTGGGCGGGAGCGACGACCAGGCGGATCTCCGCGACGTGGCTCGACAGCCCGGTTCCCGGCAGCACGCGAACGTATCCGATGATCCTCGGCTCGCCGGATCCGCCCGGCCTCTCGAGCGCCACCAGCCACAGGCCGTGGGTCTCCCTGACCGCCGCGGCGATGGTCTCGGGATCGGAGAGATCCTGCTTGAAGAACGTGCGGTCGTCCTCCGGGATCTCGCGAAGGAACGCCGTCAGACGCTCGACGTCGGTGGGCACGAGCTTGCGAATCTCCATGTCAGGCAGCCCTCGGGGTGGCGTGGCGATCGAGGAAATCGATGATCGACGGGATCGTCACGCGGTCGGCCTGGCGTCCGGTCGCCAGGTTGATGTGGCCGGCGGGCAGTCGAACGGTCTGCACGTCGGCGCCGGTCAGCAGCCCCGGCAGCGGCTCGGCCGCGGCCAGCGGCACGATGTCGTCCTGCTCCGCGATCAGGCACAGGACCGGCACGCGGATGCGGCCGAGGTCGACCTTGCGGCCGCCGACGTGCAGCCGGTGGTTCACCAGCCCGTTGCCGATCAGCCACTCGGAGACGAACTCGCGGAACGCCGCGCCGGGGAACGGCACCTGGTCGTTCACCCATTCGTTCATCGCCTGGAATCCTTCCATGTACGCGTCGTTCCAGAGGTTCTGCCAGAGGTTCGCGTAGACCACGAGGTCGGAGGTGGGCTTGCGCACGCGGAAGGAGCCGCGCACCAGAGAGGCCGGGACGTTGCCGGTCTCGTCGATCGCCGTCTCGGGATCGAATGACCCGTTGCGCATCGGCTCGAAGAAGTCGCCCATCTTGGAGAAGTCGGTGGGCGTCGCCATCAGGATGAGCGAGCGCGCCGGCAGCGGGCCCCCCGCGCCCATCGAGGCGAGCGTCAGGCACCCCCCCATGCAGTAGCCGAGGAGGGTGATCTCACTCTCCTCGGCGGCATCGAGCGCCGCCTCGACCGCTCGCGGCAGCAACTCGAGGGAGTAGGTGGCGATCGTGTTCGAGGCTTCGGCCTCGTCCGGGACGCCCCAGTCGAGCAGGAAGACGTCGAAGCCGTTGGCGAGCAGCTTGGCGACGAAGCTGTTGCCGGGAAAGAGATCGAACACGTAGCTGCGGGCGACCAGGCCGAGGTAGGCGAGCAGCGGCGGCCGGCGCGTGCGCCGCTCGCTGCGATAGCGCCACAGCTCGGTCTTGCCGTGGTGCCAGACCAGGTCTCTCGGCGTCGCGCCGGTGCGCACGAAGCGCCCGCCCGCGAGGTACCGTAACCCGTTTCGCGCGCGCAGCGCGTTGCGCTCGACTTCCCGCCGGAGGTTCGTCAACAGGTCGACTTCGCTCGCCCGCTCGGTCATTTCGCCCTCCGCGCCCGCGGTCCCGAGCCGTCGAGCCGATCGGACAGCCGCTCGAGATCGGTGGCGATCTTCTCGACGCGGCTCTCGAGCGCGCCGAGCTGGCGGGAGAGCCTGCGCAGATCGGCGTACGCGGGCAGGTTCGCGACGTGCAGCAGGCGGGTCGACGCGGCGCGCGTGGTCTTGCCGACGGCCGTCCACCCCTCGAGGAGGAGCAGCAGAACGCGGGCGAACTCGGCCGACCCGGCGGCCGCCTCCAGTCGCTTGCGCAGCGGCTCCTCCATGGAGTCGAACGCGCGCCGCCAGCGGGGTTGTTGCGCCGCCATCACCAGATCGTCGATCCGCCGTCGATGTTCAGCACCTGACCGGTCACGAACGACGCGGCCGGCGAGCAGAGGAAGACCACGGCTCCCTTGAGCTCGCCCGGCTGGCCGAGACGCTGCATCGGCGACATCGCTTTCATGCGCTCTTCCACCGTCTGGACCAGGTATTCGGTCAGGCGGGTCGGGAAGTAGCCGGGGGCGATGGCGTTGACCCGGATGCCGTGCCGGGCCCACTTGACCGCGAGGTCGCGGGTGAGCGCGTCGACGCCGCCCTTGGCCGCGTTGTAGGCGACCGTGTCCTGCAGCTCGGGAGCGATGCCGAGGTGGGCGGCGATCGAGCTGACGTTGACGATCGACCCGCCGCCGCGCGCGACCATGTTTTGCGCCACGCCCTGGCTCATCAGCCAGACGCCGCTCAGATTGACGTCGAGCACGCTGCGCCACTTGTCGACCGGATACTCGAGCGACGGCGCCGCCCAGTTGATGCCGGCGTTGTTGACCAGGATGTCGACGCCGCCGAACCGCTCGGCGACCGCGCGCACGGTCTGTGCCACGCCGTCCGGGTCGCCGACGTCGGCTTCCACCGCCATCACCTCGCCGCCGAGCGCGCGCAGCTCTTCCGCGGCGGGGTCGAGCCATTTCCGCCGCCGTCCGCTGATCGCCACGCGCGCACCGGCCTCGACCAGGCCTTCGGCGATCTCGCGGCCGATACCCCGTCCGCCGCCGGTGACGATCGCGCTCTTGCCGGCGAGATCGAAGAGCTGCTTCACGTGCATGTCGGTCTCCGCGGCGGCCGCCGCACGCGACAGGGACGGCGGCGCGCCCGGTGCAGCAGGCGATTCGTAGCACGATCGGCGGGCGACGGCGAGAGCGCGCTCGACAAACGCGTTCGACGAGCGCGCTCGCAAGCGCGACCGCTCGCCGGAGAAGGGCGCGGCTGCGCGGGACAGGCGAGCGGAAATCCGCTATGGCGCGAGCGGTATGAAGCTCGGTTCGCTGAAGAGCGGCGGCCGCGACGGCACGCTGGTGGTCGTCGACCGCGGCCTGCGGCGGGCGGCGGTGGCGCGCGAGGCGGCGCCGACGCTGCAAGCGGCGCTCGACGACTGGTCGCGCGCCGCGCCGCGGCTGCGCGCGCTCGCCGAGCGCCTCGAGCGGGGCGAGGCGCAGGACGCCTTTCCGCTCGATCCGGCGGCGCTCGCCGCGCCGCTGCCCCGCGCCTACCAGTGGGCCGACGGCAGCGCGTACCTGAGCCACGTCGAGCGCGTGCGCCGGGCGCGCGGCGCGGAGATGCCGGCTGGCTTGCAGACCGACCCCTTGATGTACCAGGGCGGCTCGGACGGCTTCCTCGGGCCGCGCGACCCGATCGAGGTCGAGAGCGAGGACTACGGCATCGACCTCGAGGCCGAGGTGGCGGTGATCGTCGACGACGTGCCGATGGCGGCGAGCGCCGAGACCGCCGGCGAGAGGATCCGCCTGGTCGTGCTGGTCAACGACGTCTCGCTGCGCCATCTCGTTCCCGCCGAGCTGGCCAAGGGCTTCGGCTTCTTCCACGGCAAGCCGGCGAGCGCCTTCTCGCCGGTGGCGGTGACGCCCGACGAGCTCGGCGCGGCTTGGGACGGAGGTAGGCTGCACCGCCGGCTGCGCAGCGAGGTGAACGGCCGGCGGCTCGGCGAGCCCGATGCCGGCGCCGACATGGCGTTCTCGTTTCCACGGCTGATCGCCCACGCCGCGCGCACCCGCGCGCTCGGCGCCGGTACGATCGTCGGCGCGGGCACGGTCTCCAACCGGGACCGCGCGGCCGGCGTGTCGTGCATCGCCGAGCAGCGCGTGCTCGAGACGCTCGAGAGCGGAGCGCCGCAGACCCCGTTCCTGCGCTTCGGCGATCGCGTGCGGATCGAGATGCTCGACGAGCGGGGCGAGTCGATCTTCGGGGCGATCGATCAGACGGTGGTGCGCTACCCTCCGCCCTGCGGGTCGCTCTGAGCGATGGCCGCGCCGGGCGAGGCGCCCGCCGCGGCCGCGAGCCGGATGCCGCCGGGTGCTGTCCCAAGGACAGCACCCGGCGCCGCGGGCGCTGGGCCGGGGAAGGGGCTTCTGCCATACTGCGCGGTCTGGTCTCGTCCGTGAGCCGCAACGTCAAGGAGCTTTCGCCGGAGGAGCTGTGCGCCTGGCTCGCCGAGCGAGGGGAGGCGGGCTACCGCGCCCGACAGATCGCCCGCTGGCTGTACGCCCGCGGCGCCGAGTCGTTCGCGGCGATGAGCGATCTGCCCCGCCCGCTGCGCGAGAAGCTCGCGGCGTCGTTCTCGATCCCGCGGCCGCAGGTCGTGCGCCTGGCCCGGGCCGAGGACCGCACGCGCAAGCTCCTGCTCGCTCTCGAGGACGGCGGGCGGATCGAGAGCGTGCTGATCCCCGCGGAGCTCGGCGAGCGGCTGACGCTGTGCATCTCCTCGCAGGTCGGCTGCGGCATGGGCTGCGCGTTCTGCGCGACCGCGACGCTCGGGCTCGCGCGGAACCTGCGCGCCGACGAGATCGTCGATCAGGTGCTCGAGGCCCGGCGCGAGCTTCTCGCCGACGCGGCGGCCGGCGAGCCCCAGTCGGAGATCACCAATCTCGTGTTCATGGGCATGGGCGAGCCGCTGCACAACTACGACGCGGTGGTGCGCGCGATCGGAGTGCTGACCGCGGAGTGGGGCCTGGGGATCTCGCCGCGGCGGATCACCGTGTCGACCGCGGGGCTGGTGCCGCAGATGAAGCGGCTGCTCGAGGACACGCGCGTGCACCTCGCGGTGTCGCTCTCCGCGACCACCGACGCGCAGCGCCGGCGGCTGATGCCGGTCGACCGCAAGTATCCGCTCGAGACGCTGCTCGCCGCCTGCCGGGAGCTGCCGCTGCCGCGGCGCAGGCGCATCACCTTCGAGTACGTGATGCTCGCCGGGGAGAACGATTCGCTGGAAGACGCGCGGCGGCTTGGGAAGCTCCTGCGGGGGATTCCCTCGAAGGTGAATCTGATCCCGTTCAATCCGTATCCGGGGAGCCGCTTCGCGCCCACGCCGCGAGCGGCGATCGAGGCGTTCCGGGCGGCGCTGTTGCGCCAGGGGGTGCATGCGACGATCCGGGAGAGTCGGGGGAGGGAGATCCAGGCGGCTTGCGGGCAGCTGGCCGCGCAGGTCGCGTAGGTCCCGGGGGACGGTCCCGGGGCCGGCGTCGAGGCCGGCGCCGGAGCGCGGGCGCGGGGGAACCGCCGCGGCGCGCGGTTGCATCCCCCGCCTCCCTCCCCTAGATGGTCCCGGACATGACGGCGTTGCGGCGAAAGCGGGCGGGCGGGCGGCGGAGCATGCCGGCGGTGCGCCTCGGCGTGATCGGCGGCAGCGGGCTCTACCGGATGCCGGAGCTCGAGGGCGCGCGCGAGCTGCGGGTGCGCACGCCGTTCGGCGATCCGTCGGACGCGCTGACCATCGGAGCGCTCGGCGGGGTGGGGGTGGCGTTCTTGCCGCGGCACGGGCGCGGCCATCGCCTCTTGCCGAGCGAGATCAATTTTCGCGCGAACCTCTTCGCGCTGAAGCGGCTCGGCGCGGAGTTCCTGGTCTCGGTCGGAGCGGTGGGGAGCCTCAAGCAGGAGATCCGTCCCGGAGAGATCGTCGTGCCGGATCAGTTCATCGACAAGACACACCGGCGGCCGAGCACGTTCTTCGGCGGCGGAATCGTCGCCCACGTGGGGTTCGCGGATCCGGTCTGCCCGGTGCTGTCGCGGCTGGTCGTCGATGCCGGCCGCGGCTCGGGGGGCTCGGCGGTGCACGAGCGCGGCACCTACGTCTGCATGGAGGGTCCGCAGTTCTCGACACGCGCGGAGTCCGAGCTGCACCGCGGCTGGGGCGCGCACGTCATCGGCATGACCCACGCGCAGGAGGCGAGGCTCGCGCGCGAGGCGGAGATCTGCTTTGCGGCGGTGGCGCTGGTCACGGACTACGATTGCTGGAACGCGGCGGCGGGCGACGTGGAGATCGCGGAGGTGCTGCGCATCCTGCAGGAGAGCGCGGAGCGCGCGCAGCGCATCGTCGCCACCGTCGCCGCGGCGCTGCCGGCGAGCCGGGCTTGCCCCTGCGCGTCGGCGCTCGCACAGGCGATCATCACCGAGCGCGGCTGCATTCCGCCGTCGCTGCGCCGGCGGCTGGCGCCCATCCTCGGCAGGCACCTGGGAGAAAGAAATTGAAGATCGTGGTCGTGGGCTCGGTGGCGTTCGACAACGTCGAGACCCCGTTCGGCAAGGTGGAGAACGTGCTCGGCGGCTCGGCGACGTTCTTCTCGGTGGCGGCGAGCTTCTTCGCCCCGGTCTCCGTGGTGGCGGTGGTCGGCCAGGACTTCCCCGCCTCCGAGCTCGAGTTCCTGCGCTCGCGCGGCATCGACACCGAAGGCATCGAGATCGCCGCCGGCCGCACCTTCCGCTGGACCGGGCGCTATCACGAGGACATGAACCTGCGCGACACGCTGGACCTGCAGCTCAACGTGTTCGCCGATTTCCAGCCCAAGGTGCCCCGTTCCTACCGCGAGGCGGAGATCTGCTTCCTCAGCACGATCCATCCGGGGCTGCAGAAGAGCGTGCTCGGCCAGCTCGGCAAGCCTCGCCTGGTCGGCGCCGACACCATGACGCACTGGATCCAGCAGACGCGCGGCGAGCTCGAGGCGCTGCTCGCCGACGTCGAGGTGCTGACGGTCAACGACGAGGAGGCGCGCCTGTTGTCCGGCGAGCGCAACGTCGTGCACGCGGCGCGGAAGATCCTCGCGCTCGGGCCGAAGAGCGTGCTCATCAAGCGCGGCGAGTACGGCGTGCTGCACTTCTCGAGCGATTCGATCTTCGCCGTGCCGGCCTTTCCGCTCGAGCAGGTGTTCGACCCCACCGGCGCGGGCGACGCGTTCGCCGGAGGGTTCATCGGTTCCCTGGCCAAGAGCGGGGACTTCGCGGCGCCGAGCGTGCGCCGGGCGATCGTCTACGGCAGCGTCATGGCCTCGTTCGCGGTCGAGGACTTCAGCCTGAACCGGCTGCGCGCGCTCGACGGCGACGACGTCGAGCGGCGCTACCGGCAGTTCGTGGCGCTGACGGAATTCTGAAGTGCAGCTCTCGGTCGTCTTCCCCGTCTACAACGAGGCCGGCAACGTCGAGGCGCTCGTCGACGACGTGGTGCGCACGCTCGATCCGCTCGGCGCCGACTACGAGATCGTCGTCGTCGACGACGGCAGCGACGACGGCACCGCCGAGGTGCTGCGCCGGTTGAAGCAGCGCGTGGCGCGGCTGCGCGTCGTGCTGTTCCGCCGCAACTTCGGCCAGACCGCGGCGCTGCAGGCCGGCATCGCGCATGCCCGCGGCGACGTCCTGATCACCATGGACGGCGACGGCGAGAACGATCCCGCCGACATCCCCAAGCTGCTCGCCGCGCTCGGCGAGGGCGTCGACATGGTGTGCGGCTGGCGGCAGGGGCGCTGGCGGGGCAGCTTCCTCACCCGGCGGCTGCCGAGCGAGGCGGCGAACCGCCTGATCGCCGCCGCCACCGGCGTCCGGCTTCACGACTACGGCTGTCAGTTCAAGGCCTTCCGCCGCGAGCTGGCTTCGGGCTTGAAGCTCTACGGCGAGATGCATCGCTTCGTGCCGGTGCTGGCGCACGACCTCGGCGCCGCGATCGTCGAGGTGCCGGTCGGCTACCGGCCGCGGCGCTACGGCGCCTCGAAGTACGGGCTGTCGCGGATGGTGCGGGTGATCCTCGACCTGATCACCGTGAAGTTCCTGTCGAGCTTCAAGACCCGGCCGATCCAGGTGTTCGGCCTGTGGGGGCTGGGAGCGCTCGTCGCCGGAGCGCTCTGGACGCTGTGGCTGATCGTCGAGCGGCAGGTCTACGGGGTGCCGATGGGCAGCCGGCCGCAGCTCTTCCTCGCCGTGCTTCTGGTCTTCACCGGCATGCAGTTCATCACGCTCGGGCTGCTCGGCGAGATGCTCGCGCGCACCTACCACGAGAGCCAGAACAAGCCGACGTACGTGGTTCGCGAGATCCTCGAGTGAGAGCGGCGGGCGTCGGCCTTCAGTTTCACGCCGCCCTCGGGTAGGATTGCCGCCGCGAGAGGTCGATTCGAGATGCCGCTGTTCGATTACGAGTGCCGTGCCTGCGGGTCCCGCTTCGAAGAGCTGGTGTCGAGCCACGCGGCTCGGGTGTCGTGCCCGAAATGCGGCGCGGGAAAGGTCGCCAAGCTCCCCTCGGCCTTCGCGGTCGGCGCCGGCGCGCAGCCGCCGGCCGAGCCCGGGCCGTGCGGGGCCTGCGGCGCGGCGGTGCGAGGGGCCTGCGCGCTCGACTGACGGCCGCGGCGCCGCGTCCCCGGTTCGTTCGCCCGCGGCAGCCACCGCCATGCGCCTCGGCATCGACGTTCGCAAGCTCGGCGACGGCGGCATCGGCGAGTACGTTCGCGAGACACTGGTCGGGCTGCGCTCGTTGCGGCCCGATCTCGAGATCGTCGCCTTCGGCACCCGCGGGGGCCGCGCCCTGCTGCCGCTCGACGGCGTCGAGTGGGTGCCGGTGGCGGCGGGCAAGTACTCGCTCGCCGAGCACTTCGCGCTGCCGGCGGCGGCGCGGGCGCGGGCGATCGACCTGTTCCACGCGCCGCACTACGTCCTGCCGCTGGCCATGCCGGGACCGATCGTGGTCACCGTCCACGATCTGATCCACGTGCTGCTGCCGCGCTCGCCGGCGCATCGCTTGTACGGCGGCGCGATGATTCGCTGGGCGTGCCGCCGCGCGCGGCGGGTGATCACCGTCTCGGAGGCGACGGCGCGCGATCTGCGCGAGCGCCTCGGCGTCGAGCCCGGCAAGATCCGCGTGATCTGGAACGGCGTGGCGGCCCGCTTCCGGACGCTGCCCCGAGAAGAGGTCGAGCGGGCGCTCGCGCGGCTCGGTCTGCGGCGCCCCTACGTGCTGTTCGTCGGCAACGGTCTGCCGCACAAGAACGTCGAGACGCTGGTGCGGGCGTGGGGCCGGCTGGACGAGCCCCGTCCCGGTCTCGTGCTGTGCGGCCGGGCGCTGTCGAACTCCCCGCCGCTGCGGCGGGCGACGGCGGAGGTCGGCGGCGGCGAGCGCGTGCGGGTGATCGAGACGATCGGCGCGGAGGACCTCGTCGCGCTCTACAACGGCGCGGAGCTGCTGGCTTCGGCATCCCTCTACGAGGGCTTCTGCCTGCCCGTGGTCGAGGCCTTCGCGTGCGGCGTGCCGGTACTGGCCGCGGACGCGGGGGCGGTGCCGGAGATCGCGGGCGACGCGGCGCGGCTGGTCTCGCCGCGTCGCGTTGACTTGATCGCCGGTGAAATGTATCGCCTGCTGGCAGATCGCGGGCTTCGCGAGCAGCTGGTGGAGCGGGGGCGGAAGCGCGCAGCGCTGTTTTCCTGGGTCGACGCGGCCCGCAAGACCCTCACGGTGTACGAGGAGATTCTAGGTCATTCTTGAAGGTCGCCCTGGTTCACGATTGGCTGACGGGGATGCGGGGTGGTGAGAAGTGCCTGGAGGCGGCCTGCGAGCTGTTTCCCGACGCCGACGTCTTCACGCTGCTGCACCGCAAGGGCACGGTCAGCCCGACCATCGAGAGGCACCGCATCACCACCTCGTTCCTGCAGCGCCTTCCCGAGGTTCACCGCTACTACCGCTACCTGCTGCCGCTGTTTCCGGCCGCCGTCGAACGCTTCGACCTCGGCGGTTACGATCTCGTGCTCAGCATGAGCCACGCCGTCGCCAAGGGCGCGATCCCGCCGGTCGGCGCCGAGCATGCCTGCTACTGCTTCTCGCCGATGCGCTACGTCTGGGACCTCTACGACGACTACTTCGGCCGCCTGCCGAAGCCGGCCGAGCTGGTGGTCTCGGCCTGCGCGTCGCGCCTTCGCCTGTGGGACGTCGCCGCCACCGCCCGCGTCGACCGCATCGCCGCGATCTCGCGGCACGTCGAGCGGCGCGTCGCCCGCTACTATCGGCGCGAGGCCACGGTGATCCATCCGCCGGTCGAGGACCGCTACTTCGAGGAGGGCTTGCCGAGCGGGCCGGGCGAGTACCTGCTGATCGTCTCGTCGCTGGTCCCCTACAAGCGGATCGACACGGCGATCGCGGCCGTGCGCCGCACGGGAGAACCGCTGTGGATCGTCGGCAGCGGCCCCGAGGAGCGCCGGCTGCGGCGGCTCGCGCCGCCGAACGTGCGCTTCCTCGGCTGGCAGCGCTCCGACGCGCTGCCCGATCTCTACCGCCGCGCCCGCGCCCTGGTGTTCCCCGGCGTCGAGGATTTCGGCATCGCGCCGCTCGAGTGCCAGGCGATGGGGCGCCCGGTGGTGGGGCTGCGCGCCGGCGGCCTCTGCGAGACCGTGGCGCCGATCGGCGCCGGCGGCGAGCCGACGGGAGTGCTCTACGCCGAGCCGACCGTCGAGGGCCTGCTCGGCGGCCTCGAGACGCTGCGCCGCCACCAGGCCGACTTCGACCCGGCTCGGCTGCGCCGCCACGCCTCGGCGTTTCGCCGCAACCGCTTCCTCGACGAGCTGAAGAGCTTCGCCACGCCGGGGGCGCGGCCGTGCTGAAGCGGCATCACCAGCTCTTCCAGGGCTTCTTCTTCGTCGCCGACATGGCGGTGGTGTCGGCGGCGTGGGTGCTCGCCTACTACCTGCGCTTCGAGTGGGGGCCGATCCCCGCGCCGAAGGGCATCCCGCCGATGACGAATTACCTGCCGATGGTGCTGTTCGTGTGGGTGATCTGGGGCGCGATGCTGCGCGGCTTCGGGCTCTACCACCTGACCCGCGGCACCCAGGCGATTCACGAGGCGATCCGCGTCGCCCAGGCCTCGACGCTCTCCGTGCTGGTCTTCATGTCGGTGGCGTTCCTGTTCTGGGAGAAGGACTATTCGTTCTCGCGCGGCGTGTTCTTCTACTTCTGGGTGCTGGCGGTGGTGATGCTGGTGGCCGAGCGGCTGGTGCTCCGCCAGGTGTTCGCCGTCTTCCGCGCCCGCGGCTTCAACCTGCGCCACGTGCTGATCGTCGGCGGTGGCGAGCTCGCCGAGACCGTCGCCGGGAAGATCGCCGAGCACCCCGGTCTCGGCTTCACGGTGCGGGGATTTCTCGCCGAGCGCGCCGACGAGGTCGGCCGCGCGATCGGCGCCGACCGCGTGATCGGCACCTACGCCGACGTGCAGACCGTGCTCGAGCAGAACGGCATCGATCAGGTGCTGATCGCGCTGCCGCTCGAGTCGATCACCTGCCTCGAGGAGATCCTGCGGCGCATCGGCCCGTCGATGGTCGACATCAAGGTCATTCCCGACATCTACAAGTTCATCAGCCTGCGCGGCGGCATCGAGGACTTCGACGGCCTGCCGGTGGTGAGCCTGCTCGACACGCCGCTCGGCGGCTGGAACGACGTCGTCAAGCGCTCGGTGGACGTGGTGGCGGCGGCGCTGTTGACCGCGCTGCTGTCGCCGCTCTTCGCGGTGATCGCCCTCGCCATCCGGCTGACGTCCTCCGGGCACGTGTTCTACCGCCAGGAGCGCATGAGCCTCGACGGGCGCACGTTCCTGGTCTGGAAGTTTCGCACCATGCGGGCCGACGCGGAGCGAGAGACCGGGGCGGTGTGGGCGTCGGCGGACGACCCGCGCCGGACCCGGCTCGGCGCGTGGCTGCGCCGGACCAGCCTGGACGAGCTGCCGCAGCTCTTCAACGTGCTGCGCGGCGAGATGAGCCTGGTCGGGCCGCGGCCCGAGCGGCCGGTGTTCATCGAGCAGTTCCGCCAGAACATTCCGAAGTACATGCTGCGTCACAAGGTGCGCGCCGGCATGACCGGCTGGGCGCAGATCCACGGCCTGCGCGGCAACACCTCGGTCGAGCAGCGCATCCGCTACGACCTCTACTATATCGAGAACTGGTCGCTGCTGCTCGACCTGAAGATCCTCTGGCTCACCTTGTTTCGCGGCTTCCACGATCCCAATGCCTACTGAGCTCGCCGTCAGGAGTGTTCGATGAAGGTTTGCGTGGTCGGAACGGGGTACGTCGGCCTGGTGGCCGGGACGTGCTTCGCGGAGAGCGGTAACGACGTGGTCGGCGTCGACGTCGACGAACGGAAGCTCTCGCTGCTGCGCGAGGGCAAGTCGCCGATCTACGAGCCGGGCCTGGAAGAGCTGCTGCGCCGCAATCACCAGGAAGGGCGCCTGTCGTTCACCGACGACCTCGCCGCGGCGGTGCGCCAGTCTCTGTTCTGCTTCATCGCCGTCGGCACGCCCGAGCGGATCGACGGCTCGGCCGACCTGTCGGCGGTGCTCGGGGTGGCCGCCGAGATCGGCCGCGCGATGGACGGCTATCGCGTCATCGTCAACAAGTCGACCGTGCCGGTCGGCACCGCCGATCGCGTGCGCCAGGCGGTCGCGGTCGTCACCTCACAGCCCTTCGACGTGGTCTCGAACCCCGAGTTCCTGAAGGAGGGGGCGGCGATCGACGACTTCATGAAGCCCGATCGCGTGGTCATCGGCAGCGACTCGGAGCGGGCGATCGAGCTGATGAAGGAGCTCTACTCGCCGTTCGTGCGCACCGAGAATCCGATCTTCGTCATGGACAACCGCAGCGCCGAGATGACCAAGTACGCGGCCAACGCGCTGCTCGCCACGCGCATCTCGTTCATGAACGAGGTCGCGAACCTCTGCGAGCGGGTCGGCGCCGACGTGAACCTGGTGCGCCGCGGCGTGGGCGCGGACCGGCGCATCGGCCAGCACTTCCTGTTCCCCGGCATCGGCTACGGCGGCTCCTGCTTCCCGAAGGACGTGCAGGCGATGATCCACACCGCCGAGGAGTACGGCCTCGACTCGGCGATGCTGCGCGCGGTCGACGCGGTGAACGACCGCCAGAAGCACGTGCTCGTGCACAAGGTGAGGGCGCGCTACGGCGCGAGCCTCGCCGGGCGCACGTTCGCGATCTGGGGGCTGTCGTTCAAGCCGCGCACCGACGACATGCGCGAAGCGCCGTCGCTGACGGTCGTCGAGGGCTTGCTCAAGGCCGGCGCCGGGGTGCGCGTGCACGATCCCGAGGCGCTGATCGAGGCGCGGCGGTACTTCGGCGACCGCGTCAGCTACCACCGCATCAACTACGACGCGCTCGACGGCGCCGATGCGCTGCTCATTCTCACCGAGTGGAACGAGTTCCGCCGCCCGGACTTCGCGCGCATGAAGCGGCTGCTGCGCCAGCCGGTGATCTTCGACGGCCGCAATCTCTACAAGCCCGCGGAGATGGCCTCGCTCGGCTTCGCGTATCACTCGATCGGGCGGACGGCGGCGGGCGAGGGGTGAGCGCCGGAGCCGCCGCGGCCGCGAGGGGCGGGGGCGGCGCCCCCCCGCCGCGGGGCGCTGTCCCGAGGACGGCACCGGCCGCGCGGCGGCGATTGGCCCGAGGGAGCGGTCCGGCTAGGATGGAGCGTCCATGTCACGGGTGATGATCACGGGCGGGGCGGGCTTCATCGGCTCGCATCTCTGCGAGCGATTTCTCGCCGACGGCGACGAGGTCATCTGCGTCGACAACTTCATCACCGGCAACCCGGACAACATCGCCGCGCTGCTGCCCGAGCAGCGCTTCTCCTTCATCCACCAGGACGTGACGCAGTACATCTACGTGAAGGGACCGCTCGACGCGATCCTGCACTTCGCTTCGCCGGCGAGCCCGGTCGATTACCTCGAGCTGCCGATCCAGACGCTGAAGGTCGGCTCGCTCGGCACCCACAAGGCGCTCGGCCTCGCCAAGGAGAAGGGAGCGCGCTTCCTTCTCGCCTCGACCTCGGAAGTCTACGGCGATCCGCTCGTTCACCCGCAGAACGAGGAGTACTGGGGCAACGTCAACCCGATCGGGCCGCGCGGCGTCTACGACGAGGCCAAGCGCTTCGCCGAGGCGCTCACCATGGCCTACCACCGCGCGCACGGGATTCCGACGCGCATCGTCCGCATCTTCAACACCTTTGGCCCGAGAATGCGGACCAACGACGGCCGGGTGGTGCCGAACTTCATCATGCAGGCGCTGCGCGGCGAGGACGTGACCGTCTACGGCGACGGCAAGCAGACGCGCAGCTTCTGCTACGTCTCCGATCTCGTCGAAGGCATCGTGCGGCTGCTCCACTCCGACTACGACGGGCCGGTCAACCTCGGCAACCCGGGCGAAATGACCGTGCTCGACTTCGCGCGGACGATCCTCCGGCTGACCCGCAGCCAGAGCCGGATCGTCCACCGTCCGCTGCCCGTCGACGACCCCAAGGTGCGCCAGCCCGACATCCGCCTCGCTCGCAAGCTGCTCGGCTGGGAGCCGAAGATGGACGTGGAGGAGGGGCTGCGCGTCACCATCGAGTACTTCCGCGGCCGGTTGTGAGGTGGACTCCGGCCCCGGCGTCTCGTAGGATCCGCGGAGCGTGAAGATCCTCATCACCGGCGGCGCCGGGTTCATCGGCTCGACGATCGCCGGCGCCTACGTCGAGGCCGGCCACGAGGTGGTCGTGGTCGACAACCTGTATTCGGGGAAGCGCGAGAACCTGCCCGCCGCGGCGCGCTTCCACGAGGTGGACATCGTCTCACCCGCGCTCGCCGAGGTGCTCGAGGCCGAGCGCCCCGATCTGATCAGCCACCACGCGGCGCAGATGGACGTGCGGCTGTCGGTGACGTCGCCGGCGTTCGACGCGGAGGTCAACATCGTCGGCACGATCCGCCTGCTCGAGGCCGCGGTGAAGACCGGCGTGAAGCGGGTGATCTTCGCGTCCTCGGGCGGCGCCGCCTACGGCGAGCAGGAGCGCTTCCCGGCCCGCGAACAGGACCGCACCGACCCGGTCTCGCCCTACGGCGTGAGCAAGCGCTCGGGCGAGCACTATCTCTTCTACTACCACGCGGTGCACGGGCTGCCGTACCTCGCGTTCCGCTACGCGAACGTCTACGGACCGCGCCAGGACCCGCACGGCGAGGCCGGGGTGGTGGCGATCTTCTGCGAGAAGCTGCTGCGCGGCGAGCCGCCGCGCATCAACGGCGACGGCCGGCAGACCCGCGACTACGTGTTCATCGAGGACCTGGTGCGCGCGAATCTCGCGGCGCTGCGCAGCTCGTTCGTCGGCCCGATGAACCTCGGCACCGGGCGCGAGACCGACGTCGTGACGCTGGCCGCGAAGCTGGTTGCGCTGTCGGGCCAGCGGCTCACGCCGGTGCACGGACCCGCCAAGGCGGGCGAGCAGCGGCGCAGCGTGATCGACCCGTCGCTCGCCCGGCGGGAGCTCGGCTGGGAGCCGCGGGTCGATCTCGACGAAGGCCTGCGGCGCACCTACGACTGGTTTCGCGAGAAAAAGGGGTCGGGAGTCGTTTCGCGATCCTGACATGGCTGCCGAAAAAGACTCCCGACCCCGTTTCTCCTTTTTTCTCCGGTGAGCGCGGCGCGCGACATCCGCAACTTCTCGATCATCGCGCACATCGATCACGGGAAGTCGACGCTGGCCGACCGCCTGCTGGAGCGCACCGGCGCGCTCTCCGAGCGCGAGCGCAAGGAGCAGTTCCTCGACTCGATGGACATCGAGCGCGAGCGCGGCATCACCATCAAGGCGAGCGCGGTGCGCCTCAACTACCGGGCGAGCGACGGCCGCGACTACGTGCTGAACCTCATCGACACGCCCGGCCACGTCGACTTCAGCTACGAGGTGTCGCGCAGCCTCTCGGCCTGCGAGGGCGCGCTGCTGGTGGTCGACGCCTCGCAGGGCGTGGAGGCGCAGACCGTCGCCAACGTCTACCTGGCGCTCGACCACGACCTGACGATCCTGCCGGTGATCAACAAGATCGACCTGCCGAGCGCCGATCCGGAGCGCGCCAAGCGCGAGCTCGAGGAGGTGATCGGCCTCGACGCCTCGGGCGCGTTGCTGGTGTCGGCGAAGGAGGGGATCGGCATCGAGGGCGTGCTGGAGGCGGTGGTGCGCGACATCCCGCCGCCGCGGGGCGACGCGGCGCAGCCGCTCGCCGCGCTGATCTTCGACAGCTGGTTCGATCCCTACCACGGCGCCGTGATCCTCTGCCGCGTGGTCGACGGGCGCGTCGCCAAGGGAATGCGCATCCGGCTGATGGCCGGCGGCGGCGAGTTCGAGGTCACGCGGGTCGGCGTGTTCGCGCCCCGCCCGCTCGAGGTGGAAGCGCTGTCGGCCGGCGAGGTCGGCTTCCTCATGGCCGGCATCAAGGCGGTGGAGGAGACCAAGATCGGCGACACCGTGACCGAGGCCGCGCGCCCCACCGCGGTGTCGCTGCCCGGCTTCAAGCCGGCTAAACCGATGGTGTTCTCGGGGCTCTATCCCTCGGACAG
Source organism: Deltaproteobacteria bacterium (assembly GCA_016189835.1). Taxonomy (GTDB): domain Bacteria; phylum Desulfobacterota; class Binatia; order JACPRU01; family JACPRU01; genus JACPRU01. The sequence goes on along the minus strand of JACPRU010000034.1, from coordinate 4,442 downwards.
CGCACAGTACGAGGTGCTGCGCGACGCGGTCGAGAAGCTGCGGCTGAACGACGCCTCGTTCACCTACGAGCCGGAGACCTCGCTCGCGCTCGGCTTCGGATTCCGCTGCGGCTTCCTCGGCCTGCTGCACATGGAGATCGTGCAGGAGCGGCTCGAGCGCGAGTACTCCCTCGATCTCATCAACACCGCGCCGACCGTCGCCTACCGGGTGAAGAAGGCCTCGGGCGCGGAGCTGACGGTGGAGAGCCCGGCGAAGCTGCCCCCGGCGCAGGAGATCGAGGAGATCGCCGAGCCCTACATCCTCGCCTCGATCCACATGCCGGCGGAGTTCGTCGGCGCCGTGTTCGCGCTCTGCGAGGAGAAGCGCGGCCGGCAGCGCGAGCTGCGCTACACGGGCGAGAGCCGCGTGGTGGTCGAGTACGAGCTGCCGCTCAGCGAGATCGTTCTCGACTTCTACGACCGGCTGAAGTCGGTCTCCAAGGGCTACGCCTCGATGGAGTACGAGCTGGTCGACTTCCGCCCCTCCGATCTCGTCAAGCTCGACATCCGCATCAACGGCGACCCGGTCGACGCGCTGTCGGTGATCGTCCACCGCGACAAGGCCTATCACCGCGGCCGGGACCTGGCGGCGAAGATGAAGGAGATCATCCCCCGCCAGATGTTCGAGGTGGTCATCCAGGCGTCGATCGGCACCAAGGTGATCGCCCGCGAGACCGTCAAGGCGCTGCGCAAGAACGTGACCGCGAAGTGCTACGGCGGCGACATCACCCGCAAGCGGAAGCTCCTCGAGAAGCAGAAGGAAGGCAAGCGGCGCATGAAGCAGGTCGGCAAGGTCGAGATCCCGCAGGACGCTTTCTTGGCCATGTTGAAGGTGGAGAGCTGAGCATGAGCGACCGGCGCGAGCCGAGCATCGGAGATCGATCGTCATCGAAACCGGCAGGCCACTTCTGCTGACTATTCTCCTGAAAAGCGCACGAGGCTAGAGGCATGGACGTCAAGCTCTTTGGGACCGTTTTTTTCACCATCTTCGTTGCCGAACTCGGCGACAAGACTCAACTCGCGACCCTTCTCTACGCTGCCGACACCTCCCATCCGAAGCTCACGGTGTTCGCGGCGTCGGCGGCGGCGCTGGTTCTCACCTCGGCGCTCGGTGTTCTCGCAGGCTCTCTGGTCTCCGAGCACGTGCACCCCAAGGTGGTTCGTTGGGTCGCCGGTGTGGGCTTCATCGCCGTCGGTGTTTGGGTTCTGCTGGCTCGCGAGTAGCGCCGCGACGATCCCGCCGCAGACCGCGCGGGAAACGTCGTGCTGTCCAACCGGCATCGGGGCTAGGCAGGGGCGGCCGCGGCGCCGCTCGCGTCGACGCCGAGCTTCGCGGCGAGGCTGAACACGACCCAGGCACCGCAGCGGTCGCAGTCGACGTCGTTGCCGTAGCAGCAGAAGGGCGTGGTGAAGTGATCGCCGTCGAGATACAGGGGCAGGACGTGATCTCGTGCCGGGCAGGCGTCGGTGACGCGCTGGCAGTCGGGCGGCAGCATCAGCTCGAGCATGCGCGCGGAGTTTCGCACGAAGCCGGGATAGCGCGCCTTGAGCCGCATCACCTCGCGCACGGCGGCCGCCCGTTCGTCGTTGGTTTGCCAAGCATCGGGGCTCGTGTCGTGGGCGCGCGGCACGTAGAAGGAGAAGGTGATCCAGGCGGCCCGCGTCTCCCGCACCGCCAGGACCACCTCTTCGAGACGGTGTTGATTGCGTTTGGTGACCACGCACTGCACCTGTACGGGCGTCGTGAAGCCCGCCGGGATGCGCGACAGGTTGCGCACGACCTTGCGGTACGTTCCCCGGCCGCGGATGGCGTCGTTCAGCTCTTCGGGGCCATCGAGGCTGACCACGTACAGCGCGTTGGGTCCGAAATCGGCGAGCGGGATGGTCCCGTTGGTGACGATCGTGTTGCGCGGGAAGAGGCGGAGGCCCTCGCGGATGAGATCCCGCCGCAGCAGGGGCTCGCCTCCCATCCACAGGACGGCGCCGACGCCGTGGCGTTCGCGCAGCCCGACCAGCGTCTCGAGGATGGCGTCGCCGCTCAGCTCGTCACGCGCCGAGCGCGGCGCCTCGTTCGGGTTCCCGTCGCGGAAGATGAAGCAATGCTGACAGGAGAGGTTGCAGCGATTCGTGATGTTCACAACCGCGGCCGGATACTGACCGTCGTCGCGGTAGTGACCGCTCAGCTCGGCACGGATCATCCATCTCTCGGGTAGCCCAGCGCCGGCCGAAAGACAACCGCCCCGCGATCGACGTCAAGGCTCGCTGCCGAGCTTGAGCGGGAGCTCCGGGTGGCGCACCCACTCCGACATCGACCCGTCGTAGACGGCGACGTTCGGGTGGCCGAGCAGCGTGAGCGCGAGCGCGTCCATGGTCGCGGAGATGCCGCCGCCGCAATAGGTGATGACTCGCGGGCTGGCGAGCGCCCCGCTGCTCGCGAAGCGTTCTCGCAGCTCGCCGAGCGGCCGGAAGGTCGCCGATTGCGGGTAGAGGAGGCCGTCGTAGAAGACGTTGTGGCTTCCCGGAATGTGGCCGGGACGGCCGTAGACGTTCTTCTCCCCGCGGTAGACCTCCGGCGACAAGGCGTTGACCGCGCAGGCCCCGCCCTCGGCGGCCACCCTGCGCATCTCGTCGAGGCCGGCCCAGAGGGAAGGGCGCGGCGAGATCGGCAACGTCGCGGGCGGATAGGTCGACGGCTCGCGAGTCACCGGGCGGCCCTCGCTGCGCCACTTGGCGAAGCCGCCGTCGAGCACCGCGGCGCGGTCGAAGCCGAGCGACCGGAGCATCCACCACAGCCGCGTCGCCCACATCACCGAGCCCGTGCTGTAGGCGACCACGCGGCTGTCGGCCGCGATGCCGGCCGCCGCGAGCTTCTGCGCGGCGAGATCCGCGGGCGGCATCGTGAACGGCAGGCCGCTGCCGGGCGCCGACAGATCTTCGATCAGATCGATGAACACCGCGCCCGGAACGTGGCCCTCCCGGAAGCGCTCGCGGCCGCTCTCGACCCGATACCCCCGGCCTTCCGGGTTCGGATGCAGGAACACCGTGACGTCGAAGATGCGCAGGTCCGCGGCCCCGAGATTCGCCGCCAACCATTCCGTGCCGGCCAGTGGTCCGAACTCGACCATTTCCGCTTCCTCCTGGCTTCCCGCAGCAGGGCCGCCGAGTGGGCTCGCAGCGCGCGTCATCCGGTCGCGGAGGCGCGATCCGGCTGCGAGGCGGCGAGCGCCTGGCCGAGATCCCAGAGGATGTCCTCGAGATTCTCCAGGCCGACCGAGATGCGGATCATGTCCGGCGCGATGCCGGCGGCGATCTGCTCTTCGTCGGTGAGCTGCTGGTGCGTGGTGCTCGCCGGGTGGATGACCAGGCTCTTGGCGTCGCCCACGTTGGCGAGATGCGAGTGCAGCTTGACCGCCTCGATGAAGCGCCGGCCGGCTTCGCGCCCGCCCTTGATCCCGAAGGTGAAGATCGAGCCCGCCCCGTTGGGAAGGTATTTCCTGGCGCGCTCGTGATACGGGCTCGAGGCGAGTCCCGCGTGGTTCACCCAGGGCACCAGCGGATGCCGCGCCAGCCACTCGGCCACCGCCTTGCCGTTGGCGGCGTGGCGCTCCATCCGCATCGACAGCGTCTCGAGCCCCTGGAGGAACAGGAACGCGTTGAACGGGCTCAGGCACGCGCCCAGGTCGCGCATGATCTCGACCCGCGCCTTCAGGATGAAGGTGAAATTGCCGAACGTCTCCCAGTAGCGCATGCCGTGGTATCCGGGCGACGGTTCGACCATCTCGGGAAAGGTGCCGTTGTCCCAGGGAAACGTGCCGCCGTCGACGATGACGCCGCCGATGCAGGTGCCGTGCCCGCCGATGAACTTGGTCGCGGAGTGCACCACGATGTCCGCGCCGTGCTCGATCGGCCGGCACAGGTAGGGCGAGGCGAACGTGTTGTCGATCATCAGCGGGATCTTGTGCGCGCGGGCGATGTCGGCGACCTCGCGGATCGGGAACACGTCGCCCTTGGGATTGCCGATCGTCTCGCCGTAGAGGAGCTTGGTCCGCGGCGTGATGGCGCGCGCGAAATCCTCCGGGTCGTCGGTATCGACGAACTTCACCTGGATGCCGAAGCGCTTGAAGGTGAGCGCGAACTGGTTGTAGGTGCCCCCGTACAGCGTGTTCGCGGACACCATCTCGTCGCCCGCCTTGAGCAGCGTGGTGATGGCGACGAGCTGCGCTGCCTGGCCCGAGGCCGCCGCCAGCGCGCCCACGCCGCCTTCGAGCGAGGCGACGCGCTCCTCGAACGCCGCCGTCGTCGGGTTGGAGATGCGCGTATAGATGTTGCCGAACTTGTTGAGGGCAAAGAGGTGCGCGGCATGCGCCGTATCCTCGAAGACGAACGAGGTCGTCTGGTAGATC